>NZ_JBSGTG010000002.1:379211-860930 GCF_053607285.1 Streptomyces sp. NPDC055140 | reverse complement strand
TCCACCCCCTTCCCCGGCGGGGGGGGGGGGCGGCCATGGGGGGGGGCCGGGGCGGGGGGCTCCCCCCCGCCCCCCCCGCCGCCGATGACCACCAGTCGCTCACGTGTAGGGCTCATGCCCACCAAACTACGTCCGCGCCGCCGTCACTCCTCCTCGCCCCGCTCCCCGGCCGGCGGATGCGCGGGGAGCGGGCCGAGCGCCGTCGTCAACGGCCGTGCGGCGGCGGTGGCCCTGCGCGGCAGCCGCGGCCGCACGAGACGCAGCCACACGAAGACCAGCAGGCCGCCCACCACGGCGAACGGCAGCACCGCGCCGACGGCCACCGCGACCCAGCGGAGCATCGTCACGAACGCGCCCCAGCCGCCCGCGACCGCGTCGGTGAACCCCGGGTCCTCGTCCTTGTGCCCCGCCGGCTTCACCGGGGTCTCGGTCAGCGACAGCGTGATCGTCGCCAGACTCGTCCGGTCCTTGAGGGACGCCTGCTGCGCGAGCAGAGCCTCCAGATCGGACTCGCGGGTGCTCAACTCCCCTTCCAGGGCGACGACATCACTCAGCTTCGTCGCCTTGTCCATCAGCTCGCGGACCCGCGCCACGCTCGCCCGCTGCGACTTGACGCGGCTCTCCACGTCGACGACCTGGTCGGTGACGTCCTGCGCCTTCACCCTCCGCTCGATGAGCCGGCCCGCGCCCGCGAGGTCCGCGAGGACCTGCTCGTAGCGCTCCTGCGGCACGCGCAGGACGACACGGGAACGCTCATGTCCCCTGCCGTCACGGTCGGTCGACTCGTTGCCGACGATGCCGCCCGCGTCCTCGGCCGCCGTGCGCGCGTTGTCGAGTGCCTGCGGGACGTCCTTGACCTGCACGGTGAGCGTCGCCGTGCGGATGATGTGGACGCCGGTCAGCTTCGGCGGCTCACGCCGGGACGATTTCGCGTCCGACTGTCCCCCGCCCGCCTCCTTCGCGGAGCCCTGGTCCGCGGCGGCCGCCTCCCCGCCGTCGGCCTTGCTGGCGTCCCCGCTGTCCGAGGCGCCGGCGCTGCACCCCGTCAGCGCCAGCGCCGCCACGAGCAGGACGGCGCCGGCCGCCCGTATGCCGCGGCGCCCCGGCCGCTTTCCTGTGGTGCCTGATATCCGCATCGACGTACCCCCGGAGGTTGAGTGGGACGGTCGGCCCCATGGACGGGCCCTGGCCGCCTCCTTTGACGGCCCGGCGACCCCTTTCGGTGGTTGCCGAGCGGTCCCGATGCGGTCACGGTCGGGACTCGCCGGTCTGAGACAGTGGGGGCATGCGCGACGCGGACACAGGCACGGGAACGGGACAGACCCCCAGGGCGGTCGTCATCGGCGGTGGCATCGCGGGGCTCGCCGCGGCCCACCGGCTGCTCGCGGCCGGCGCGCAGGTCACCGTTCTGGAGGCGTCGGGCCGCCTCGGCGGCAAGCTGCGCGCCGGGGAGATCGCGGGTGTACGGGTCGACCTCGGCGCCGAGTCGATGCTCGCCCGGCGCCCCGAGGCGGTCGACCTCGCCCGTGAGGTGGGGCTCGGGGACCGGCTTCAGCCGCCGAGCACGGCCACGGCCTCGCTCTGGACCAGGGGCGAGCTGCGCCCGATGCCCAAGGGCCATGTGATGGGCGTCCCCGGCACGGCCGCCGCGCTCTCCGGGGTCCTGTCCGACAAGGGTCTGGCCCGCATCGAGCAGGACCGCGACCTGCCCGCCACCGAGTTCGGCGACGACGTCGCCGTCGGCGCGTATGTCGCCGAGCGCCTCGGCCGCGAGGTCGTCGACCGGCTCGTGGAGCCGCTGCTCGGCGGCGTCTACGCGGGCGACGCGTACCGCATCTCGATGCGCAGCGCCGTCCCCCAGCTCTTCGAGGCGGCCCGCGCCCACCGCTCCCTGACCGAGGCCGTCCGCGCCATCCAGGAGCGCGCGGCGCGGAACCAGCAGACGGGCCCCGTCTTCATGGGCATCGAGGGCGGCATCGGACAGCTCCCGCTCGCCGTCGCCGAGGCGGTGCGCGCGCGGGGCGGCGAGATCCTTCTAGACAGCCCCGCCCACGGACTGCGCCGCACCCCCGACGGCTGGGAGGTCAGGGTCGACGACCACGTCATCGAGGCCGACGCCGTCGTCCTCGCCGTGCCTGCGCAGAAGGCGGCCCGGCTCCTCGACACCGAGTCGCCGGCCGCCGCCGCGGAGCTGCGCACCGTCGAGTACGCCTCGATGGCCCTGATCACCCTCGCGTTCCGGCGCGACGAGGCGAACCTGCCCGAGGGCTCCGGCTTCCTCGTGCCGCCGGTCGACGGCCACACGATCAAGGCGTCCACGTTCGCCTCGAACAAGTGGGGCTGGATCGCGGCCGAGGACCCGGGCCTGGTCGTCGTACGCACTTCCGTGGGCCGTTACCAGGACGAGAAGGACCTCGCGCGCGACGACGACGGGCTCGTCGAGGTGTCGCGCCACGACCTGCGGGAGGCCACCGGCCTGAGCGCCGCGCCCGTCGCCACGCGCGTCACGCGCTGGCACGAGGGCCTGCCCCAGTACCCCGTCGGCCACCACGCGCGCGTGGCCCGCATCCGCGGCCATGTCGCCAAGATCCCCGGACTCGCCGTGTGCGGGGCGGCGTACGACGGCGTGGGCATCCCGGCCTGCATCGCGAGCGCCTACGCCGCCGTCGACCAGCTCGACGGTGACCTGAGCGGCGTGGAGGAGCTCACCGCGCACCCGGTGCAGAGTCTGCACGGCGGCGCGGGAGAATAGCCCCATGAGTGACGACGCCCCCGCCAAGATCCCGAACGCAGGCAAGAAGGCCAAGGACCTCAACGAGGTCATCCGCTACACCCTGTGGTCCGTCTTCAAGCTCCGAGACGTCCTCCCCGAGGACCGGGCCGGCTACGCCGACGAGGTCCAGGAGCTCTTCGACCAGTTCGCCGCGAAGGACGTGACGGTCCGCGGCACGTACGACGTGTCCGGTCTGCGCGCCGACGCCGACGTCATGATCTGGTGGCACGCGGAGACCGCGGACCAGCTCCAGGAGGCGTACAACCTCTTCCGCCGTACGAAGCTGGGGCGTGCCCTCGAGCCGGCCTGGTCGAACATGGCGCTGCACCGCCCCGCCGAGTTCAACCGCTCGCACATCCCGGCGTTCCTCGCCGACGAGACGCCGCGCAACTACGTGAGCGTGTACCCGTTCGTGCGCTCCTACGACTGGTACCTGCTGCCCGACGAGGACCGGCGCCGCATGCTCGCGGACCACGGCAAGATGGCCCGCGGCTACCCGGACGTCCGCGCCAACACGGTCGCCTCGTTCTCGCTGGGTGACTACGAGTGGCTCCTCGCCTTCGAGGCCGACGAGCTGTACCGCATCGTCGACCTGATGCGTCACCTGCGCGCCTCCGAGGCCCGTATGCACGTCCGCGAGGAGGTCCCGTTCTACACGGGCCGCCGCAAGAGCGTCGCCGAACTCGTCGCGGGTCTCGCGTAGTTCAGGTAGTTCCCGGGTCTGTACGCGAAGGGGCCGGCCGGTCGTCGAACCGGTCGGCCCCTTCGCGCGTGTGCCCGCCGTCAGTCCACGGCGAGCGGCGCCGGTTCGGGGTGCGGGGCGCAGGCAGCGGCGCGGGTCACCGGGATCCGCCCCTCCATCAGATACGCGTCGAGGTGGCTGTTGACGCACTTGTTGGGTCCGGCGGCGATGCCGTGGGTGCCCGCGCCGCGCTCCGTGACCAGGACCGACCCCGGAAGCCTGCGCCACAGCTCACGGGCGCCCTCGTAGGGGGTGGCCGCGTCCCGCTCGGCGGCCAGGATCAGCGTCGGGGGCAGCGCGCCGGGCGCGGTCCGTACGTCGACGGGACGCTGGCGCGGGGCGGGCCAGTACGCGCAGGGCAGGTTCATCCAGGCGTTGTCCCACGTCTCGAACGGGGCACGGCGCGCCAGCTGGGTGTTGTCGCGGTCCCAGACGCGGAAGTCGGTGGGCCACGCCGAGTCGTTGCACTCGACGGCCGTGTAGACGGCCGTGCTGTTCTCGTTCCCGGCGGCCGCCGAGGTCTGCGGCGCGGCCTGCGCGGCGAGCGGCTTCGGATTGCCCTTCAGATACTCCGACAGCGCGCTCGCCCGCATCGCCCAGTAGTCGTCGTAGTACCCGGCCTGGAGGTACGCGGACTGGAGCTGGCCGGGGCCGACGGTGCCGCCCGCGGGTTCGCTCGCGAGCCGCGCCCGGACCCTCTCGTAGCTCTGCTGCACATCGGCGGCGGTCGCGCCCAGGTGGTACGTCCTGTTGTGCTTGGCCACCCACTTACGGAAGTCCGCCCAGCGCCGCTCGAAGGCCACCGACTGCACGAGGTTGTTGGTGTACCAGATCTGCTTCGGGTCGGGGTTCACCGCCGAGTCGAAGACCATGCGGCGCACATGCATGGGGAAGAGCGTCGCGTACACGGCCCCGAAGTAGGTGCCGTACGACGACCCCATGAAGTTCAGCTTCCGCTCGCCGAGCCCGGCGCGCAGCACGTCCAGGTCGCGGGCGTTGTTGAGCGTCGTGTAGTGCCGCAGCGCGTCCCCGGCGTTCTTCGCGCACCCCTGCGCGTACGCCTTGGCCTGCGCGATCCGCTCCAGCTTGTACGTGGCGGAGGGCTGGGTCGGTGCCTGTGTGGGGGCCTTCGTGAACCGCTTGGGGTCCTCGCAGGACAGCGGGGCCGAGCGGCCCACCCCGCGCGGGGCGTAGCCGACGAGGTCGTACGCGGAGGCGATGCGCTTCCACTCCGGCATCAGCCCGACGAGCGGGAAGTACATGCCGGACGCGCCGGGGCCGCCGGGGTTGAAGACGAGGGAGCCCTGCCTGCGGACCGGCCTGCCGCCCTTCGGCGCCGTCGTGCCGGTGGCCTTCACGCGGCTGACGGTCAGTTTGATCTGCTTGCCGGCGGGGTGGGCGTAGTCGAGGGGGACGGAGACGGTGCCGCACTTGATGTAGGCCGGGAGGTGCTCCGCGGCGGCGCAGGTCCCGAAGGTGATTCCGGTGGCCGCGGCGCGGGCGGCGGCCACGGCCGTGCCGCGCAGTTCGGCCGTGCCGGGCGGGGCCTGGGTGTCGGCGCGGCCCGGGGCGGCGACGAGGGCGGTCAGGACCAGGGATCCGGCGGTCGCGTAGACGGCGGGGGCTGCTCTCATCGCTCTTGTGGGTCCCTTTCGTCCGGCCCTCGTACGGCCGTTTCGTGCGGCCTTTCGGGGCTGTCACCCGCCTGCCGGGAGCAGACGCGAACAAAGGGGATACTTCGTGCGGCAGTTGACGAAGTAAAGCACCGGCCTGCCGGTGTCGGCTCAATGACCCCGTTGCGCCGTCCCGAAGGCCTCGCGCAGGGCGGGGTCGGACACCGCGCGGACGCCGTGCACGGCGACGGCGGTCAGCAGGGCGGCCTCCCCGATCCCGTCACGTGCGCCCTTCGGCAGGGCGCCGATCAGCCGCTGTCCGGTGGGGGAGGCCCAGCGTGTGTAGGGGTGGACCTCGAAGCGGGCGATCGCCAGACAGGACAGCGTCAGGATGAGGGGCAGCGCGAACCATGCGGCGACCAGCACGCCGTCGCCCGGTTCCCCGCCCGGCATCGTGAGCGACACCCCGGCCAGGACCACGACGGCGAGCGCGGCGGCCCGCACCTGGCGGACCGCGGCCGCGACCCCGCCCCGCGCCCCGTCAGGAACGGCGAGGCCCGCCGCGACGAGCCGGTCGGCCAGCGCCCGTACCGCGTCCGCGGCCGCCGTCGCCCGGCGCACCGCCCCGATCCGGGACTGCCCGTCCGGCCCGATGGCGCCTATCACCGAGCGCTCGATGTCGTCGCCGCCGACCGGGTCGACCACGGTGGCCCAGCCGGTGTGCGCGAGTAGCAGGCGCCGGCTGCGCGCCATCGAGACGAGGGTCAGATCGGCGACCCGGAACGGGCCGCCCGACAGGAACGCGGCCTCGTACAGCGTCAGCTCGTGCGCCCCGCCCCCGGCCGGCTCGCTGTGTGCGGCGTGCGCCGCGGCGAGGCAGAGGCGCGCACAGGACAGAAAGGCAGCGGCACAGGCCATGAGCAGGAACAGAAGCCAGAACATGGCGTTTTTCTATGTCACCTGTTCGGGTGGCGCCACGGGTTGTTCACCATATGGACAGAGCGTTGTCTGCATGTGACGTTCCGTTTTCCTCCCTTCCCCTTGTCGTGTCAGGGCTTGGGCCGGGAGGCCGCCGGGGGCAGCGGGAAGGAGGGGGACGGGGAGAGGGGCGTCGGGGGAGCGGGGGACGCCACGGGACCCGGCGGGGCGGGGGAGCGGGTCTCCGGTGGTGTACTCGCGCCGGCGGCGTCCCGCGCGAGGGCGTCGAAGTCGACCAGGCCCGTGGACTCCAGGACCTTGATGTGGTCGAGGACGGTCTTGTTCGCGTCGTCCGCCAGGTCCCGTACGAGCGAGTTGCGTGTCGTCGCGCGGACCTGGGCGACCAGTGAGAAGACCTTCCCGTGGGCCCGGCGCAGGATGTTGGCGAACTTCCGCTCGTAGTCGTCGCCGTGTGCCGCGCTCAGCTCGGACAGCCAGTGCTGCTGCTGGCTGTTGGGCTGGTTGGGGAGTTCGAGGCCGAGCCGCGCGGCGACCTCGCGCACCCGGGCGTCCAGGAAGGTGTGCCCCTCGACGAGGTGCTCACCCGCGGTCCGCACCGCCGTGCTGGTCCCTCTCGCCTCGGCCTGCTGGCCCGCGGGCAGCTCCCACAGGCCCGCGAGCCGCACCTTCGTGACGAACTCGCGGTCCAGGGCCGACAGGGGGCCGAATCTGGTCGACACGGTCCCCTGGTCGAGCAGGTCCACGCCCGTGCCGGAGCGGTCGGCGTACGACCAGACCGGGAACACGAGAGCGGCGAGCGTGGTGACGAGCCCGGCGACGATGAGTCCGGTGCCGTTGACGAATCGGGTGCGCATGGTGCCTCCTGGTGCGGCACCGCACGCTAGTCCGCTTCACGGACGTGGGCTCGGGTAACCCCGGGAATACGTCAACTGCGGTACGGGCGCGGGGTGGTGGCGCTCAGGCCGACCGGAGAGCCGGACGGCCCCGGTGCAGGGCGGACCGCGCCGCGCGCGCCAGGCGTGCCCCCGGGTGCGCGGCCGGCGGGGTGGGCCCCGACCGCTCCCGCCACCACTGCTCCAGCTCCCGCCGCGCCCCCGCGTCCCCGGCCCCACCGGAGTCGAGCAGATGCTCGGCGAAGTCGAGTGCGTCACGGCGGTAGCCGCCGGTCATGGGCCGGCACTGCGCGTACGACAGGAACGCCGGGCGGTACGCGGCCGGGCCGAGGATCTCCGGCAGTTCGGGTGCCACCTTCGCCACGACGTCCGCCCGCTTGGCGCACAGTGCCCGGCTCTGGACCTTGAGCCGCACCCGGTCGAACCTCTCCGGTGTGGGCGTCCCCGCGACGAGGGCGGACAGCAGGGCGGCCTGCGCGAGCGCGAGCCGCTGACGGGCGGGGCCGGTGTCCTCCGAAGTCTCGGTGTCCCGCGAGGCCGTGTCCGAGGAGGGCCGCACGGTGCGCCCCTCGGCGGGCGCGGTTGCCAGCGTCCTCCTGATCTCGACGAGTTCACGCTCCAGCTCCTGTGGAGCCGGGAAGTTCTCGTCGCGCTCCAGGAGGACTCCGGGGGGCGAGACCCGGGACGCCAGGTCGGCGAGGATGTCGAGGACGGGGCGCGGCACGGGGTGCGCGTGGCTGTCGTGCCACACACCGTCGCGCTCGAAGCCGCCCGCCACATGCACGTACGCGATGGCCTCGACCGGCAGTTCACCGAGAGCCTTCGCGGGGTCCTCGCCGCGGTTGACGTGGTTCGTGTGCAGGTTCGCCACGTCGATCAGGAGGTGCACACCGGTGCGCTCCACCAGCTCGTAAAGGAACTGACCTTCCGTCATCTCCTCGCCGGGCCAGGAGAACAGGGCCGCGATGTTCTCCACGGCGAGGGGGACGGGCAGTGCGTCCTGGGCGATGCGGATGTTCTCGCAGAGCACGTCGAGGGCGTCCCTCGTGCGCGGGACCGGCAGCAGATGGCCGGCCTCCAGCGGCTGCGACGCGGTGAGCGCGCCGCCCGCCCGTACGAACGCGATGTGCTCGGTGACGAGCGGGGAACCGAGGGCCTCGGCGCGGGCCGCGAGGTCGGCGAGCCTGCCCTCGTCGGGCCGGTCGGCGCCGCCGAGGCCGAGCGAGACGCCGTGCGGCACGACGGTGACGCCGCGCTCGCGCAGCCGCAGCAGGGAGTCGGGGACGTGCCCGGGGCACACGTTCTCCGCGACGGCCTCGACCCAGTCGATGCCGGGCATCGCCTCCACGGCCTCCGCGATCTCCGGACGCCAGCCGATGCCCGTACCCAGACGCTCGATCCGCTGCATGGTTCCCCTCCTCCACCCCGGCCGTGTGCCGTGCGATGCCGGTGTCATGACCCCGGCGGGCACCACCGAACCCAGGAGGGGGGACGTTCAGAGGTTCATTTGAGGTTCCGCGCGACGCCGGCGCGCAGGGCCGGGTGCTAGGCGCCACGGCCTTACCCCCGTGGAATCGGCCACAGCGCTCTTCGTGCGTCTCCGTAAGGCTGTCAGGACGGGAGGCCTTGCGAGCTGGCGTGGAGCCATGTCGCCGCCAGAATTGTGAGGTACGTCAGGACATGGGCACCCCTCTGCTGCACCATCTGCTGTGTGGAATCCGTGAACTATCTGTTCCGACACGTGCGCATCGTGTGCAGGTCGCACGGACCTCTCTTCATCGAACCGACTTTCGGGCTGGCGTAAACATGCCTTGCTCCCGCGACACCCAACTCCCCAAGGTGGGTGGGCACTTGAGCATCAGGAGTCACAAGCATGCGTGCTTGACCCGGGCGGCCGTCCGTCCGGGGCATCGACGGGGGAAACTGATACGGGTGTGCGGACCGGCGCGGCATGACGCGTCCGGAGACCGCCGCGCGCCGCCTTTTGCCACACCTCCCCCTCTGTCGCCTCTTGGTGCCTTTCACCCGGTGCCCGAGAAGGGATAGGAGGGGGAATGCCGACGAATGCCGTGAGCGCCGCGAGGCCGACTTACCCGGGCGTCTACGTCGAAGAACTTCCCAGCAGCACCCGCGCCATCTCCGCCGTGACCACTTCGGTGACCGCGTTCGTGGGGCACACCCGGCGCGGCCCGCTGAACGAGCCGGTGCGCGTCACCGGATTCGCCGAGTTCGAGCGGCGCTTCGGAGGGCTGAGCGCGCAGAGCCCGCTCGCCTATGCGGTGCACCAGTTCTTCGGCAACGGCGGCTCCGTCGCCGTGATCGTCCGGGTCGCCAAGGCGGGCAGCGGCAAGACCGCCTGCGTCGTCCTGGAGTCCACCGACGGCCGCAGCGAGAGCCATGTGCTCGAGGTCCACGCCAAGGAACCCGGCGTGTGGGGCAACAGCCTGCGGGTCGCCGTCGACTACGACACGACGTGCCCCGACGAGACCTTCAACCTGCGGGTCCACGACGCCAGGGGCGAAGCCCGCGAGAGCTTCACCGGCCTGTCCATGGACGCCGGCAGCGGAACCTACGCGCCCACCGTGATCAACGCCGGGTCGCGCCTCATCCGCGTCGACGCCGTGGGCGAGGGGCGCCCCGACCCGTCCGGCACCGTCTCCAAGCCGTTCGGTCACGAACTGCCCGATCTGGCCGTCGACGTGACGGTGAAGATCGGTGACGTGGAGCGCGAGTTCAAGCTCTACGACGCCGACTGCGACGGCGAAGTCCCGTCCTCGGTGGCCGAGTTGGCCTTGCTTCTGGAGCGCAAGCTGCGGGCGCTGCCCGACGCGCCGGGCCGGCACGCCTTCGCGGGTGTCGAGGTCACCGCGTTCAGCCGGCGCATCCAGGTCGTCGCGGGCTCCACCGACCCCGAGGACGTCGTCCGCTTCCTGGGTGAGTGCGCCAACGACCTGGGCCTGGAGGCCTCGGTCAACCCGCCGGTGTTCCCGCTCGGGGGCGGCGAGGACGGCGAGGCCCCCGGCCCGCGCGACCTCATCGGCTCCGAGGCCGACAAGACCGGCATCCAGGCGCTGCGCGGGGTGGCCGACGTCAACCTGCTCTCGCTGCCGGAACTGGCGTCGTACGAGAAGACCGAGGACGCGCTCACCGTCGTGTCCGCCGCTCAGCGGCTGTGCGCGGAGCGGCGGATCTTCCTGCTGGTCGACGCGCCCGCCACCTGGGTGAGCGTGGACTCGGCGCGGGCGGGCCTGTCCGCCTTCGACGCCGTGCGCGGCAACCACGCGGGCCTGTACTTCCCGCACCTGCAGCTCACCGACCCGCTCACCGGGCGGCTGCGCGCCTTCCCGCCGTCCGGCGCGGTCGCCGGCGTCATCGCGCGCACCGACTCCGAGCGCGGTGTCTGGAAGGCGCCGGCCGGTACGGAGGCGCAGCTCGTCGGAGTGCGCTCCCTGACCGTCGATCTGACGGACCGTGAGACGGGGCTGCTCAACCCGCTCGGTGTGAACTGCCTGCGCACCTTCCCGCTGGCCGGCCCGCTGGTGTGGGGCGCGCGCACCCTGGAGGGCTCCGACGCCCTCGACAGCGCGTGGAAGTACGTGCCCGTGCGGCGGCTCGCGCTGCATGTGGAGGAGAGCCTCCAACGCGGTTTGCAGTGGGTCGTGTTCGAGCCCAACGACGAGAGCCTGTGGCAGCAGATCCGGCTGTCCGGCTCCTCGTACCTGCACACGCTCTTCCGCCAGGGCGCCTTCAAGGGCAGCACCCCGCGGGAGGCGTACTTCGTCAAGTGCGACAGCGAGACCACGACGGACGAGGACGTGGCGAACGGGATCGTCAACGTGCTCATCGGCATCGCGCCGGTCCGTCCGGCCGAGTTCGTGGTCGTCAAGATCCAGCAGACGTCCGGGCAGTTCGCCCTCTAGCGGCCCGGGATCCAGGGAGAGCTGAAGGAAATCGATGGCTGAGTTCACGGTCAACGCCCATCGCTTCGACCCGTACAAGAACTTCAAGTTCCTGGTCCTGTGGGACGGACGTACGGTCGCCGGCATCAGCAAGATCAGTCCGCTGAAGCGGACCACGGAGGTCGTCAAGCACCGCAACGGCGGTGACCCCTCCTCCCCGCGCAAGTCGCCGGGGCGCTCGGAGTTCGAGGGCATCACCCTCGAACGCGGGGTGACCCACGACCCCGAGTTCGACCGCTGGGCCAACAAGGTCTGGCAGGTCGGCGCGGGCCTCGGCTCGGAGGTGTCCCTCGCGGACTTCCGCAAGGACCTCGTCATCCAGGTCCTCAACGAGGCGGGCCAGGTCGCCGTCTCGCACAAGCTGTACCGGACCTGGCCCAGCGAGTACCAGGTCCTCGGCGAACTGGACGCCAACGCCAACGCGGTGGCCATCCAGTCGCTGAAGCTCGAGTGCGAGGGCTGGGAGCGGGACTACGAGGTGCCCGAGCCGGAGGAGCCCTCGTTCCTCAACCCGGCCTGAGCGCTGGAAGTTCCGCGATGGGCCGTCGTTCGTCTGCGGCTTCGTCGTGGCTGGTCGCGCGGTTCAGCAGCGCCCCCAAGGGCGCTGCTGAACCACCGGGACCTGCATGGTCGAGGGAATCGGGGTGGGGGTGGGCATGGTGATCACCGGGGCGGCTGAACTGCTGGCTGCCTGGGAGGCGGGCCTCGGCGAGGTTCCGGTCGGGCGTGCGCTGCTGCTGCACCGCACGGCACGACCGGACGTCGGGGCGGAACGGCTGCCGGCGCTGCCGGTGGGCGAGCGCGAGGCGGACCTGTTCGCGTTGCGCCGGGCACTGTTCGGCGAGCGGATGCAGGTGCGCCTGGCGTGCGGGGCGTGCGGGGAGGACATGGAGTTCGACCTGGACGCCGGGGAGCTCGCCGGGTCACTGGGCGGGCGCGGCGAGTCGGCCGTGCGGGTGCGACAGGACGGCTGGGACGTCGAGTTCAGGCTGCCCGGTGTCGCCGACCTGACGGTGGCGGCCCGGGCGGCGGACCCGCGTACGGCACTGCTCGCGCGATGCCTGGTCTCGGCGGTGCACGACGGGACGGCGGTGACGGCGGGGGAGTTGCCCGCGCCGGTGCAGCGCCGGATCGTCGAGGCCGTCGAGGCGGCCGACCCCGGCGCCGACCTGGCGCTCAACGTGGCCTGCCCCGAGTGCGGGCAGGCCACCCGGGCCGAACTCGACATCGCCTCCTACCTGTGGACCGAACTGGACGCCTGGGCACGGGACGTGCTGCTCGACGTCCATCTGCTCGCCACCGCCTACGGCTGGAGCGAGCCGGAGATCCTGGCGCTCAGCCCGACGCGGCGCCGCTACTACCTGGAGCTGTGTGCGGATGTCTGACTCCGAGGCCCCTGGGGGCTCGCCGGACTTCCTCGACCGGCTGCTCGCGCGGCACACCGCCCCGCGGCCGGCCGCGGAGCGGGTACGGCCCCGGCTGCCCGGCCCGTTCGAACGGGTCGAGGCGGTACGGGCCGCCGCACCGACACCGGACGAGGACACGCTGCTGTGGCCCGCGGCCACGCCGTCGGCCGTCCCGCCGCCGGATGCGCCGTCGCCGACGGTCGTGGCGGCACGGACGCACACGGAACGGGAGCGGACCGTCGTCCACACGGAGCGGGCGGCTGAGCCGCAGGGGCCGCGGCCGGCTGCTCCGGCCCGTGACGAGGCGCCGTTGCTGCGTCCCGCCACCTCCGTTGCGCCGGCGCTGCGACCGCTGCCCGAAACCGGGCGACGTGCGACGGTGCGCGCGGAGCGGGAATCGGCACAGACCGCGGTGTCCGTGCCCGTCCCCCCGGGCAGGGGCGCCGCTCCCCACGCCGTGCCGGCGGCGCTGCCCCCCAGCGCCGCCGGCCCGGCGGCAACGCGCGACGCCGTACGGCAGGCCGCGGCCCGGCGACCGGCACGCGCCACCGAGCAGGTGGTGCAGGTGCAGATCGGGCGGCTCGAAGTGACGGCGGGCGAGGCGCCCGGCGGCGGACGGCCGCGCACGCCCGCCGCGGGGAGGACCGGGGCCACCTTGAGCCTCGCGGAATACCTGGCGCGGGGGCGCGAGTGAACCGCGAACACGGATCAGTAGGACGACCAGCAGGCCGAGAGGAACCGAGGAACTGACGCCATGAGCAACGCACTTGCCCTCGCGCATGTCACCCAGGCCCTCGCCCTGCTGCTCGAGTCCAACCTGGGTCCCGAGATCGACATGGCCGTCAAGGTCGAGCCGCGCAAGCCGCCGGCCGACCCGCCGACCGAGCCCACCATCTCCGTGTTCCTCTACCAGGTCACGCCCGACACCTCGCAGCGCAACAACGACCTGCCGACGCGTGCGGCCGACGGCACGCTGGTCAAGCGGCCCGTCGCGGCACTCGACCTGCACTTCCTGATCACCGCGTACGGCGACGAGACGGAGCTGGTCGGGCAGCGCCTGATCGGTTCCGTGGTGCGCGCCCTGCACGAGATACCGGTCCTGCCGAAGGACATCATCGAACTCGCCGGAGAACGGCCGTACCTGGCGGGCAGCGATCTCGCCGAGTCGGCGCAGCGCGTGCGGTTCACGCCGACGGTGATGGACGTCGACGAGACGTCGAAGCTGTGGGGGATGCTCTACCAGACGCCTTACACCCTGTCGGTGGTCTACCAGGCGGCCCTCGTCCTCATCGACGGCCGGGAGGCTCCGGTGGTGGGCAAGCCGGTGGAGCGGCCGGAGGTACGGGTGCTGCCGTTCGGCGCGCCGGGCGCGCCGGTCCCTCCGGGGGCCGAACCGAGAGCTGACGCGACATCAAATGAGCCTTCTCCAGATGATGTCGTGAGGCAGGAGGCCGACCCCCCGGCCCGCCCGAGCGCCAAGAAGGCGGCCAGGACCCCTGCGAAGGCCGTCGCGAAATCCCCGGCCAAGACCCCGGCACGCACGCGCAAGACAGCGCCCCGGGCCGCCAAGCCCGCGCAGGAGTGACACGGCATGGAGACGACGGGGGCAGGTGAGGGCATGGGGACGTACGAACAGAGTGCGGCGGACGCCGACCCGGGCGGTGCGACACTGACCGCGGAGATCCGGCGCGTCCTGGCCCGCGTCGACGCGCATGCGGCACGTGTCACGGAGGAGAGCGGCGGTGCCCCCGGGGCCGAACTCGCCACCGCGCCCGGCGGCCCCGGTACCGCCCCGCTCGACGCCCTCGTCTCCTGCTTCAGCATCACGCCCTTCGAGCGCGACCTGGTACTCCTCGCCGCCGCCCACGAGTTGGAGCCCACGGCCGCCGCCCGATGTGCCGCCGCCTGCGGTGACCCCGAGCGGACGTACCCCACCTTCTCGCTCGCGCTGGCCGCGCTGGCCGAGCCGCACTGGAGTGCCCTGACGCCCGTGGCGCCGCTCAGGCGCTGGCGGATCGTCGAGCTGGACGACGATTCGCGGCTGACGGCCTCCCGGCTGCGCCTCGACGAGCGCATCCTGCACTTCCTGCTGGGCTCGCCCTATCTGGACGCACGACTGCACGGCCAGTTGCGCCGCACGCCGGCGCCTCAGGAGCTGACGCCGTCGTACGACCTGGCCGCGAGCCGACTCGCCGAGGGCTGGGCGACGGCGGCGGACTCCGACGCGCCGCTCGTCGAGGTGACCGGCGGGGACCAGCGCAGCCGGGCCGACCTCGCCGCCGCGGCGGCCGCACGCTCGGGACTCGGGCTCTACTCGATGAGCGCCGAGGACGTGCCGTCCGACCCGGTCGAGCGCGACCGGCTCGCCCGGCTGTGGCAGCGTGAGGCGGTTCTGCTGCCCTCGGCGCTGCTCGTCGAGGTGGGCGAACTGGACCGCGACCAACGGGCGGCGACCGAGTCGTTCCTGGCCGGGGCCGCTGTACCGGTGGTGGTGTCCAGCGAGGATCCGCTGCGTTCGGAGCGGTCGTACGCGGCCCGGGTGGTCGTGCCGCGGCTGGACGACGAGGAACAACTCGGTCTGTGGACCGGCGCGTTCGAGGGGGTGGACCTGGATGAGAGCGAACTGCGTTCCCTGGTCGCCCAGTTCCAGCTGCCGCCGCATGTCGTGCGTTCCGCGGCCGCCGCCGTGCACCGCCGGCTGCCGCACGAGGAAGAGCTGGACGCCGCCGGACTCGCCTGGCGCGCCGGGCTCGACGAGGCGCGGGTCGGTATGGACGAGCTGGGGCGGCGGATCGCGCCAGAGGCCGGCTGGGACGACCTGGTGCTGCACGAGCGGCAGACGAGCGTGCTGCGCGAGATCGTCGCCCATGTGCGGCAGCGGGCAACCGTCCACCAGGAATGGGGGTTTGCGGCCACCCTGCGCCGTGGCCTCGGCGTGACCGCGATGTTCGCGGGCGGCTCCGGCACCGGCAAGACGCTGGCCGCCGAGGTCATGGCGAAGGAACTCGGCCTCGACCTGTTCGTCATCGATCTGTCGCAGGTGGTCAGCAAGTACATCGGCGAGACCGAGAAGAACCTCCGCCGGGTCTTCGACGCCGCCGAACGCGGTGGCGCGCTGCTCCTGTTCGACGAGGCGGACGCGCTGTTCGGCAAGCGCAGCGAGGTCAAGGACAGCCACGACCGGTACGCCAACCTCGAGGTCAGCTATCTCCTGATGCGGATGGAGGCCTACCGGGGCCTGGCCATCCTCACCACCAACATGAAGAACGCCCTCGACACGGCCTTCCTGCGGCGCATCCGCTTCGTAGTCGACTTCCCCTTCCCGGCCGAGCACGAGCGCGCCGAGATCTGGCGCCGCGTGCTGCCGCCGCAGGCCCCGGTGAAGGACATCGACGCGTCGCTGCTCGCCCAGCTCACCGTCGCCGGCGGTTCGATCCGCAACATCGCCCTGTCCGGCGCCTTCCTGGCCGCCGAGGAGGGTGACCGGCTGCAGATGCGGCACATGCTCGCCGCCGCCCGCACCGAGTACCTGAAGCTGGAGCGCTCGCTGACGCCCTCGGAGGTGCGCGGATGGGTGTGAGCCTCTCGCGGGACCACTCGCGGAACCACTCGCGGGACCAGGACCCCTCGGCGATCCGCGTGGAGATCGGGGAACTGATACTCGACGGCTTCCGGGCGGATCCGGAGCGTGTCTCGGCGGCGTTCGAGAGTGAACTGATCCGGCTGGTACGGCTGCACGGCGTACCCCTGGCGGCGGACGGTCCACTCGCGGTCGACGCGCTGTCCGGGCTGCCGCCCCTGCCCGCCGGACTGTCCGCGCGACGCCTCGGGCAGGAGCTGGCGCGTGCCGTGCACGAGGGACTGAGCGGTCACGGGGAGGTGAGCCGGTGAGCTCCCAGGCCCAGGAAGCCCGTTCGGAGCAGACTGCCGAGCAGCGGCGTCGCAAGCGCAAGGAGCGGGCCGCCAAGTCCCGTGCGCCCGAGCCGAAGAACATCGTCAGCGGTGCCGGACAGCCTCTCGACCCGGGTCTGCGACGGGAGTTGGAGGAGCAACTCGGTCACGATCTCGGCCGGGTACGGCTGCACACCGGCCGGGACGCCGGGCAGCTGACCGAGCTGCTCGGCGCCGACGCGGTCGCGGTCGGCCAGGACGTCTTCTTCCGCGAGGGCGCCTACCGGCCCGGCACCGACGAGGGCCGCCGGCTGCTCACCCACGAGCTGCAGCACACGGTGCAGAACCCGCACGGCCTCGGCGCCCTGCGGGCCGGCCGCGAGCTCGGCGCCGTGAGCCTGCCGCAGCAGGCCATCGAGCGGGAGGCGGAAGCAGCCGCTCAGGCGGTCGTCCAGGAGGAGTCCGCCCCGCAGGTCGAGGAGGGGCAGGCCACACCCGGCTGGCTGCGCTACGCCACCGTCGACGCCGACCGGATGCGTGCCGAGGCCGTCGACCCGGCGACCCTCGTGGACCGGCTCGCGGGCAACGTGCTGCGCAGCCTGCGTGGCGACCCCACCGACGCCTCCGGCCGGGTGCGGCTCCAATTGGCGCGTATGTCGCCGGAGTTGGAGGACGCGGTTGTCGACCGCCTCGAGAACCGTCTGCTGACACCCGAATACGACCGTCTCCTGGAGATCGCCGACCAGGCCCGCCCCGGACCGGTCGAACTCCAGCCCGCCGATACGCCGTTGCCCGAGACCGACCTCTTCGAGGCGCTCGGCGTCGAACGCACCCAGTGGAAGAAGGAGCAGGAGCCGGCCCGCGGATCCGCCGACCGGCGTGCCGCCGACACCCGCGAGGAGCAGCAGGACGTCAGGGCCCGCGACGAGAAGAGCGGCAGTGATCGCAGCAGGGCCGGCGCGGACGCCGCCACCGAGGAGCTGGACGCCGCCCGGCGCACGGAGCAGGAGGACGAGCGCAACGCCTCCCGACAGCAGGCCAAGGAGGAGCAGCAGCAGGAGGACGAGAAGGGCGCCGCCGACCGCGAACGCACCGACCAGGCCTCCGACCAGCGCGCCCAGGGGCAGCAGGAAGGGGCCGAACAGGCCAAGGAGGAGCGCAAGGAACAGCGCGATCGCGAGGAGGCCGACCCGCAGCAGGCGAGCGCGCCAGGGGCCGACAAGCGCAAGGGGCGGGACGACCAGACCCAGCCGGGCGCCGGGTCGAAGAGCGAGGAGCCGGATCCGAAGCAGAAGGCCCAGCCCGGTCCCGTACGCCCCGAGAAGGTCGACGAGCGGGCCGAGCGGTCCGACTCCGCGCTGTCCGAACACGGCCTGAACGAGCAGGGCGAGGACGGCGGCGCCGAGGCCGAGCCGCGGGAGGAGGAGCGTCCCCTCGGCCTCGAAGCGGGCGCCGACCAGGAGATCGCGGGCGGCGAGGACGAGGGCGGCCGGGCGCGGGGCGCGCAGGACGAGCCCGCGATCAAGCCTGAGGACTACCTGCCGGACGCCGACCTCGACCTGTCCGCCGTACCGACCGCGGACGGGCTCGGGCCGGGCGCCGCCGCACCCTCGCCGCCCTCCTTCCCCACCCCGCCGCCGACGAAGGCCGAGAAGGCCGAGCAGGAGCGGGAGAAGCGGGACCAGGAGGAGGACGAGGACAGCGCCGGGCCCGAGGCCAAAGCCCCCGGCCAGGACGAGGGGCCCGTCGAGGGCGAGGCTCCGCAGCCCGAGAACGGGCCCGCCGCGCAGGCCCAGGACCGCGGCACCAAGGACCTGCAGGAGACCGAGAAGCCACTCGACCAGGAGGTCGGCCCGGACCTCGCGACCCAGGACAGGGACCGGCCCGAGCCCGAGGCCGAGAAGCCCGACCCGGAGCAGCAGCAGGAGAAGGAACAGACCAAGGAGGCCGACGGCTCCGACGACTCCGGCGCTGCGGCGGCGGACGGCGACGACGACCAGCCGGACGCCAAGGACGCGCAGGAGGAGAAGAGGGACCAGCAGGACCGTACGACCGTGGAGTCCCGGTCGGCCGCGGGCCCCGCCCCCACCGTGGTGAGTCCGGTGGCGGCGGCCGTGTCCCGGCCCGCCGGCGCGCACACCCCTAGGACCCCGGTCGAGGACCGTGACCCCTCGCCCGCCGCCCGGCGCGGAGCCGAACCGCCCCGGTCCGAGCGCGAGGCGCCCCAGGCCAAGAGCCGGGTGCCCAAGGAGACCGGGCCCGGCGCCGCGCCGCTCGGACCCGTGGGCGCCGCCGAGAAGACCGGGCCGACGACCGCTGCCGGACCCGGTGCCGCGCCGTCCGTCGCGCAGGCGGCGGTGAGCCCGGCCGCCGAGCAGACCGACGGGCCCGGCCGGCCCGGTGAGACGGCCGCGCCCCGGCCCGAGGCGTCCCTGGAGAAGGACGGCGGTGGCTGCGCGCCGCCCGCGCCCGCGCCGGAGCAGGACGAGGGCGGGCAGGGCGGTTGCGGAGGGGGCGGTGGCGAGGCCGCGCCCGAGCAGAAGCAGGAGGAACCGCCGGACGTCTCGGGGCAGGACCCCAAGGCCGCCGTGCAGACCGTGAGCAAGCTGGCGCCCGACCAGGCGGCCGCCGCCATGCCCGGGGTCGACAGGGCCGCGGACAAGAAGATCGGCGAGGAGCAGAGGCGGCTCGACGCGGCCCCGCCGACGCGCGAACGTCCTTCGGGGGCGCCGCAGACGCGCTCGGCGCCGCCCTCGGCCGCTCCCGCGGCGCCCCAGGTAACCGGCAAGGTGGAGAAGCTCGGCCCGGAGAACCAGGGCGACAAGCAGAAGGCCAAGGGCGGCGACAAGGCCCAGGGCGAGCAGCCCACGGACAACGTGCCTCCGCCCCCGGCCCCCGCCGCGCCCGACAAGGGACTCAGCGAGTCCGAGGCGAAGAGCGTCGAAGCCGCGGCCGACGCCGTTCCGACCACCGACCCACAACTCGAGAACAAGACCGTCGGCCCGGCCCCCAAGATCCGTCTTGAGGGCGCCAGCGACCCCAAGCGCACCGACGACCAGGCCAAGGCGCTCAAGGACAAGCAGTCCGATCTGCGGGCGACCGGCCGCGACGACGCGGCCAAGCCCATGGGCGAGGACCAGATCTTCCCCGACGCGCCCCGTGAACAGCTCACCGGCAAGGCGTCCGGGGGTTCCGGCGGCGGCAAGGGCGGGGCGTTGGAGGCAACGCCGGCGCCGAAGGCCGGTGTGGGGGCGGTGGCCAAACAGGAGAAGGGCTCCGAGATCACCGGAGCCGCCGGTCGGGCGCAGGGCGACCTCGGATCCAAGGAGAAGCAGCACCAGCAGGGCGAGCAGCAGGCCAGGCAGGACAAGCAGACCGAGATCGACCGCGAGGTCGAGCGGAACACCTCGCAGCAGACCACCGAACGCGGCAAGGTCGCCAAGGAGACGCAGAAGCAGCGCGAGGACTGGCGGACCCAGCAGGACAAGAAGTCCGAGGACGCGGACGAGAAGTCCGACGACGAACACGGCAAGAAGAACAAGGAGATCGTCAAGGCGCGCGACGACAAGGACAAGGAGGTCGGCGCGCGCAAGGACAAGGACAACTCGCAGATCGACACCGAGCGCGAGAACGCCGAGAAGGAGGCCAAGAAGAAGAAGGAGGAGAAGAAGCCCTCCGGAGGCCTGTTCGGCTGGATCGCCGACAAGGTCGCCGACTTCTTCAAGGGTCTGCTCGCGGCGGTCACCGCGGTCTTCGACGCGGCCCGCAAGGCCGTCAACGGGATCATCGACAAGTTCAAGGAGTGGGCCAACCAGGCCATCGACTTCGTACGCGATCTGGCGATCAAGGCGATCAACGCACTCGCCGACGTCCTGATCGCGATCGGGGACGTGCTCCTCGCGGCCTTCCCGGAGCTGCGGGACCGCTTCCGCAAGGCGATCGAGGGCCTGCGGGACGCGGCGATCGCGAAGGTCAACCAGCTGGCGGACAGCCTGAAGAAGGCGGTCAACAGCCTGCTGGACGCACTCGCGGCCGGCCTGAACAAGTTGCTGGACGTCCTGGAAGCAGGCGTCAAGGCGGTCATCAAGGCCTACCAGGCCGTCATCATGGGCGCGATCAAGTTCGCGCAGGCGGCGATCGAGGCGCTCGGGAAGTTCGCGGCGCTGGTCGCCGACATCGCGCCCGACCCGGGCGGCTGGATCTCCAAGGCGGGCAGCTCGGCCAAGACCGGGATCACCGACCACCTCTGGGGCGCCATCAAGGTGGCGGTCAAGGGTTGGTTCGACACCAAGGTCGAAGGCATCCTCGGCCTCGGCAAGGCGGTGATCGACGTCCTGGTGAAGGGCTGCGTGTCGATCAAACAGATCGGCAAGATGGCCTGGGACGCGATCATCGCCTCCCTGCCGATGATGATCGCGACCCTGGTCATCGAGAAGGTCGTCTCGATGATCGTGCCGGCGGCGGGGGCGATCCTGACGATCGTCCAGGGCCTGATGTCGGCCTGGCAGAGCATCAGCTCGATCCTGTCCGCGTTCTCGAAGTTCTGGGCGTATCTGAAGGCCGTGAAGGCGGGGCCGGCGGCCTGTCTGTTCGCGGAGGCGGTCGCCGCGGGTGTCGTCGCCCTCCTCGACCTGATCACCAACTTCCTTCTCCAGAAACTGTCTTCGGCGACAAAGGGTGTCGGCAAGCGGCTCAAGGGCATGGCGCAGAAGATCATGGACGGTCTGAAGAAGGTCGGGGGCGGGGCGAAGAAGGCGGCGGGGTCGGCGGTCAATTCGGCGCGGGGGGCGCTGCGGAGGGCGCGGCAGCGGCTCGCCGAGCCGGGGGTCGCCCGGAAGCCGAAGGGCGAACCGTCGCCCGACCTGAAGTCTCCGGTGAAGCCGAAGGACGCGGCCACGCCTAAGGGGCCGGCGAAGGCGGACGCCCGCCCGGAGAAGCCGAAGGACCAGAAACCGGAGACGGAGAGGCCGACCAGGGACGGGACCAGCGACCGGACTCCGACCGCCAGGAAGGATGCCGCCCCGGAGAAGCCGACCAGGAAGAAAGAGGTCGAGGGCCCCAAATCGACTAAGCCCAAGAAGGCCAAGTCCCCTGCTGCCAAGGCGTTGGCGAGGGCCAAGGGTGCGGTCAAGTCCGCCCTGAAGAAGGTCGGCAACGCGGCGAAGACCCTCGGCAGGAAGCTGAAGAAGTCCAAGGTCGGCAAGGCGATCAAGAACAGCGCGTCGAAGTTGCGGAACGCGTACAAGAACAAGCGCGACCGCCTGCGGGAGAACAGGAAGAGGCAGGCGGAGCACAGGAGGCAGAACCGCAAGGACCACGAGAGAAAGAAGAACTCGAGAGAGTCCAAGAACGCTCGCCTGGGTCAGATCGTGGCCCGCATCCGGCGTGCGCTCACTCCGCTTCTCAAGCGAGGGATCCAGGGTCCCGTGTACTACGCCCTGTTGCAGGGGCTGAAGACCTGGTATCGCCTGACCGAGCTCCGCTCGGCGGGACGGCCCAATTTCCGAATCCTCGCCACGCTGAATCCGAGCGAACCGGTCCTGCCGGGAGAGTGGGAGGAGGAGACCGCCTACTTCGACGCCTTCGACGTGGAGGACCGGCATCGGAAATCAAACAAGAAGGACAAGGAGAAGAAGGAGGACGATCCGAACGTCGCGGCATTCCGCGCGGCCGTGCGGGCTCGCCTCCGTGGTCTGGACGACAACGCCTCCATATCCGACGTGATGGAACTCTGCGGTGAGGTAGCGGACCACACGAAGGGGATCAACCGTGGGCAGCTGGACTGGAAGCAGATGCCGTCCTACTGGCTGCTTTCATTGCATCATCCAGGTGCCGCGATAAAGCCCGTGGGAATGTTCCGTGAGCCCAACATGTACCAAATGGTCAAGATGGGGAAGGCGCAGTCGATCTACAAGGACGTCAACGACAAGCAACTTGTCCGCGACGCGAAGAATCAGTACGTCCCTCGCTATGTCACCAGGAACATAGCGGCGGAGGACAAGGTGACTCACAAGCGTGGCCAGGGAATTGTTCCGAGGGGTTACAGGGACGAAAAGCTGAAGATGAAGCCGGACAAACAGCGGGCGGACAACGAGGCCTGGGAGCATGTGACGGGCACGGAGGCGTCTCAGTTCATCTCGACCACCAAGCTGGAGAGCCAATCCATCCAGGACCCGCAGGGCCTGCCCTGGAGCACGGCCAAGGGGCAGAAATTCCACGGTATGGCTCGCATAGACCTCTCCTATGTCAACCCGAAGAACATCTTCGACCTCACGACCACTATTGGACAGCGCGAATGGAAGCTGGACTCACCGGGCACCGCGGTCATGCAGCAGGCCTTGCGGGATGTCATACGAACGCAGGAAGTGCTGATCAGGGGGATCATTCCGCAAGGTGCCATCGAGATGCTCTAGCGGGACTGAAAGGAGGACCGGGGTGAATCGGTTCGGAACGTACCACTGGCAGGGTGTGACTCTTGGCGACCCTGCTCTCGACGCCGCACGGTCCGAGCTCGCAAGCCCATCCGATGAGGATGCGGCCCTGCGTGCTTTCGTCGACCTCCTGCGGAGCGGAGACACGGCAGCCATGGGGATCGCTCTCGACCACTATCACTATGCGCTCTCCATGGAGCGGCACGGTTTCGGCAGCGTGCTGAAGGACTACGGTCACGAGGTGTTGCAGCGCGCGCGACAGATTCTTCACGAGGCTCCTTCTCCCGCTTCGGAAACGGGCGCGTCGATGAACGGTGCGGATTACGCGAGCGCACTCCTCGTAATGATCAACAGGGCGGAGGAGGAAGACGCCGAGTCGATCGCACGTGTACTTGACGCACCGCCGAACTACGACGCTGAATCGGCGGCGTTCAGGTCGGCGGGTAGAATCCTCCAGCTGTCGTCCGGTGCAGACGAAAGACTGGTCACGGAGTTGGCCCGAGTGGTTTTCGACGAGGGCAGGGACGTCGATGACCGCCTTGAAGCACTTCAGGCGCTCGCCAAGGGTTCGACACCGCGCACTCTCGCGGATTTCCAAAGAGCCATGGAGCTGGACGATCTCGAACTGCAGGCAACTGCGGCACGTGCGCTCGCCAAGCACGACCTGGCGGCCCACCGGAGCCTCATTGAGGAAAAGGTCGCCACGTGGCCGGAGGACGCCCCTTATCCGGCTTCCGACGTGAGAGACATCCTGGCTGAAAGCGACGATTCCGTGGAGAACGAGTGACCCGCTACCCAGACATCCCCAAACCCATCCGCTCCGGCATGGTCGTCGTCGACCCCGACCGCGGCACCCCCCAGCGCGTCATCGTGCTGCAGTTCAACCCCGACACCCTGGAACGCAGCATCGCCCCCCAGTCCGCCGGCGACAGCGGTGACGGTGGAGGCGGAGGCGGAGGTGGGGGAGACAGGAACGAGGCGCTGCGTCTCAAAGGGCCGGCCCAGGAGACCTGGAAGTTCACCGCCGAGATCGATGCCACCGACCAGTTGGAGATCGCAGCCCCCGACGGCATCCACCCACAGCTCGCGACCCTCGAAATGCTGGTGCAGCCGACGACCGCGCAGCTCCGCGCGGCGAGCAGGCTGTCGCAGAAGGGCACCATCGAGATCAGCCCGATCGAGATGCCGTTGACGCTGTTCACGTGGGGGAGCAAGCGGGTCATGCCCGTGCGGCTCACCGAACTGTCCGTCAACGAGTCCGCCTTCGACGTCAATCTCAACCCGATCCGGGCCTCCCTCGGCATCGGCATGAAGATCCTCACCGTCAGCGACCTGCCCGCAGGGCACCGCGGCGCCGACCTCTACATGGCCCACCTCGCCCAGAAGGAGCGACTGGCCGCGGCCGCGCGGGGCGGGAGTCTCGGGGCCCTCGGGCTGCCGGGAGCAGACGTACTGAGCGGAAGGGGCTGAGGAGCACCGTCATGGCTGACATCGAGTCCTACGCGAGTGCGCTGGGGGCGATACCGGGCTCCCATCCGTACCCGCGGACGAGCCGGTACCACGACGCCGAGATCGGCATTCACCGCCAGGAGGACGGCACCGAAGTCCGCTACACCAAGCGCCGGTTACTGCCCCCGCTCGACGCGCAGGAGACGCAGGACCACGTCGTCGGCGCCGGCGAGCGCCCCGATCTGCTCGCCCAGCGCTTCTTCGGCGACCCCGGCCAGTGGTGGCGCACAGCCGACGCCAACCCGGTGCTGGATCCACGGGAGTTGACGGACGAGGCCGGGCACGTTGTCGAGATCCCGTTCGCCGGCGGGCTGCCCCGAGGGGACCGGCGTGTCTGAGCAGCCCGTGGGGCAGGGCCCCGTCCACGTCACGCTCCTCATGGGGCCGAAGCTCGCCCGGCCGGTGCCGGCCGAGGTGACCGAGGCGTTGCTGTCGGCGCAGATCACGGCCACTGCGGGGGAGCGCAGCGGCTTTCAGATCGCCTTCGACCTCACCAAGACCGGGATCATCAACCAGCGGCTCCTGCCCGAGGGGTTCTTCGATCCCAAGACGCGGATCATCGTGACCGTCAGCGTCCGGGGTACCCCCGACGTGCTCTTCGACGGACTCGTCGTGCGGCAGGAGGTCGGTGCCAGCAATCAGCCCGGGCATTCCACCCTCACCGTCACCGGTGAGGACCTGACGCTGCTGATGGACCTGGAGGAGCGTACCGCCCGGTATCCCAATCTCCCGCCCTCCGAGCGGGTGCTGGCCATCCTGCGCCGGTACTCCGACTACGGCATCCGGCCCGACGTCTACGCCGAGAAGATCGCCCAGCCTCCGCACCAGGATCTCCGCGTCCACTACCAGACCGGTACCGACCTCCAGTACGTCACCGACCTCGCCCGGGCCAACGGCTACACCTTCTACCTGGAGCCCGGCCCCAACCCCGGCCAGTCCGCAGCCCGTTGGGGCCCCGAGGTCCGGCTCGGCATCCGTCAGCACGCCCTCAACGTCAATATGGACGCCAACAGCACGGTGGACCAGCTGACGTTCGCATACGACGGGACGGCGCGGGAAGAGCCGCAGGCGCGGTGGCAGGATCCGGGGACCCGGCAGTCGACCCTTCTCCCGCAGCCACCGATCAGCCCTCTGCGGCCGCCCCTCGGGCGCCGGCCCACCCCGGCCCTCAAGCGCAGGACCCTGTCCGGGACGGCCAAGCAGCAGCGCGAGCAGGCCGAGGCCGAGCTCCTCGCCCGTGCCGCCGTCTCCGCCGACGTCGTCTCCGGGTCCGGATCGCTCGACGTGAACCGGCACGGGTACATCCTGCAGCCCCGTCAGCTGGTCGGCGTACGCGGCTCGGGGCGGGCGTACGACGGCGACTACTACGTCAAGTCCGTCACGCACAACCTGCGACCGGGGTCCTTCCAGCAGAACTTCACCCTCTCCAGGGAGGGGCTGGAGGCGCGCAGCGACCACGTCCGGCCCTGACCCCCCACCTCGTGGAATCCGCAGAACCTCGTAACTCCGCACAGACCAGGAGCAGTTCAGCATGGCGGCAGACGGCAATCGCTACCTCGGCAAGTTCCGCGGGCGGGTCGTGGACAACAACGATCCGCTGCGCATCGGCCGTATCACCGTCGAGGTCCCGGACGTCCTCGGTGACGAGGCGTCCACCTGGGCGCTTCCGTGCCTGCCGTTCACCGGGCCCGAGGCCGGGCAGTTCGTGGTGCCGCCGCCGGGCGCGGGCGTGTGGGTGGAGTTCGAGCAGGGGGACCCCAGCTTCCCTGTGTGGACCGGGTGCTGGTACGGCGCCGCCGAGGAGCTGCCGCCCGACGCGCGGCGTGAGCTGGCGGCGAACTCGCCCAGCAAGCCGGTCGTCGTACAGACACCGGCCGCGCACAAGCTCGTCATGAGCGACACCGCCGGCGCCCAGCAGGGAATTCTGCTCCAGGCCCAAGGCGGCGCGTACATCCGCATCACCAAGGAGGCCGTGGTCATCGCGACCGGCGCAGGTGCCGAAGTCGTGCTCCGTGGCAACGAAGTAACCATCAACGAGGGCCAGTTGACCGTGCTCTCGAAGCGATAGAAGACGGGGGAAGTACCAAGTGTCCGGGAGTCTGCTCGACGCCGGCGCCGTGATCGGCTGCCCGCACGGCGGCCGGGTCACCGCCGCCACCACACCCTCCGGCGGCGTACGCATCGGGGGCGTGGCCGTCGCGACGGCCGCTCACGTATACGTCGTCACCGGCTGCCCGCACACCCAGGACGGTGTGCACAAACCCTGCGTCTCGGTCCGCTGGACCGCCGACGGCGCCGGCATCACGGTCGACGGCGCACCCGTGCTGCTCGACACCTCCGCGGCCCAGTGCTTCACCGCGGCGTTCGTGCCGCAGGGGCCGCCCGTCGTCCAGGCCGCACAGCGAAAGGTGACCGTCCGATGAGCCCGACGAGCCGGGGAACCCGCCCGCGCAGCGACATCGCGTTCCCCTTCCGTGCCGACCGCCGGGGACGCACCGCGCACGCCGCCCACGGCGAGCACGTCCACGACCTGATCGAGCAACTGCTGTTCACCAGCCCCGGCGAACGGGTGATGCGCCCCGACTTCGGCTGCGGGCTCCTCGATCTGGTCTTCGCCCCGAACAGCCCCGAACTCGTCAGCACGCTCGAACTGTCCGTGCAGGCCTCGCTCCAGCGCTGGCTCGGCGACCTCATCGACGTGGTGGCCCTCGACGTGGAGAGCGCCGACGACGCCGTACGGGTCCACCTGTCGTACGTCCTGCGTGCCACTGGAGCCCGCGCGGACGACGTCTTCGAAGGGAGGGCGGCGTGACCACCGGTACCACCACCTCCCGCCGCGTCAAGGTAAGAGCGGCTCAGCTCAACGGAGTCGACTCCGTCGAGGTCAGTGACGACGGGCTGCTGCTCACCGTCATGTTCCTCGGCAAGGCGCCGCACGGCCTCGGGCCGGAGAACGTCCGGATCGACGGCGGCCGTCGGATCACCGGCATCGCCGCCGTCGACGTCAGCATCGAGCGCGAGGAGGACCCGGAGCTCGACGACCGGCTCTACGTCACCCTCGACCAGGCCGGGGACACCTCGGAGTACGTGTTCTCGCTCGTCGAGACCGACCCGTACGGGCGGCCCGGCACCGAGCCCTTCCGCGGTTTCGACCAGCGCTACCACCGTGCGTCCTTCTCCTTCCGGCCGGACTGCCCAACCCCCTTCGACTGCAAGGAGGCCGAGCCGCAGGAGGCGGACTTCCCGGACGCGCCCGTCGTCGACTACACGGTCCGCGACTACGACACCATCCGTAAGCTGCTTCTGGACCGGCTCGCGCTCACCACCCCCGACCGGGTCGAGCGCAACCCCGCCGACCTGGGTGTCACGCTCGTCGAGCTGCTCGCGTACACCGGCGACCAGATCAGCTACCAGCAGGACGCGGTGGCCACCGAGGCCTACCTGGACACCGCGCGCCGCCGGGTCTCCGTACGGCGACACGTCCGGCTCATCGACTACGCCATGAACGACGGCTGCACCGCACGGGCGTATGTCACCGTGCAGACCGCCGGTGACACCACCCTCGCTCCCGGCACTTTCCGTTTCGCCTCCGTCGACGTGCGCACCCTCGACCCGCACGACCGGCCCGAACCGGGCACGGTGATCGACGAGAGCGACGTCGGCGACCTGGACGAGCGCGGCTCGGTGGAGGTCTTCGAACCGGTCGTCGCCGCCGACCCGTTGGAACTGAAGGTCGCGCACAACAGGATCCGCCTGTGGACCTGGGGCGGCGAGGTGTGCACCCTGTCCGCGGGCGCCACCTCCGCCACCCTGCGCGACGAGTGGGACGACCCGGAGACCTGCCGGGAGCGCCGACTCGCCCTCAGCCCTGGAGACGTGCTGGTCCTGGAGGAGGTGAAGGGCCCGCGTACCGGCACCCCCGGCGACGCCGATCCCCGCCACCGCCAGGCCGTACGCCTCACCTCCGTCACCCCGGGCGTCGACCGCATCGAGGACCAGCCGGTCCTGGAGGTCACCTGGGCCGCCGAGGACGCTCTGCGCTTCCCGCTCTGCCTCACCACGCGCGGCGGCCGCGACTGCCTGCCCGTCGAGGACGTGAGCCTGGCCCGCGGCAACGTCGTCCTCGTCGACCACGGCCGAACCCTCACCGGACTGCCGCAGACGGCCACCGTGCCGCCCGGTCCGGCCGTCGTCGCGCCCTGCGACCCTCCCCCGGCCTCCGGCCGGGGGTACCCCCACCTCGCTTCGCCCGCCTTCGGCTGCGGCGACCGGAACGAGGGCAACGCACCGGCCCGGCTCATCAACTCCCTCACGGACCGGGCGGAGAACGGGCAGGCACTCGTACCCGACGACGTCCGCGAGCTGTTCGAGGTGGTCGGTGAGGCGGCGACCGTCCGCGCCGGACTCGGTCTGGAGCGCGCCGGTCAGCGGCACGAGCGTGTGGTGCCCGGCACGGCGTATGCCCAGACGGCTGCCCTGCGCACCCTGCTCGCGCAGTCCGTCTACCCGGGCATCGCGCCCCGCTTCCGCCCCGTACTCGGCCGTTCCCCGGTCGTACAGGCGGTGCCGTTCCCGGACGCGCAGGTCGTGGCAGCCGGGCAGGCCGAGAGGATCGCCGCGATCGCGGGGCGGGTGCGGCAGCGGCTCGTCGAGCTGTGGCGCAGCGCCCGCGACCGCGACGGGCTCGGGGACGAGGAGGTCGAAGAACTCGCCGTGATCTACGGCCTGAAGGTCCTGGAGCGGCTCGAACTCCGTACGCATCCCGTCCGCGCCCTGCGTGAACTCCTGCACAGAAACGACGAGTTGCTCGACGCGAAGTTGCGTCGCGCGGAGATCCTCGCGTCCCGGGCCCGTGCGGGCGCGGTCCTCGACGGGCACATCGCCTGGGAGATCGCGCACAGCTGGGGCCCGGCGTACGCGGCAGGACTGCACCCCGACGAGCCCGTGCTGCGGGGGTCCGCGGCCGCCGCGCTCGGCCAGGACCCGCGCAGGGCGCTGCCCGCCGTACATGTCGAGGACGGCGATCTGACCTGGATTCCCCGCCGCGACCTGCTCCACAGCGGGCCCCGCGACCGGCACTTCGTCGGGGAGCTGGAGGACGACGGCCGTGTCGCCCTGCGCTTCGGCGACGGCAGGCACGGCGCCAGGCCGACGCCGGGCAGCCGGCTCGCCCTGCACCACCGGCTCGGCGGCGGGATCGCCGGCAACGTCGGCGCGGAGGCCATCAACCACCTGGTCATCCAGAGCGACTGTGAACAGCCGCGGGCCACCGTGGTCCGCAACCCGCTGCCCGCCACCGGTGGGGTCGAACCCGAACCCGTCGAACAGGCACGCCAGCTGGCACCGCTCGACCTGCGCCGCACCCGTCTGCGCGCGGTCACCGCCGAGGACTATGCGGACCTCGCCCGCGCCCTGCCGGGTGTGCAGCGGGCCGCGGCGGAGATCCGCTGGACCGGCAGTGTCCAGGAGGCCCACGTCGCGATCGACGCGTACGGCAGCGCAGAGCCGCCGGCCGAGCTGCTCGCCCGGGCCGAGCAGTCCCTGGAGGCGTACCGGCGCATCGGCCACGATCTCGTGGTCGGCCCCGCCCGCCTGGTGCCGCTCGAGATCGCGCTGAGTGTGTGTGCCGTGCCCGGCCATCAGCAGGGGCAGGTGCTGGCCGAGCTGTACCGAGTCCTCGGCAGCGGCCGCCTCCCGGGCGGACGGCTCGGGTTCTTCCACCCGGACGCGCTGACCTTCGGCGAACCCGTCCGCCTGAGCCGTCTGGTCGCCGTCGCCGCGGCCGTGCCGGGCGTGCGGAACGTCCGAGTCGACCGTCTGCGGCGGCTGTTCGAGCAGGACCGAGGAGAGAGGGAGGACGGCGTGCTGCGGCTCGGCCCGCTGGAGATCGCCACGTGCGACAACGACCCGGACCGGCCGGAGAACGGCCACCTGGCGATATCCCTGGGAGGTGCCCCCGATGACCGCCTCTGAAGAGTGCGCCTGCGGCTGCCGTGGCGGCCACGACGAGCGTCTCGCGCCCGCCCCGCTGCACAACCCGCCCGGCCGCACCGCCCTCGACTACCGCGTCGGCGAGTACGGCTCGTTCCTGGCGGCCCTGCTCGACCGGCTCGCCTCACCGGCGTACCCGGCGCTCGGTGGCCTGACCGTCCGTACCCCCGACGACCCGGCGATCGGCCTCCTCGACGCCACCGCCGTCCTCGGCGACCTGCTCACGTTCCACTCGGAGCGGATCGCCGACGAGGCCTACCTCCGCACGGCGGGCGAGCACCGGTCGCTGGTCCTGCTGGGCCGGCTCGTCGGCCACCGCCCGAGGCCGGGCGTCGCCGCCACCACCCACCTCGCGTACACCCTCGAACGCGACCCGCGTGCCGAGGCGCTGCCCGTGCTGATCCCGCGCGGCGCGCGCACCCACGGCGTGCCCGCCTCCGCCGACGAGGAGTCCGTGACCTTCGAGACCAGCCGGGACCTCACGGCCCGCTGGGACTGGAACGAGCTGAAGGTGCGCAGGCGCCGGCCGTCCCTGGTCACCCCGGAGGATCTGGAGCGCCGCTCCGAACTCTTCGTCGAGGGCACCGCGAACTCCCTGCAGACCGGTGACCAGTTGCTCTTCGTCTTCGGCGAACAGGTGGGCGGACAGCGGAAGTTGCTGCCCATCGCAGGCGTACGCGTCGACCGGGACGACGACATCACAGCGATCTCCCTGCAGAAGTCGGCACCGCCCACGCTGAAGGAGCTGGTCGACGAGGTGCGGCGGTGGACCGCCGAGCCCGCGGCGCCCGGTGAGCCGGGGGAGGAGCCGCCTACGCCGGAGGTCCCGAACCCGCGGCCGGTGAGCCGGTTGATCGAGGACTTCGAGGACCAGGTGCTCGCCCCGCTCCGTGCGGCTCTGGACGACGTGAAGACACCCGAGAACCTCGCGGCCTGCCTCGCGGAGCCCGTCGCCCGCCTCGGTGAGGCGCAGGTGCTGGCCACTCCGTGGGAGGACGTCGCGGGCTGGTTCGAGCAGCTGCAGGCGGTGCTGCACGAACTCGCCGGGCGGGCGATGGAGTTGGCTCCTGCTCAGGCCGATGAGCGTGCCGCGAAGAGTGGTCTTCTGTCTGCGGCGCCATCTGGGCCGGTCGCGCCCACGCGGCGGAGCCGCACGTCGACACGGCCCGCGCCCCTCGAGGGCGATCCGCGCACCGCTGCCTTCAAGGCGCTGACGGCCGTACTTCCCGCCCTGCGCACCTCGGCACCGGCCGTACCCGTCGGCGCCGGTACCGGCAGCCAGTGGCCCGGCACCGACACCGCCCGCCTGATCGCGGCTCTCAACCCCGGCCTCGGCAGCCTTTACCCGGCCTGGCGCAGGGCGGCGGCCGTCGCCCCCGGCAGCGCGCAGTTCCTGCGCGACCTGCTCGCGATGCGGGTCACCGCGGCCCCCTTCGGCGCCACGGCCCCGCTCAAGCCCGTCCAGGACGACAAGGGCCGGGTCATCCGCAGCGCGGACTGGCCGCTCACCGGGGCCGTGCTGACCAGCCTGCGGGTCGTCCACGACACCGCGGGCAAGGCGCCGATCCGGGCGGAGTTCCAGTACGTCGAGGGCAACGGCTCCGACCAGCGGGCAGTGCCGCTGCCCGTCACCGGGCAGATCACCTTCGCGCTGGGCCCCGGCCAGGTCGACCTGTCGACGCGCTCCGCCCAGGACCGCGAGCTGAGCTGGCTCACCCTCCCCCACTCCCGAACTCGATCGAGCGGGGGGACCCCCGTCCCCGCCGACTCCCAGGAGCCCGGCGTCACCGCGCGCCTTCGCGACGGTCTGCCCGAATGCACCCTGTTCGTGTCCCGTCCGGACGAGGACGGCCTGATCCACGTCGGCATCAACAACGGCACCACGCAGGAGATCTCCCTGCGCCCGGGCGCCACCAAGCAGTTCACCCACGGTGAGTACGAGGTGAGCCTGCGCTACGGGGTGGGCAGCAGCGAGCCCAAGGTCGAGATCGTCATCGCCGGCAAGCCCGCGCCCGTCAACCGGCGCGTGCTGCAGCTCGACACCGTGCACACCGGCATCACGGTCGGCAGCTGGGTCGCGATCCAGCGCCCCGCCAAGGGTGCCGAGGACGGCATACCCGGCGACGCCGAACTCGCGTTCGTCACCACCCAGGTCGTGGCCGTGCGTACGGCGGCGTACGCCAACTACGGGATCACCGGCCGCGGCACCGAACTCACCCTTGCCGACCCCTGGCTGGACGAGTTCGACGTCCTGCTGTCGCACATCCGCGACACCACCGTGCACGCGGCGGGCGCGCCGCTGCGCCTGGCCGACGAGCCGCTCGGCGAGGAGGTCCACGGCAACGGGATCGATCTCGCCGAGCTGTACGACGGGTTGAGCGCCGGACGCACGCTCGTCGTGACCGGCGAGCGCAGCGACATCCCCGGGACGGTCGGCGTCACCGCCACCGAGGTCGTCACGATCGCCGCCGCCGACGCGACCGTGGACCCGCAACTGCCGGGGGACCGCGTCCACACCCACCTCACCCTGACCACCGACCTCGCCCACCGCTACCGCCGCGAGACGGTCCGCATCCTCGGAAACGTCGTCGAGGCCACCCACGGCGAGAGCCGGGAGGAGGCCATCGGGAGCGGCGACTCGGACCGCGTCAACCAGACGTTCGCCCTCTGGCAGTCCCCGCTCACCTGGCTTGCCGACGACAACCCCCTCGGCGCCACACCGGTGCTGGAGATCCGGGTCGACGGCGTCCTGTGGCACGAGGTCGACAGCCTTGCCGGACGCGGCCCGCGCGAGCGGATCTACATCACCGGCACCGCCTCCGACGGCCGGACGACGGTCACTTTCGGCGACGGGGTGAACGGGGCCCGGCTGCCCAGCGGTCACGAGAACGTCCACGCCCGCTACCGCTTCGGCACCGGCAAGGCCGCCAACGTTCCTGCCGACCGCCTCACCCAGCCCCTCACCCGTCCGCTCGGCGTCACCGCCGTCACGAACCCCCGTCCGGCGACGGGCGGCGCCGACGCGGACGGTCCGGGCCTGACCCGCAGGACGATCCCGCTGGCCGTCTCCGCCCTCGACCGGCTCGTCTCGGCGGCCGACTACGAGGACTTCGCCCGCTCCCGGGCAGGCATCGGCCGGGCCGCAGCACGCGAACTCTTCGACGGGCGGCGGCGCGTGCTGCACGTGACGGTCGCGGGCACCGACGACGTGCCCCTGGACGGCGACGGTGCAGGATCAGCCACCCTGCGCGCCCTGCGCGGGGCGCTCACCGAGTACGGCGACGCCAACCTGCCCGTCCGTGTGGACGTACGCGAGCTGGTCCTGCTGCTCGTCGCCGCCAGGGTGAAGGTCGCTCCGGACCACGCCTGGGAATTCGTCGAACCGCGGCTGCGGCAGGTGTTGCTGCGCCGACTCGGCTACGAGGGGCGCGAGTTGGGGCAGCCAGCCCGGCTCTCCGACCTCCTCGCGGCGGCCCACACCGTGCCGGGTGTCGACTACGTGGACGTCGACGTCTTCAACGGCGTCCCCGCGTCCGCCACCCCGGAAGAGCTCGCCGAGCTGCTCACCGACCCCGGCGCACCGCGGTCGAGCGTTCCCGCGCACGAGGCGACGTACGACGAGAAGATCCACACCGTCCGTGACGCCGACGGCGAGACCCTGTCGGCGGTCTGCGCGCGCTACGGCATTCCGCTCGCCGAACTCCTGCGCCTCAACCCCGACATCACCGACACCCGGCGCCTGGCGAAGGGCCGGTCGGTGTTCGTCCTCCGCGGCATCCGCCCCGCCCAGCTCGCCCTGCTGTCCCCGCGAGCCGCGGACACCCTGATTCTCACGGAGGTCAAGTGATGGCCGCGCATTCAGCGGATGTCCAGTTCGACTCGACAGCCCTCACCACGAACCGGGAACCCGACGGCCTCGCCGCCCTGTTGCCCCGCTGGCATCTTCTGCGTGACGCCGAGGAGGGCGAGCCGCTGCGCGCGCTGCTCGCGGTCATCGCCGAGCAGCTCGACCGGGTCCGCGACGGCGTCGAGCAGGGCTACGAGGACCTGTTCGTGGAGACGGCGGCCCCCTGGGTGCTGCCGTACCTCGGCGACCTGGTCGGTTACCGCACCCTGCCGGGCTACGAACGTGTCCTCACCGCGGGCCTGCACGAGGGCGGGCGTGCCGCGCTGGCCGAGGCCGTCGCGCCGCGCGCGGACGTGGCGGCCACGGTCGCGGCCCGCCGCCGCAAGGGGACGCTGCACCTGCTGGAGGAGATCTCCGAGCAGGTCGCGGGCTGGCCCGCGCGGGCTGTAGAGCTGTCGAGGCTGGTCGCTCACCACCAGTCGGTGAAGCTGTACCGGGACACGGCCGCGGAGAGGGGGCGTCTCCTCGACCTCCGGGACGGCTCGGCGCTCGCGCTCGCCGGCGGCCCCTTCGACAGCACTGCACGCACCGTCGACATCCGCCGCGCCAACTCCTCCAGGAAACAGGGTGGTCGGACCCCGGCGGGAGTCGGTCTCTTCGTCTGGCGGCTCAAGGCGTACTCGCTGACGTCCTCTCCGGCGTACTGCATCGACCGCGCCCGCAACCTCTACACGTTCTCGATCCTCGGCCATGACAGCCCCCTGGTCACCGAGCCGGTCCCGGAGCCGTCGCCGACCCACATCGCCACGGTCGACAACGTCCCCGCGTTCATCACCCGCCGCCTGCTCCACGACCGCCTACTCGACTACTACGGCCCCGGCAAGAGCTTCGTCATCCGGCGCGACGGCGAGGACAAACCCGTACCGCCGTCCGACATCGTGGTCGCCGACCTGTCCGACTGGCGCTACCGGCCGAAGCGCGGTCAGGTCGCCGTCGACCCGGAGCTCGGGCGGATCGCGTTCGGTGCGCGCTCGGCGCCCCGGCAGGGCGTGTGGGTGGACCACCACTACGCGTCCGGCGCCGACATGGGCGGCGGCGAGTACGAGCGGCCCGACCGCGTGGACCGGCCCGACGCCGCCTTCTACCGGGTCGGCCCCGGACAGCCGTACCGGCAGATCATGGACGCGTACCGGGCCTGGCAGCACGACCGCCGTGCGGACCGCACCGGCCCCGACGGCATCATCGAGATCACGCACAGCGGCGCCTACCAGGAGCAGCTGGACTTCGACCTCGACCCCGGCGACCGACTGGAGCTCCGGGCGGCCGAGGGCACGCGACCGGTGATGCGCCTGCTCGACTGGTACAGCAACCGGCCCGACGCCCTCAACATCCGCGCCGTGGCGGGTGATTGTGCCCCGCACGAGCGGCCGCGCATCGTCCTCGACGGCCTGCTGGTAGCCGGGCGCGGCATCAACGTCACCGGACCGATGGGAGCCGTCGTCGTACGGCACACCACCCTCGTACCCGGCTGGTCACTGGAGCCCGAGTGCGAGCCGCACTCGCCCGACGAGCCCAGCATCGTCCTGGACCGCACCACCGCCTGCCTCCAGATCGAGCACAGCATCCTCGGCACCATCGAGGTCATCGGCGACGAGGTCGGCGAGGACCCCCTCGACATCCACCTCCGCGACAGCATCCTGGACGCCACCGGCCACGACCGCGAGGCCCTGTCCGCCCCGGACTGCCGCCTCGCCCACGCCGTGCTGCATGCGCACCGCACGACCGTCATCGGTGAGGTCCACACGCACGCGGTGGAGATCGCCGAGAACTCGGTCTTCACGGGCAAGCTGCAGGTGGCCCGGCGCGGCATCGGCTGCCTGCGGTACTCGTACGTCCCCACCGGCTCGCGCACGCCACGGCGGCACCGCTGCCGGCCCGATCTCGCCCCTGGCGTCCAGCCGTTGTTCGCGGCGGTGCGCTACGGGACGCCCTGGTACGGGCAGTTGGCCGACAGGTGCCCCGAGGAGCTCCGGCGCGGCGCGGACGACGGCGCCGAGATGGGCGCCTTCCACGACCTGTACCGGCCGCAGCGCGAGGACGGTCTGCGCGCTCGGCTCGCGGAGTACACGCCCGCGGGCACGGACGCCGGAATCTTCTTCGTGACATGAGCAGTGCCGCCGTACGACCCACCCGCACCTTCCTGAACCAGGGGGACCCCCTTCATGCACGCTGATCTCTCCCGTCTCACCTTCCACCCGGAGCGGCACTACTCCGCGGTCGTCGCCCAGCAGGGCCGCGTCCAGCTCGACGCCGACGCCAACGAGCAGACCGCGATCCAGCTCCACCAGGCCCGCACCCTCGCCGCGGACCTGATCGGCCGCTACGGCGGTCCGCGCGACGCGGCGGGCTTCCGCGTCGAGTACGTGGGCGGCAAGCACGACATCGACACCCTCTACATCCACGGCGGCCGTTACTACGTCGACGGCATCCTGCTCGACGCGGACCGCCCGGCGCCCGGCACGCCCGTGCCGGACGAGGACGCCGAGGACGCGCAGGACACGGCCACCCCACCGTCGTACTGGACCTACTGGGACCAGCCCGACGCCTTCCGCGACCCGGAGAAGCCCGGCGACCGGCTGCCCTCGCCCGCGCAGTCGCCGTTCGTGGTCTATCTGAACGTGTGGGAGCGGTCGGTGAACGCCGCCGAGGACCCGGCGCTGCGCGAGGTCGCCCTCGGCGCGGCGATGCCGGACACCGCGGCCCGCGTCAAGGTGGTCTGGCAGGTGCTGCCGCTGTCCCTCGCGGCGCTGGCGATCGAGGACGCGGATCCGTCGAAGGAGGTCGTCCGCGCGGCCTTCGACAAGTGGGCGCAGCGCCAGGCGTCGGCCACCGCCCGGCTGGCCGCCCGCAGCGAGCGGCCCGACCACGCCGACGAGGACCCGTGCCTGGTCAGGCCCGACGCCCGCTACCGCGGTCCGGAGAACCAGCTGTACCGGGTCGAGGTCCATGCCGGCGGCGAGGCGAAGGACGCCACCTTCAAGTGGTCCCGCGAGAACGGCTCGGTCGTCTTCGCGGTCGACGCACTCGACGGCACCTGGGTGCAGTTGGCGTCCCTCGGTCACGACGACAAGCTCGACCTGGACGTCGGCGACTTCGTCGAGTTCACGGACACCGCGTACGCCTCCCGTCTGGAAGCCCTGCCCCTGCTGCGGGTCGAGGAGCTCGACCTGCCGGGCCGCCGAGTCCGCCTGTCCGCCGAGCCCGAGGCGGGCGTCGGCCGGCTTTCCCACCTGCACCCGTTCCTGCGCCGCTGGGATCACCGCGAGGGCCCGAAGCGCAAGGGCCGTACCGCAGCCCTGAAGGGCGGCGCCGTCCCTGTCGCGGAGGGGGAGTGGCTGCCCCTGGAAGACGGTGTCGAGGTGTACTTCGCCAAGGACGGCACCTACCGGACCGGCGACCACTGGCTCGTCCCCGCGCGCACCGCCACCGGCAGCGTCGAATGGCCGACGGCCCCGACGCGCCGCCCGCTGCTCCAGGGGCCCGCCGGTATCGCCCGCCACTTCGCCCCGCTGGCCCTGGTCAAGGGCGAGGAGAGCGCCGTCGACCTGCGCCTCGCCTTCGGCCCGCTCGCGATCAGCATCCCGGCCGCGGACGAGGCGACCCTTGCGGCGGAGGAACGGGCACACCGTGAGGAACTCGCGTCCGAGGGCCCCTCGCACGGGAGGTCGCAGACCACCGCAGTAGCGGAGTCCGCCGTGGAAGGAGACGAGTGATGGCCACACCTCTGAGCGCGTCCAAGCTGGTGGAGATCCTGCGTAAGGAGGGTCTGACGGTCCACGAGGTGCGCAACTGGCGTACGCACAACCGCAATACGAAGGGTCCCTGGGGCCCGGTGAACGGCGTGATGATCCACCACACCGTCACCTCGGGCACGGACGCCTCCGTGAACATCTGCTACAACGGCTACTCGGGCCTGCCGGGGCCGCTGTGCCACGGCGTCATCGACAAGAAGGGCGAGATCCACCTCGTCGGCAACGGCCGTGCCAATCATGCGGGGCTGGGCGACAGCGACGTCCTGCGCGCCGTGGTCAACGAGTCGAGACTGCCGCACGACAACGAGGCCGACACCGACGGCAACCGGCACTTCTACGGCTTCGAGTGCATCAACCTCGGTGACGGCAAGGACCCCTGGCCCGAGGCGCAGAAGGAGGCCATCGAGAAGGTGTCCGCCGCGATCTGCCGTCACTACGGCTGGAGCGAGCGGTCGGTCATCGGCCACAAGGAGTGGCAGCCGGGCAAGCAGGACCCGCGCGGCTTCACGATGGACGGCATGCGCAAGCGGATCGCCGACCGGCTCGCCGGGAAGTCCCAGGGTTCCGACCCCAAGCCCGACCCGAAGCCCACGCCGTCCAGGCCGTCGCACGCCCCGTTTCCGGGCAGCGGCTTCTTCCACGACGGCCAGAAGTCCGCGCTCATCACGGCCATGGGCCGCCGCCTGGTCGCCGAGGGCTGCGACCACTACGAGGAGGGGCCCAGCCCCGAGTGGACCGACGCCGACCGCAAGTCCTACAAGGCCTGGCAGCAGAAGCTCGGCTTCAAGGGCAAGGACGCGGACGGCATTCCGGGCAAGACCAGCTGGGACAAGCTGAAAGTCCCGGCGTCCTGAGAGCCTGACCGGCCCGCCCGCCTACGCCGGTCCGGCGTTGGTGGGCAGGTGCGGCGGGGCCACGGCGAGTGGGCGATGTGCCGACTGAGCCGGGTCGGCGGGCGGGCTGCCCCGGACACCGACGCGGAGCAGCCCGCCTACGGCCGTCGTGCGCGCGGGAGAGGACAGAAGTGACTGCCCCCTTCGGCCACAACAGTGTTGCCGGGGGCGATCTCCGTGAATCCGGCGTCCCGGACCACCGGCAGGCCGCTCGTGGTCAGCTCGGCCCAGCGGTCCGCGTCCGCGGTGCGTACGGAAAGCGGGAAACCGGCGTCGCGCCACTCCGCGCGCTGCTCGTCCGTCAGTTCCCACCAGGCCAGCTGCGCGGCGTGGCCCGCCTGGGCCATCGACTTGCCCGCCGTCATGTCGAGGTCGGGGCTCAGCCACAGGACGGGTGCCGTGAGGTCCGGGTCCGCCGGGGGCTCCGGGTCGTCCAGCTCCGTTCCCGACACCTGGAGCCGGGCCAGATCCTTGGGCCAGCCGTCGAGCGGGACCGGCGGGAACACCCGTACCTCGGCCGACTTCCCCGTCACCGTGATGCCGTCGAGCGCCTCCGCCCTGCGCCACTCGGCGCCGCGCGCCCGCCGCACCACCTTGCGGATCCGGGCGTCCTGCCAGTCGCGCATGACCTGCGCCCACTCCCCGTCGCCGGTCGCGCGCGGATCGGAAAGGATCACGAGGACGGTGCGGGCCGCCGTCTCCAGGGCGTCGGTGCGGGCCGGGGGAGCGGCCCGCTCGATACGCACCACGAGAGGCAGCACGAACTGCTGAGCCTCGTCGCGTACGGTCCGCTCGGACCGGAAGGGGCTGTCCTGCGGCACACCGGCGGAGGCGTCGGCGGCGTCGTTCGGGAGGGTCTGGTCGTCACTGCTCACCGGACCAGTCTGCCAGGCGGAAGATCGGTTCTTCGCGGCGTGGTGCGGCAGCCGTGGTCACCCCGAGCAGGACGTGCGCTGTGCCTCCTGCCATGCGCACACGGGGCACAGCGTCACGCCCCTGTGGGACTCCGGGTACTCGGTGGGCTTGCGGCACAGTACGCACTCGGCGAACGGTTCCGTGGGCGCACCGGCCGGTGCGGATGCGTCGGGGTCCGTACGCGGACCCGGCCCGTCGCAGTAGTCAGCCATGACTCCCACCGTAGTCCGGGCCCCCGACAAGGCCCTGGTGCTCGGCCGCCGACCTGATCAGCTCCGACACCCGCACGAACCGGTACCCGCGCTCCCGCAGCTTCGGCACGACGGCGCGCACCGCGGCTTCCGTGGCGGGCGCCGCGCTGCGGGTGCAGTGCATGACGACGACCGAACCGGGCCGCACCCCGTCGAGCACCTGCTGCGCCACCGCGTCCGAGTCCGTCGCGAACGCGTCACCGCTCACCACGTCCCACTGCACGGCCGTGACGCCCGCCGGGGTCAGCTTCCGGAGCACCTCTTTGTCGTAACACCCGCCCGGGAAGCGGAAGTACGGCACCGTGCGCTTCACCCCGGCCTTGCGGAACGCGGTGAAGGCGCGCTCCACGTCCGACCGCATCTGCGCGGGCGGCATGGTGGGCAGGCCGTAGCACTCACCGGTGAAGGCGTGGTGGCTGTACGAGTGGTTGGCGACCTCGAAGAGCGGATCGCTTCCGATCGACTTCGCCTCGGCCGGGTACTCCGCGGCCCACCGCCCCGTCATGAACACCGTCGCGGGGACCTTCAGCCGGCGCAGGGTCGCGATCAGGGCCGGGTTGTCGAAGTGCTCACCGGCCGCGGCGCGGGGGCCCTCGTCGGCGGTCATGTCGGCGTCGAAGGTGAGGGCGACGGTGCGGTCCCGCGGGTGGGGTGCGCTCTTGAACACGGGGGTGAGACCGGCGGGGCCCGGTGCGAGTGTGGGCGGGCGCGAGGGCGCGGCGGACGCGCTCACCACCCCCCGCCCCGGGTGCCCGGCGGATCCGCCGCCCCCACTGCACGCGGCAGCTCCGACCCCCAGCGCGCCCAGGGCGCAGACCAGTGCAAGTCTCCGTACATAGGTCATCACGCGGCGACAATAAACGTACTAATGGGATTAATTGCGCATTAGGTCGCGTGTGCGGAGCGATGTCGGGCCAGGTGGGCGAAGGGCGGGGCCGCGGGGCTCAGGTGTCCCGCAGCGCCCCGGTCACCTGGTCGAAGAACCGTGCGTGGGCGGACTCGCTCGCCGGGAGCTCAGGGTTCCAGGGGAGCAGGCGCGCCCCGGCCGCGACCTGCCGCCAGTGCGGGTCCGCCGCGTACTGCTCGCGCGCGGCCGCGTTCGCGCGGGAGTCGACGAGCACGATGTCGGGCGTGAGCGCGGCGGCCTGTGCCCACCCGGCCGTGTTCCAGTTGGCGCCCGGCCCCAGCGGCGTTTCGACGGTACGTACGCCGAGGGCCGTCAGCGCGCTCAGGTCGGGCCACTTGGCGGGGCGGGCCAGATGAACACTGTCCGGACCACCCGGTGACAGGGCCAGCACCCGCCCCGGATTGTCCTGCGCGGCCTGTTCCAACTCCCGCATGGCGCGCTCCAGTTCGGTCCCGGCCCGGTCCCGCGCCCCGAGCGAGCGCGCCAGCCCGGCGAAGCGCTCCCTGACCGCGGTGAGCGAGCGGCCCTGCCCGACGTCGATCACGACGACCGGGACGTGCTCCTCCAGGTGCTTCGCCACGTCGGGATCGACGCCGTACACCTGGCCGCCGCCGTAGGTGACGGCGATGACGAGGTCGGGCTCGGCCGCGAGCACGGCCTCCAGGCCGAGCCCCGCGCCCGCGCCGAGATAGCGGACCTCGCCGAGCGGCAGCGTCCCCGCCTTGGCCGGGTCGGCGGTGTCCCCGTCGTGGAACGAACCGAAGATCCCCACCGGCCGTATCCCGTGGTCCCACAGGGTGGCGCCGGCCTGTATGTAGGCCACCACCCGTAACGGCACGTCCCCCGCGGCCGCCACATGCCCGCGGTCGTCGGTGAACTCCCAGACTGCGTGTCGTTCCATGTGTCCGTGTCCTTGTCCCTAGGGGGCGACGTCCTGAAGGGGCTTACGGGCCCGGCAGGACCCCTAAGACCCTGCCCAAGGGGCGGGACCGGCACGCTCGGTGAATCAGCCGCAGTTGTGGGCGGCGCTGGTGGGGCCGGACCCCCGCCTCACCCCTGCGCGAGCAACAGGTCCCTCGCCCCGGCCACGTCGAAGTCCGCCTTCGGGTACTTCGGGTCCAGCGCCTCCAGATGTTCCAGGAGCAGCTTGCTGACGGCCCAGTTGCGGTACCACTTGCGGTCGGCCGGCACCACGTACCAGGGCGCGGCATCAGTCGAACAGCGCTCCAGCGCGATCTCGTACGCCTCCCGGTACGCGGGCCACAGGGCGCGGTCCTCGATGTCGCCCATGCTGAACTTCCAGTGCTTGTCCGGGTTGTCGAGCCGTTCGAGGAGCCGCTCGCGCTGTTCCTCGTACGAGATGTGGAGGAAGCACTTGACGACCGTCACGCCGTCCTCGGCCAACGACTGCTCGAAGCGGCTGATCTGGCCATAGCGGCCGCCCAGTTGGCGGCGCGGGACGAGGCCGCGGACGCGGGCGGCGAGGACGTCCTCGTACTGCGAGCGGTCGAAGATGCCGATCTCGCCGGGCTCGGGGAGCGCCCGCATGATGCGCCACAGGAACGGATGGCCGCGCTCCTCGGCGGTGGGCGCCTTGAAGGCCTTGATGCGGCAGCCGGAGGGGTTGAAGAGGCCGATGACGTGCTTGACCGTGCCGCCCTTGCCGCTGGTGTCCATGCCCTGGAGGATCAGCAGGATCCGGCGCCGGTCGCCCGCCGTGCCGGAGGCCCACAGGCGCTCCTGGAGGTCCGCGAGGCGTTCACCCATACGGGCGGTCGCCTCCACGCCGGCGGCCTTGCCGGAGGGGCCCGCGGGCGTCGCCCGTGCGTCGTAGGAGGCGAGATCCACGGGCTTGCCCGCGGGGATGCGCAGCAGCTCACGAAGCGCGACGGGCGACTTCGCGCCGGAGGACTTCCCGGACGGCTTCCCGGGGGCCTGCCCGGCCTTGGCCCGGGACTTCCCGGCGCTCTTTGCCGGCTTTCCCTTGCCCTTGCCCTTCCGCTTCGTGTCCTTGTCTGCCTTGGCCACCGCGCACCCCTTCCCGTCAGGTCCCTCGATCGTGCGACGGACCGGGCGCCTGCGCTACCGCTGCCAGGGCCCCGTCACGGCGAAGGTCGTCCCGGGCGTGTAGCAGTTGACGTACATCGTGTCGCCGTCCGGGGAGAACGTGACGCCCGCGAACTCGCCCCACGCCGGTTCCTGCGCCGTGCCGATGTTCTGGCGCCCGCGCGCCATCGCGTACACGTCGCCGCGGCGGGTCACACCGAAGACGTGCTGCGCGCCCTCGCCGTCCTCGCACACCATCAGGCCGCCGCTGGGCGCGAGGCAGATGTTGTCGGGCTCCTCGCCCGGCAGCTGGACGTCGGTGCTCGGGCCGAACACGATCACCAGCGTGAGCCGGCGCTTGTTCGGGTCGTAGCGCCAGATCTGCCCGAAGTGGTCGGCCGCCGAGCCCTGCGCGCTGTGGGCGAAGGAGGAGACGAAGTAGACGGACGAGCCGCCCCAATAGCAGCCCTCCAGTTTCTGCGCGTGCGTGATGCCCTTCGGGCCGAAGTCCTGGAGGCGGATGGGGGTCTGCGCGGCCAGCGGGTCGGGTACGTCGACCCACTCGATGCCGTCGAACGTCGCGCCCGTCTCCTGGATCACGGACAGGTCGGGCACCCCGGGCACCCGCATCGCCTGGAGCGTTCCGCCCGCCCGCAGGGAACCGAGGCCGCCCTCGGGCTTGTCGGGCAGGAAACGGTAGAACAGGCCGAACGGCTTCTCGAAGGCGTCCTCGGTCTCGTAGACGACGCCCCGCTTCGGGTCGATCGCGATCGCCTCGTGCTGGAAGCGGCCCATCGCGGTCAGCGGCACGGCGCCCGAGCGGTGCGGGTCGGCCGGGTCGACCTCGAAGATGAAGCCGTGGTCCTTGGTGTAGCCGTTCGTGCCGGCCTTGTCCTCGGTCTCCTCGCAGGTCAGCCAGGTGCCCCAAGGCGTGTGCCCGCCCGCGCAGTTGACGGCCGTGCCGGCGATGGCGACGCGCTCCGACAGGACATTGCCCCGATGGTCGAGCGTGAGCGCCGTACAGCCGCCCTTGCCCATCGGGTCGTAGGTGAGCCCCTCGACGGTCGGCACGGCGATCTTCGCGGTGACGCGGTTCTCGTGGTTGCGGACCAGGTGGACCTGGCCGTGTCTGCCCTTCAGGGCCGTCATGCCGTCGTGGTTGCTGGGCACCTTGCCCTCGCCGGAGCGCAGCGGGTCGCCCTCGCGCGAGAGGACCTTGTAGCGGAACCCCGCGGGCAGGTCGAGCAGTCCGGCGGGGTCGGGCACCAGCGGGCCGTAGCCCTTGTCGCCGAGACTCTGCGCGGCGGCCGTGCCCGCGAAGAGCTCGGAGAGGCTTCCGGCGAAGGCGATGGCGGCCACGGAAGCGCCGCTGCGGGCGAGGACCTGACGTCGTGTTGCGGGGGACTGAGCGGTACGTGCGGTACGTGCTTCAGACATGGGGCAACCTCCTGTTGGCGGACAGGAACTGTGACCCGGTCGTGTGTATCACGCGGCATGGTTCACGGGAACCACGCGTGTGACGGCCTGTCGCTCATGTCCCGGCCGCCACACGCCACCCTGCACGCGCGGTGAATCCCTGCTCCCTACGCCCCCACGAGCCCCTTCGCGTCCCGCGCGAGCGCGGTCAGGCGGGAGATCGCGCGGAAGTACTTCTTGCGGTAGCCGCCGTTCAGCATCTCGTCGCTGAACAGTTGGTCGAAGGGAAGTCCGGAGGCGAGCACGGGGATCTCGCGGTCGTAGAGCCGGTCGGCGAGCACGACGAGCCGCAGCGCCGTCGACTGGTCGGGGACCGGCTGCACGTCCGTGAGACAGGCCGCCTTCAGGTCGTCCGTCAGGGCGCCGTAGCGGCTGGGGTGCACGCGCGCGAGGTGGTCGAGCAGATGCGGGAAGTCGTCGAGCGAGGCGCCCTGCGTCGCGTACGCCGCCTTCGTCACCTGCTCGTCGGAGAACGGGGCGGGCGCTTCGGGCAGGCCGCGGTGGCGGTAGTCCTCGCCGTCGATGCGCAGGGGGTGGAAGTGGGCGGACAGGCCCTGGATCTCGCGCAGGAAGTCGGCGGAGGCGAACCGGCCCTCGCCGAGCTTGCCCGGCAGCGTGTTCGAGGTCGCGGCGAGGGCGACGCCCGCGTCGACGAGCTTGCCCAGCAGGGTCGACACCAGGACCGTGTCGCCCGGGTCGTCCAGCTCGAACTCGTCGATGCACAGCAGCCGGTGCTCGCCGAGCGTGCGTACCGTCTGCTGGAAGCCGAGCGCGCCCACCAGGTTCGTGAGCTCGACGAACGTGCCGAACGCCTTCTGCTCGGGGGCCGCCGGGGTGGCGTGCCAGAGCGAGGCGAGCAGGTGGGTCTTGCCGACGCCGTAGCCGCCGTCCAGATAGACGCCGCGGGGCCCGGTGGGTGCCGCGGGCTTCCTGGCGAACCACCGCCGCCTGCCCGAGCCGCTCGCGTGGGCGCCGCCGAGCCCGGCCGCGAAGTCGCTCAGGACCCGCACCGCCTCGGTCTGGCTGGGCTGTTTGGGGTCCGGGATGTACGTCGCGAAGCGGACCGAGTCGAAGCGCGGCGGGGGCACCATCTCGGCGACCAGACGGTCCGCGGGGACGAGCGGCTCACGGGCGCACAGGGACAGGGGGGCCGCGTCGGCTATCGGACTCTGAGCCGGGGCAGTGGTGGAGGACGACACAGCACCCAACTCTAGACGCCGTGGGAGACTGCGTGACATGCGACGCCTGTTCCCTGTGACGTACGAAACAGCAGATCACGAGGCCCACGAACCCCGTGAATGGAGTCTCGACGAGCTCGCGGACGCCTATGCCTACCCCTCCGGGCAGGACGTATGGCTGCGGGCCAACATGGTCTCCACGCTCGACGGTGCCGCCCACCACGACGGCCGCTCGCAGGGCATCTCGTGCGCCGCCGACATGCGGATCTTCGGCACCCTGCGCGGTCTCGCGGACGCCGTCCTGGTCGGTGCGGAAACGGTCCGTCTGGAGGGCTATCGCCCGGCACGCGCGCGTGAGGCCTTCGCCGCGCGCAGGGAGGCGGCCGGACAGGGCCCCGCCCCGGCCATCGCGGTGATCACAGCGAGCCTGAACCTCGACTTCTCCCTTCCGCTCTTCACCTCGCCCCTCGTCCCCACCTTCGTGGTCACCGGCGCCGGAGCCCCGCCCGACCGTATGGAGGCCGCCCGTAAGGCCGGCGCCGAGGTGCTGATCGCCGGCGAGGGCTCCACGGTCGAGCCGGAGCGCGCGGTCCGGGCGCTCGCGGAGCGCGGGCTCACCCGGCTGCTCACGGAGGGCGGACCCCGCCTGCTCGGCCAGTTCGTGGCCGTACAGGTGCTCGACGAACTCTGCCTGACACTGTCGCCGATGCTCACCGCCGGAGACGCCCAGCGCATTGCCGGGGGACCGTCCCTGACCGTCCCCGAGCGTTTCGAGATGGCTTCTGTACTGGAAGAGGCCGGTTTCCTGTTCACCCGATACCGTCGGAGCTGACAATTAGCGGAATGTGCCGTTCCGTTTACCTTCCGCTGGGCACACTAAATCTCGCAGACCCCGTACGGCCACGGGGCAGGATGGTTTCCGCAGGGACCGGTCGAGAGTCGACGGCCCACGGAGGAGAGAAGAAGGGCGCCTGTCGTGTTCACGAGCGTATTGATGATCGAGAAGGCCCTGACGTCCGCCGACGTGGAGTTCGTCACCACCTTGCACGGTGACGAGGGAGTCGCGTTCCATGTGCTGCTCCAACCCCGAGGCGACCAGGCCGACCGCCTGCTGCGGGCCATCGACGACGTCGCCATGGGGGAGCTCGACGACGCGGCGAAGGAGAAGGACGTACCCGAGGGCCCGGACGCCACGGAACCCGGCGAACAAGCACTCCAGGTCTCCCTCACCGCACTCCACCAGGCCGGCTGCGAGGCGGAGGGCCGCCTCGTCGAGGACCACCCCCTGGACGCGCTGAAGTCCCTCGTCGACGAGATCAGCGCCGACGAGGTCATCGTCCTGACCGACCCGCACTATGTGGAGGAGTTCTTCCACCGCGACTGGGCCTCGCGCGCCCGGCACAAGGTGGGCGTTCCGGTTCTGAAGCTCTTCTCGTACAGCAAGGCGTAGCCGCCGGGGCGGTACGGGGTTGCGCGGGTGGGGTGCACGGAGAAAGTAGGCTGAGCCTGCCCGCACAGTGGGCACGCAGCAGCACACCGTCCCAGGGAGAAACCAATGGCACCCGGCCTGCCCACCGCCATGGACCGACCGCACTTCATCGGCATCGGCGGCGCCGGAATGTCGGGCATCGCGAAGATCCTCGCGCAGCGCGGAGCCCAGGTCGCCGGCAGCGACTCCCGGGAGTCCGCCACGGCCGGGGCGCTGCGCTCGCTCGGTGTCACGGTCCACATCGGCCACGACGCCGCGCACCTCGCGCCGGACGCCACCTGCGTCGTCGTCTCCTCCGCGATCCGTGCCGACAATCCCGAGCTGGCCCGCGCCACCGAACTCGGCATCCCGGTCGTCCACCGCTCCGACGCCCTCGCCTCGCTCATGGACGGCCTGCGCCCCATCGCGGTCGCCGGTACGCACGGCAAGACGACGACCACGTCGATGCTGGCGGTGTCCCTGTCCTCCCTGGGCCTCGACCCCTCGTACGCCATCGGCGGAGACCTCGACGCCCCCGGCTCGAACGCGCTGCACGGCGCGGGCGGGATCTTCGTCGCCGAGGCCGACGAGTCGGACCGCAGCTTCCACAAGTACGCGCCCGAGGTCGCCATCGTCCTCAACGTCGAGCTCGACCACCACGCCAACTACGCGTCGATGGACGAGATCTACGAGTCCTTCGAGACCTTCGCCTCCAAGATCGTCCCCGGTGGCACGCTCGTCATCGCCGCGGACCAGTCCGGCGCGGTCGAGCTGACCCGCCGGCTGCGGGACACGACGTCCCTGAAGGTCGTCACCTACGGCGAGTCGGAGGCGGCCGACGTCCGCATCCACAAGGTCACCCCGCGCGGCCTGACCAGCGAGGTCACCGTCCTCCTCGATGGCAAGCTGCTCACGTTCACGGTCTCGGTCCCCGGCCGTCACTACGCGCACAACGCGGTCGCGGCGCTCGCCGCCGGCGTCGCGCTCGGCATCCCCTCCCGCAACCTGGCCGCGGCGCTGAAGTCGTACACCGGCGTCAAGCGCCGCCTCCAGCTCAAGGGCGAGGAGAACGGCGTACAGGTCATCGACTCGTACGCGCACCACCCCACCGAGATGTCCGCCGACCTCGAGGCGATGCGCTCGGCCGCGGGGGAGGGGTCCCGGATCCTCGTCGTCTTCCAGCCCCACCTCTTCTCCCGCACCCAGGAGCTCGGCAAGGAGATGGGCGACGCCCTCGCCCTCGCCGACGCGTCCGTGGTCCTGGACATCTATCCGGCCCGCGAGGACCCGATCCCCGGCATCACCAGCGGCCTCATCATCGACGCGGCCCGCGCCGCGGGCGCCGACGTGGACGCCGTCCACGACAAGGCGACCGTGCCCGACGTGATCGCGGGAATGGCCAAGCCGGGCGACCTTGTTCTCACCATGGGCGCGGGTGACGTCACGGAGCTCGGCCCGCAGATCCTGGATCGCCTTGCCAAGTGAAGGACTGAGCTGAATGTCGTACGACGTCGAAAAGCCGGACGAGGAGTGGCGCGCGGAGCTGACCCCGGCGGAGTACGCGGTACTGCGCCAGGCCGGCACCGAGCCCGCCTTCGTCGGTGAGTACACGGACACCAAGACCGAGGGTGTCTACTCCTGTCGCGCGTGCGGCGCGGAGCTCTTCACCTCGGGAGAGAAGTTCGAGTCGCACTGCGGCTGGCCGTCCTTCTTCGACCCGAAGGACACGGACGCCGTCGAGCTGATCTCGGACCGCTCGCACGGCATGGTCCGCACCGAGGTGCGCTGTGCCCGCTGCGGCTCGCACCTCGGCCACGTCTTCGAGGGCGAGGGCTACGCGACCCCGACGGACCAGCGGTACTGCATCAACTCGATCTCACTGCGGCTGGCGCCGGAAGCGGGCTGAGCCGGGCTCGGGGCTCCGGCGGAGGCTCAGTCCTCCGCCGGCGTCTCCGGCCGCATCATCGGGTGGACGACGCCCGGGAAGACGCGAGCCCGGACCACCGGCTCCGCGGAGCCGCCCTGCACGACAGTCTCGGCGATACCCCAGGGGCGGCCGGGCAGGACGACGGTCAGCGTGTACGTCGACGCGCAGCCCATGCAGTCGTACTTGTCCATCCACGTCTCGACGTCCGTGAGGCTGCCCGGGGTGCGGCCCACGTGGCGGTGGCGGGCGTGGCAGCGGTCGCACTTCTCGCCGGGCTCGCAGGTGCCGCCGCAGGGGCAGGGGACGTCCAGGGAGTCCGCGGGCCGCCAGCGCTGGGTGCGCACGGCCTCCGCGGTGGCGCCCATGTCCTTCATCGCCTTGAGGTTCTTGGCGGCGACGACGTACGACTCTCCGGTCGACGTCATCCGGTGCCGGATCACGTGCTTGCGTCCGCGGTTCGTCGTCATCTGGTTCCTCCTGGGTTCACGCAGCCCGCCAGGAGGCCCACGAGATCGTTCCTCCCCCACGGTACCGGGCCCGGCGGGTGCGCCGGGCCACGAGAGACCGGGGGAGACGTCAGCCGAGGGCCGTGGCAACCGGGAGCTCCGTCACATGGGCCGGCCCGCGGGCCCCGGGTTTCTGGGCGCCTGGCAGCTCGTGTGGCAGGACGAAGGAGGCCACGGTGACTGCTGACGGTCGGTGAGGGGGGACGGGAGGTCACTGCCTGCGCCGCACCACCGGGGCCCGTCACACCCAGGGCGCACAAGGGCGGGCGGCGGCATCGGGGACAATGAAGGCTCCAATCGGTGCGCAGGCGGCGACGCCGTGCCCGTCGAGCAGACACCACGTAGGAGACCGGGCCCGTTGTCCCAGAAGCGCGAAAACCGTCCTGAGGCCGTGGCGTCCGACGGGACCGTCCCGGGCGCCACGGCCCTCCAGGGCACCTCCGTCCCGGGCACCGGCACAGTTCCGGAGGCCGGGCACCGCCGCCGGCTCGACCTGCGCGCCGACTGCGGGAACTGCTTCGGGCTGTGCTGTGTCGCCCTGCCCTTCGCCAAGTCCTCCGACTTCGCCGCGAACAAGCCCGCGGGCCAACCGTGCCGCAACCTCCAGGACGACTTCCGCTGCGGCGTCCACGCCACGCTCCGTGACAAGGGCTACTCGGGCTGCACGGTCTTCGACTGCTTCGGTGCCGGCCAGCAGGTGTCACAGGTCACGTTCGGCGGTGAGGACTGGCGTACGTCGCGCGGGACCGCGCGCAAGATGTTCGACGTCTTCCCCGTCATGCGCCAACTGCACGAACTGCTCTGGTACTTGACCGAGGCGCTGGAGCTGGAGCGGGCCCGCCCGGCGCACCAGGAGGTGCGGCGCGCCCTCGACGGGATCGAGGAACTCACCCGCGCCGACGCCGCCACCCTCGCCGCGGCCGACGTCCCCACCCTCCGCGGCGAGGTCAGCGAGACGCTCCTGAAGGTCAGCGAACTCGTACGGGCGGCCGTGCCCGGCCGCAGGAAGAACCACCGGGGCGCCGACCTGATGGGCGCCCGCCTCAAGGGCGCCGACCTGCGGGGCGCCAACCTGCGCGGCGCCTACCTGATCGCGGCCGACCTCACCGGCGCCGACCTGCGCGAGGCCGACCTCATCGGGGCCGACCTCCGCGACGCGCGCCTTCAGGGCGCCGATCTGACCGGCAGCATCTTCCTCACGCAGGCGCAGGTCAACGCGGCCCGCGGGGACGGCTCGACGAAGATCCCGGCCTCCTTGAGCCGTCCCGCGCACTGGTAGGCACCTGCGAGTCGTCAGATCCCCAGGGACTTCCTCAGGAAGTCGAGCTGGAACAGCAGCAGGTTCTCCGCGACGTCCTCCTGCGTGACCATGTGCGTCGCGCCCGGCAGCGGAAGCACCTGGTGGCTGCGGCCCGCCGCGAGCAGCGCCGCCGACAGGCGCAGGGTGTGGGCGACCGCCACATTGTCGTCGGCGAGCCCGTGCACCAGCAGGAGCGGGCGGCGCAGCAGCGGCGCGTCGGCGATCAGGGAGCAGCGCTCGTAGTTCTCGGGCTCCTCGTCGGGATGGCCGAGATAGCGCTCCTTCCAGTGCGTGTCGTACAGCCGCTGGTCGGTGGGCGGCGCGCCCGCCACCGCCGCGTGGAAGACGTCGGGCCTGCGCAGCACGGCGCCCGCGGCCAGGAACCCGCCGAACGACCAGCCTCGGATCGCGACCCGCGTCAGGTCGAGGTCGGGGAACTCCGCCCCGGCCGCCTGCACGGCGGCGACCTGGTCGTCCAGGGCGTGGGTCAGGATGTCGCCGCGGATCTCCTTCTCCCACGCGGGGCCACGCCCCGGGGAGCCGCGCCCGTCCGTGACCAGGACCGCGAAGCCCTGCTCGGCGAACCACTGCGACAGATGCGCGGGCCAGCCGAGGCCGCGCGTGGCAACCAGCAGGTGCTGGCCCCCGTACGGGTTCACCAGGACGGGGAGCGTGGCGCTGCCCGGTGTGTGCCACGACGGCAGGAACAGCTGGCTGCGCAACTCCCGCTCGCCGAGCCGCAGATGGACGGGGCGCGTGGGGACGACGGGACGCTCGGCGAGCGAGGCGATCTCCCCGTCGGGGCTGCCTTTCTTCGTCACCTCTACGGTCACGGCGTCCTCCCGGCGGCTCACCAGGACCGTGGTGCCGCCCGCGGAGACCGCCGTGTGCACGCCCGGCGTGTCCGTGAGCCTGACGCAGCCCGCGTCGGGCGCCCAGGTCCACACATGGGTCTCGGTGGGTTCGTCACCGCCCTCGAACAGCACCGACTCGCCCTGGACACCGAGGACTTGACGGACCTGGAGGCCCACCGGGGTCACCGGCTTCCCGGCCACGACGAGGCGGCGGGTGTCCTGCTCGTCGCGGGTCGTCACCAGCGCGCCGGACGCCGTACGGCACGGGGCGCCGGGGACCAGCTCGACCCAGGCCGCGTCGCGCTGCTCGTCCAGGAGCCGGGTGGCGCCCGTCGCCGGGTCCACGGCCAGCGTGCGCAGCGTCCGCTGGTCGCGGCTCTGCACCGCGGCGAACGGGCCGTGCGCGTCCCACCCGGCCACGGGCACGTACTCGAACCCCCCACGATCCCAGTCCACTTCGGCCCGCGAGCCGTCCAGGTGCAGCACATGGAGCGACACGTCGGCGTTGGCCGTGCCCGCCGCCGGGTAGCGCACGGCGCGCGGCGGCGCCGAAGGGTCGGCCGGGTCGGAGAGGTACCAGCGCTGCACGCGCGCCGTGTCCACGCGCGCGGCGAGCAGCGCGCCGCCGTCGGGCGCCCACCAGTGACCGCGCGGCCGGCCCATCGACTCCGAGGACGCGTGGTCGGTCAACCCGTAGGTGATGTCGGGGCCTTCGGGCGCCGCGAGGAGCCGGTCCTCGCCGTCGAGTGTGACCACGTGCAACGCGTCGCCGGTGACGTACGCGACGAGCCGGCCGTCGGGGGACAGGCGCGGGTCCACGACCGGGCCCGCCGCCGACACGGGGAACGGGACGCCGTCCGCGACACGGACCGCCCAGAGCGCTCCCGACAGGGCGTACACGACAGTGCGGCACTCGGCGTCGGCCGAGTACGAGACGAGCCCGACCGCGCTCTCGCGCGCCCGCTCCCTGCGGACCCGCTCGGCGGCCGGCACGTCTCCCGCGCGCGCGGTGCGCGAGACTTTCACGAGGACGCGCTCCGCACCGTCCTCGTGGAGCCACAGGGCGCTCACGGGGTCGGCGCCGCCGCCCGTGCGCAGGAACAGGACGCGCCCGCCGTCCGCCGAGACCGTGAACCGGCTCGGGGCGCCCAGGGCGAAGCGGCGGGTGCGGGCGTACTGGCGCGGGAAGTCTCGGGCATCGTCCATGAGGGCACTCTGGCATGTCCCGCTGACACCCCGTCGGGTGGGCGACGGGGCGGGCCGCCGATCCCGTCAGCTGTCGGACTTTTCCCGCACCACCACGACCGAGCAGTGCGCGTGCTGCGTCACCTGCTGGCTCACCGAGCCGAGCAGCGCCCCCTTGAAGCCGCCGTAGCCGCGGGTGCCGACGACCAGGAGGTCGGCGGCCCCGGACGCCTCGACGAGGACCTTCGCCGCGGGCCCCTGCACGATGCGGCTGTGCACCGGGACGGGCGGGCTCTCGCCGACCGTCTCCGTGACGATGTCGATGAGCTTCCCGCGCGAGGTCTCCCCTGGGGAGAGCAGCTCGCGACCGCCCGCCACCGTGGCGCCGTCGGCGGGCCCGCCGAGGTTGAAGGGGTTCGTGGACCACTCCCAGCTCATGACGGCGTGCACCCGGCCGCCGACGAGCGTGGCCTGCCGCACGGCCCAGCGGAGGGCTTCCTTCGAGTGCTTCGAACCGTCGACACCTACGACGATCAACGGCTCCGTGGCCTGGCTCACCGAAGACTCCTCAGATGGGGATCGGGTGGACTTGGGTACCGCCCTTTTCCCCGTCCGCGCGCCCCTCAGTCACGGGTTCACGCGATGGTGCGATCATGTGCCGCCGTCCGGATGCCCGCCGGGGGCCACGGGTAGGGCCGGGCCATGACGCAGCCGTTCGAACTGCCGCACTTCTACATGCCGTACCAGGCGCGGCTCAATCCACACCTCGACGAGGCGCGGGCGCACTCCACGCAGTGGGCGCGCGAGATGGGCATGCTGGAGGGGTCCGGCATCTGGGAGCAGAGCGACCTCGACGCGCACGACTACGGACTGCTGTGCGCGTACACCCACCCTGACTGCGACGGGCCCGCCCTGTCGCTCGTCACCGACTGGTACGTGTGGGTCTTCTTCTTCGACGACCACTTCCTGGAGACGTTCAAGCGGACCATGGACCGTGGGGGCGGCAAGGCCTATCTGGACCGCCTGCCCCTGTTCATGCCGATGGACCTGTCGACCCCCGTGCCCGAGCCGCAGAACCCCGTCGAGGCGGGCCTCGCCGACCTCTGGGCGCGCACCGTGCCCGCCATGTCGGTGGGCTGGCGCAGAAGGTTCGCCGAGTCGACCGAACACCTCCTCAACGAGTCGATGTGGGAGCTGTCCAACATCAACGAGGGGCGGATCTCCAACCCCGTCGAGTACATCGAGATGCGCCGCAAGGTCGGCGGCGCGCCCTGGTCGGCGGGGCTCGTCGAGTACGCGACCTCCGAGGTGCCCGCGTCCGTCGCCGGGTCGAGGCCGCTGCGCGTGCTGATGGAGACGTTCTCCGACGCCGTGCACCTGCGCAACGACCTCTTCTCGTACCAGCGGGAGGTCGAGGACGAGGGCGAGCTGAGCAACGGCGTGCTCGTCCTGGAGACCTTCTTCGGCTGTACGACGCAGGAGGCGGCGCAGACCGTCAACGACATCCTCACCTCACGCCTCCACCAGTTCGAGCACACCGCGCTCACCGAAGTGCCCGCCCTCGCCGTCGAGAAGGGGCTCACGCCGCCCGAGGTCGCCGAGGTCGCCGCGTACACGCGGGGTCTCCAGGACTGGCAGTCCGGCGGCCACGAATGGCATCTGCGCTCCAGCCGGTACATGAACGAGGGGGCGACCGGGAGCAACCCCCTGGCGGGGCCCACCGGGATCGGCACGTCCGGTGCGGACGTCGGGGCGCTGCTCGCGGCGGCCGGCGCCGAACGGCTGCGCGCCTACGCGCATGCGCCGTACCAGAAGGTGGGCCCGTCCCTCCTCCCCGACTTCTGCATGCCTTTCCGGCTCCGGCTGAATCCCGGCCTGGAGGAGGCCCGCCGGCGCATCATGCCGTGGGCGCACACCATGGGCATCCTGGAGGAAGGTGTCTGGGACGAGGACAAGCTCGCCGCCTACGACCTGCCCCTGTGCTCGGCCGGCATCGACCCGGACGGGGACCAGGACGCCCTGGACCTGAGCGCGCACTGGCTGGCCTGGGGGACGTACGGGGACGACTACTACCCGCTTGTCTTCGGGCACCGGCGTGACCTCGCCGCGGCGAAGCTGTGCACCGAGCGGCTCTCCGCGTGCATGCCCGTCGACGGCGGTGAGATCCCGCCGCCCGTGAACGCGATGGAGCGCGGCCTCACCGACCTCTGGGCCCGCACCGCCGCCGGGATGACGACCGCGCAGCGGCGCACCCTGAAGGCGTCCGTCGACGTCATGACGCAGAGCTGGGTGTGGGAGCTGTCCAACCAGCTCCAGAACCGCATCCCGGACCCCGTCGACTACCTGGAGATGCGCCGCGCCACCTTCGGCGCCGACCTCACCATGAGCCTGAGCCGGATGGGTCACGGCCCGGCCGTGCCGCCCGAGATCTACCGCAGCGGCCCCGTCCGCTCACTGGAGAACGCGGCCGTCGACTACGGGATGCTCCTGAACGACGTGTTCTCGTACCAGAAGGAGATCGAGTACGAGGGCGAGATCCACAACGGCATCCTCGTCGTGCAGAACTTCTTCGGCTGCGACTACCCGGCCGCGCTCGGCGTCGTGCACGACCTGATGACGCAGCGCATGCAGCAGTTCGAGCATGTCGCCACCCATGAATTCCCCGTCCTCTACGACGACTTCAAGCTGTCGCGGGAGGCTCGGGCGATCATGGAAGGCTATGTGGTGGAGCTCCAGAACTGGATGGCCGGAATCCTCAACTGGCACCGCGACTGCCGCCGTTACGGAGCCGCCGACCTGGCCCGGCGCGCGCATGGCTTCGTACCGGGGCAGTTGCCGAACCTTTTCGGCCGGAATGAGGGATTCACGGAACCCTCGTGGGGTGTGGTGAGTCCTGTGGGGTGAAGGCGGCCACTGACCGGCCGCACCACGGGGGATGCAACACAGAACACGGGGGTGTTCTCACCATGACCGACATCATCGAGAGGATCACGGGCGGCCTGGCGGGCGCGGCGCGGGATGCCGCGCCCGCCGCGGCGGACGGTGAACTCACGCCGTACGCCGCGCCGTTGACCGTTCCTCCCGTCCTGCGGCCCGACTCCACGGACGTCCTGCGGGAGACCGAGATCGCACTGCGGCCGACGTGGGTGCGGCTGCACCCGCAGCTCCCGCCGACGCTCATGTGGGGTTACGGCGGATCGGTGCCGGGGCCGACCATCGAGGTCCGGCGCGGGCAGCGCGTTCGCATCGCCTGGACCAACCGCATCCCGAAGGGCAGCGAGTACCCGGTCACCGCCGTCGAGGTGCCGGCGGCGAACCCCAACCCGAGCACCGAACCGGGCCGCGGCGGCGTCCCGCCGATCGCGGACGTCGCCGCCCTGCCCGCCTGGACCGTCACCCACCTGCACGGCGCGCAGACGGGCGGCGGCAACGACGGCTGGGCGGACAACGCGGTGGGCTACGGCGACGCCCAGCTCTCCGAGTACCCGAACGACCACCAGGCGGTCCAGTGGTGGTACCACGACCACGCCATGAACGTGACGCGGTGGAACGTCCACACGGGCCTCTACGGCACCTACCTCGTCCGCGACGACGAGGAGGACGCGCTCCAACTCCCTTCCGGAGAACGGGAGATACCGCTCCTCATCGCCGACCGGAACATCGACACGGACGAGGACGGCGCGCTCAACGGCCGACTGCTGCACAAGACCGTGATCGTCCAGGAGAAGAACCCGGAGACGGGCAAGCCGGTCTCCGTGCCCTTCGCGGGCCCGTACACCACCGTCAACGGCCGCATCTGGCCCTACGCCGAGGTGGACGCGGCCTGGCACCGCTTCCGCCTGGTCAACGCGTCGAACGCCAGGATCTACGACCTCGTCCTGATCGACGAGGACGACAACCCGGTGCCGGGCGTCCTGCATCAGATCGGCAGCGACGGCGGGCTTCTCCCGCGCCCGGTGCCGGTCGACTTCGACGAGGCGCTGCCCACGCTGACCGTCGCCCCGGCCGAGCGCATGGACCTGCTCATCGACTTCCGCGCGCTCGCCGGACGCCGCGTACGCCTCGTCAACAAGGGCGCGGGGCAGGCGCCCGGCGTACCCGACCCGGCGAACAACGTGCGCTATCCGCACGTCATGGAGTTCCGCGTCGGTGAGTGCGGCGTGGACGACCCGTTCGAACTGCCCGAGGTCCTCTCGGGCTCCTTCCGCCGGCTGACGCACGACATCGAGCACGGGCATCGCCTCATCGTGCTGACCCCGCCCGCCACGAAGGGCGGCGGCGGCCACCCCGAGATCTGGGAGATGACCGAGGTCGAGGCCACAGAAGGCTCCGAGGAACTTGAGCTCCCCGCGGACGGTGTCATCCAACTCCGCGGCGCCGACGGTACGTTGAAGACGTACCGCCGCACCTCTCGCACCTTCGACGACGGCCTCGGCTTCACCGTCGCGGAGGGCAGTTACGAGCAGTGGAGCTTCCTGAATCTCGCGGTGAACCCGCCCGTCGTGCACCCCATGCACATCCATCTCGCCGACTTCCAGATCCTCGGCCGTGACACCTACGACGTGTCGGGGTTCGACGTGACGGCCGGCGGCACGCGCGCGCCGCTCGCGCCCGACCCGGCCACGCCGGTCCCGCTCCCGCCGAACGAGCGCGGCCACAAGGACGTCTTCCGGGCGCTACCCGGCCAGATGCTCCGCGTCATGGGCCGGTTCGACGGCGCGTACGGGCGCTTCATGTACCACTGCCATCTGCTGGAGCACGAGGACATGGGCATGATGCGGCCGTTCGTGGTGATGCCCGCCGAGGCGATGAAGTTCGGCCACGGGGCGGCGCACGGCGGACATGGGGGGCACGGACAGCACGGCGGCTGACCGGATGCCAGAAATGCCCGGTTCAGTCTCACTCGTTCGGGAATCGTCGCGCCGGATGCGGACGGGTAGAGCTTTGGCCGGAGGTGGGCCATGGAACAGACCGCGTTGCGCCCCAAGTCGATGCCCGGAGCTCCGCGTCGTGAGGCGGCGGCCGCCCGGGGGAACGGTTCGGGCGGCCGCCGCCCGCACGCGGCGCGGCGCCGTGGCAAGCGCCTCGTCACCCTGCTGCTCGGCCTGCTGTTCGGGGCCGTGCTCGTGCTGTCCGGCGTCGGCCTCGGCACGGTCGGCGCGGCCGTCATAGGCATGAGCAAACTGGCCGAGATGCAGCAGCAGGCGGGGGCGGCGCCGCGGCCTCCCGCGCTCGCGCCGTCCCGTCCGCCGGCCGCCTCCACCTCCCCGTCGCCTTCCGTCCGCCCCGTGCGGGCGGCGCTGGGCGTCGAGGCGGTGGACGAGCCCAACGGGGCGGGGGCGCTGCTCGTGGGCGTGCACGTCCCCGGTCCCGGCTACACGGCCGGTCTCGTCCGGGGCGATGTGCTGACCGCCTTCGGCGGGACCCGGATCGGCTCGGCGGGCGCGCTCGCCCAGGCGGTGGAGGCCGCGCGCCCGGGACGGCAGGTCACGCTGACGGTCCGGCACGAGTCGGGCGCGCGCCAGGTGCTGGCGGTGACTCCTGGGGTGGTGACCTAGGGGATCGCCGGGGGACCGCTCTCGCTCCGAGAGGGGATCACACGACCCGGAAGTGCGTCGTCAGTCGCCGCTCGTCGTCGAGGATGTGGAAGGCCAGACCCACCGGAGCGTTCCGGTCCGCCACACCCTCGCCCTCCCAGGGCAGCCGCAGCGTCCACGTGACGCCCGGGCCGATCACCAGGGGGCGGTTCGCGAACACGGTGGCGGCCGGGGTGTGCGCGTGCCCCGCGATGATCCCGGCGATCTCCGGCCGCCGCTCCAACAGGGCGGCCAGGGCCTGCGGTTGGGCCAGCTGGTACGCGTCGGGCAGCGGGTGGTGCAGCGCCACCGGCGGGTGATGGAACGCGAGCAGGACGGGCGTCTCGCCGTCGAGCCCGTCGAGGGTGTCCTCCAGCCAGCCGTATGTCTCCTCGTCGAGCCGTCCCTCGTCTGCGCCCGGAATGCTGGAGTCGCACATGAGGACCATGGCGCCGCCCACGCGGTGGGCGCGGTTCACCGGCCCCTCGGCGGCGGCTTCGCGGAGCAGCGCCTTGCGGTAGGGCGCCCGGCTGTCGTGGTTGCCGGGACAGGTCAGGACGGGGAAAGGCAGGACGGGGAAGGGCGGGCCGGGGGGCGGCGGGCCGCCGTCGTTCGGCCTGCCCTTGTGCAGCCCGAGCAGCTCCGCCGCCTCCTCGTACTCGGACTCCGCGCCGTGGTCCGCGATGTCGCCGGTGACGAGGAGGGCGTCCACGGGGCCCGGCAGTGCCCGGAGGTGGTCGATCACGCGCCGGGCGCGCTCCGTGGCGCGCGGGGTCCCGTCGAGGTGCAGGTCGCTGATCTGGGCCAGCACAAGCATGGTCGTATGTCCTTCGGAGAAGGGGCTAACGGATAAGGTCGATCTAACCATTACTTGTAATGGTTGTTCAATGGGTTGGCGTTAGATGGTGGTCCGGCCGGTTGGCGCGCGCATGCGGGAACGGACTCGCGTCAGGCCCGGCGGGCGGGCAGGATGCTGCCCGTACGTCCTTTTTGTAGAAGCGATGTTCAGCTCGGAGTACCCGGAGGACCGGATGACCGCCACGCCCGCGCCGTTCACGGCCGACGACTACAAGGCCCGCATGGAGCGCGCCGCCCGGTCCGCGGCCGACGCGGGACTCGCCGGCGTCCTCGTCGCCCCCGGCCCCGACATGGTCTGGCTCACCGGCTACTCGCTCACGGCCGACACCGAGCGCCTCACGATGCTCGTCCTCATCCCGGGCCAGGACCCCGTCCTCGTCGTGCCGACCCTGGAGGCGCCGGACGCCGCGAAGGCGGTGGGGGCGGAGGCCCTCACCCTGCGGGACTGGACCGACGGCAAGGACCCGTACGCGGTGACCGCTCCCCTCCTCGACGTCTCCGGGCGCTTCGGCGTCAGCGACAACGCTTGGGCGATGCACCTCATCGGGCTGCAGAAGACGTTGCCCGACACCTCGTACGCCTCGCTCACGGAGGCACTGCCGATGCTGCGCGCCGTCAAGGACGCGGCCGAACTCGAACGGCTCACGGCCGCCGGCGAGGCGGCCGACGCCACGTACGAGGAGATCAAGAAGGTGCCCTTCGCGGGCCGCAGGGAGACCGACGTCGCGGGCGATCTCGCCGATCTGCTGCGGCAGTTCGGCCACTCCCAGGTCGACTTCACCGTCGTCGGGTCGGGCCCGAACGGCGCCAACCCGCACCACGAGGCGGGCGAGCGCGTCATCGAGAACGGCGACATGGTCGTCCTCGACTTCGGCGGCCTCAAGCACGGCTACGGCTCCGACACCTCCCGCACCGTGCACGTCGGTGAGCCGACCGCCGAGGAGCGGCGCGTCCACGACGTCGTGCGCGAGGCGCAGGCGGCGGGCTGCGCGGCGGTCGAGCCGGGCGCCGCCTGCCAGGACGTCGACCGCGCCGCCCGCGCCGTGATCACCGAGTTCGGCTACGGCCAGTACTTCATCCACCGCACAGGCCACGGCATCGGCGTCACCACCCACGAGCCGCCCTACATGATCGAGGGTGAGGAACAGCCCCTCGTCCCCGGGATGTGTTTCTCCGTGGAGCCGGGCATCTACCTTCCGGGCCGCTTCGGCGTGCGGATCGAGGACATCGTGACGGTCACCGAGGACGGCGTACGACGGCTGAACAGCACGTCGCGGGACATGGCGATCGTGAGCTAGACGCCATGCCCGACGCCCCGCGGCCCACCCAGGAGACCGTACGAAGACTGCTGGGCGCCCTCCTCCCGGACAGCGGGCAGCTCGACGTCAGTGCCGTGGGCGAGGGCGGTGAGCACTCCACCTGGTGGGTCGGCACCCGCTATGTGCTGCGCCTCGCCCTCGATGCGCCGGCGTCCGTGCGCCAGCGCCGCGAGATCAGGCTCCGCGACCTCGTGCGCCAGCACGTCGGCATCGCCGTGCCCGCCTCGCTCGCGTCCGGCGAGTGGGCGGCCGGGTGCACGTACTCCCTCGACACACGGCTGCGGGGCGCGTCGGGCGAGGTCGTCGACGTGACCGCGGTCGGCGAGGAGGATCTCGCGGGGCTGCTCGGCGGGCTGCGGGAGGTGCCCACGGCGCGGGCCGAGGCTCTCGGGCTCGCGAGGACGGCGCCGCGCTCTCTCGACGTGCTGCTCCGGGAGGCGGCGCGGTCCGCCGAACTCCTCGGCGGTGACGGCGAGTTCGAACCCGCGCGGCTCGCGCAGCTGACCGCGCAGGCCGCCGCTCAGCTCGCCCCGCAGCCCGGCGTCGTCGTCGTCCACCACGACCTCAAGGGCGAGCACCTCACCGTGACCCCCGACGGCCGGGTGCGCGGCGTCCTCGACTGGTCCGACGCCGTCATCGGCGACCCGGCCGAGGACATCGCGGGTTTGAGCATCGCGGTCGGTGCCCGCGCGGCCGTCCGCGCGGCGACCCTCGCCGGTTACGGCGCCCGCGCCAGCCTGCGCGGCCTGTGGCTGGCCCGCTGCGACACGCTCGTACGCCTCGGCGAGCGCCTCCACGGCACGGACGGCAGCCCCGTGCCGATGCTGCGCACCCAGCTGGAGCGCGCGTGGGAGGCGATCCTCCTCGAACTCGTGACGGAGCTCGCCGACAAGGAACCGGAGACCGGCTGAAACCCCCTACGGGCTGACGAGCACCGCGCACGACTGCGGCGGGACGGTGAGCAGGCCGTCCTCGCCCGGCAGCCCCACCGGCTCCCACGCGGCGAGCACCCGGTAACCGTTCCGCCCGACCGGCACCGCGGCCGGCTCGTCCGACAGGTTCACCGCCACCCGCAGATCACCCCGCCGGTACGCGATCCAGCGGGCCTCCTCGTCGTACGCCACCCGCACGGCCGCGAGGTCGGAGTCCGTCAGGTCGGCCCGGGCATGGCGCAGCGCGATCAGCTCGCGGTACCAGGCCAGCACGCGCGCGTGAGGGCCGCTGTCCGGCTCCGACCAGTCCAGGCAGGAACGCTCCCGGGTCGCCGGGTCCTGCGGATCGGGGATGTCCTCCTCGGCCCACCCGTGCGACGCGAACTCCCGCCGCCTGCCCTTGCGTACGGCGTCCGCGAGCGCCGGGTCGGTGTGGTCGGTGAAGAACTGCCACGGGGTGCCGGCGGCCCACTCCTCGCCCATGAACAGCATCGGCGTGAAAGGCCCGGTCAGCACGAGCGTCGCCGCGCACGCGAGGAGCCCGGGGGACAGGCTCGCGGAGAGCCGGTCGCCCTGCGCGCGGTTGCCGATCTGGTCGTGGGTCTGGGCGTAGCCGAGCAGCCGGTGCGCGGGGGTGCGGGTGCGGTCGACGGGGCGCCCGTGATGCCGGCCCCGGAACGTCGAGTACGTGCCGTCGTGGAAGTAGCCCCGGGTCAGGGTCTTGGCGAGCGCGGCCATCGGCGCCTTCGCGAAGTCCTCGTAGTAGCCCTGGGACTCGCCCGTCACCGCCGTGTGCAGGGCGTGGTGGAAGTCGTCGCTCCACTGCGCCTGGAGCCCGAGGCCGCCGTGGTGGCGCGGGGTGATCACACGCGGGTCGCCGAGGTCGGACTCGCCGACCAGGAACAGGGGTCTGTCCTGCTCTTCGGCCAGGGCGTCGACGGCCGTGGACAGCTCCTCCAGGAAGTGGACCGCGCGCGTGTCGCACAGCGCGTGCACCGCGTCGAGGCGCAGTCCGTCGATCCGGTAGTCGCGCAGCCAGGCGAGGGCACTGCCGACGAGGTACGCGCGCACCTCGTCGGAACCGGGGGCGTCGAGGTTGACCGCGGCGCCCCAGGGCGTGTGGTGGGTGTCGGTGAAGTACGGCCCGAACGCGGGCAGATGGTTGCCCGAAGGGCCCAGGTGATTCTGGACCACGTCAAGGACGACGCCGAGCCCGAGCCCGTGCGCCATGTCGACAAAACGCTTCAGCGCCTCGGGGCCCCCGTACGGCTCGTGCACCGCCCAGGGGCTGACGCCCTCGTAGCCCCAGCCGTGCTTCCCGGGGAACGGGCACAGCGGCATCAGCTCGACATGGGTGATGCCCAACTCGACCAGATGACGCAGGTGTTCGCCTGCGGCGTCCAGCGTGCCCTCGCGCGTGAAGGTCCCCACGTGCAGCTCGTACAGGACCGCGCCCGGCAGGCCGCGCTCCGGCCCCGAGGGTGAGCGCCACGTGTACCGCGCGTGGTCGACGACCGCGCTCAGGCCGTCGGGCCCGTCCGGCTGGCGGCGTGAGCGGGGGTCGGGCAGCACCGGCCCGCCGTCGAGCGCGAACCCGTAGCGCGTGCCGTCCTGCGCGTCCGCCTCGCCCGTCCACCACCCCTCGCGGTCCGGGTCGCGCTCCAACGCGCGCGTGGTGCCCTCGCAGTGGAGCGCGACCCGCTCTGCCTGTGGTGCCCACACCTCGAACTGCACGGACGGTTCCCCCTTGTCTGCCGACAGTGACGACCCGTCCATCCTGCGTCAGCGGAGATCGATCCGCTGGGATTCGCGGCGGGTTCCGCGCATTCCTCGCCGGATCGGACCCGCCGGCCGAACCGGCCGGTGAACCTCAGACGAAATTGATGCGCTTCTCCGTGACCGGGTACCCGGCCTTCCTGAAGTTCGCCGCCATCGGGAAGTTCCCGTCGTCCGTCGCCCCGGCGATGAACTCGGCGCCGTGTTCCACCAGCAAGTGCGTCGACTCGACGAGCAGGTCGTACGCGTATCCGTGACCGCGCTGCTCCGGCACCACGCCGATGAACCCGATGCACGGCCCGCCGGGGTTGTGGGCGGGGATGTGCAGGCCGACCAGCTCGCCCTGCGGCGTGTACGCCAGCTGCCACCACTCGCGCGGGGACGGGCACCAGTGGAAGAAGTCCAGCTCCTCCTGCGCGGCCGTGTCGATGCCTGACTCCTCGATGGCGTGCCGCGCGTGCGCGTCGAGCGTCGCCGAGTGGACCCGGCGCAGCACGTCGAGGATCACCTCGTCGTCGGGTTCGGCCCGGAACTCCAGGCGTCCGGGGCGCTCCGGCAGGCCGTTGTCCGGCGTCCACCGGTAGCGCAGCCGCTCCACGAGGAGCTTCTTGCCGGCCCGCGTGACCGCCTCCATCCGCGCCTCGGCGGCTGCCCGCGTCCGCGGGTCCTCACTCCAGCCCGCGGGCAGGATCAACTCGTACTCGACGTCGAACGGGGCCTGCCGCAGCAGTTCGGCGCCCGCTTCGATGTCGTCCTCCAGGACGTCGAACCAGTTCAGGTTCACCGGTTCCGTGTCGTCCTTGCCGCCCCACCAGGCGGCCCGCGCGACCACGCGCCCCTCGCGCAGCGCGACCCAGGTCCAGTCGGGGCGGTAGTCGCCGCCCTCGGCGACGGTGCGATATCCGACGCCGGTGATGACGCGGCCCACGAGGCCCGGATCCTCGAACGTACGGAAGAGTGGAACGTCCTCTTCGGTCAGTGCGCGGACGACCGGACGGGCGTCGTCGTGCGTCGGGTGCGGGTTTCCATGCGGTGCAGCAGTCAAGAAATCTCCTGGTCCACGCGAACGCGCCCGGTGGCGGTCCGGGCTGCCGAACGTAGCACCGGGCCCGCGCCGGGCGCGCCCGGTTTTCCGCACACCGCGTCGAGCCACTGTCCTTGCTGGTCAAGGCCGTACGGGGGCGAGTTGAAGTTCGTCGTTTTCTGGACACCTCGGCCGCGCTGCCGGACAATCACGTACGTGACCTCCTCGTTCGAGCACCATACGTACCCCGCGCGGCTGTCCGACGCCGAGCGCGACAGGGCGTTGCGGGAGCTCCGCGAGGGCGCCGCACTCGGCAGGCTGTCGCACGACACGTTCGTACGGCGCATGGAGCTGGCGCTCGCCGCCCGCCGGTCCGACGAACTCGCCGCGCTCACCGCCGATCTGCACACCGAGGGCCGCTGGTCCCGGGTGGTCTTCGGCACGGTGGCGGCGGTCTCGGGCTTCACGGTGCGCCTGCGCGGGGCGTGGCAGCGCGAGCGTCTCCCGAAGCTGCAGCTGCCGTCGCCGGACAACCCCTACCCGCTGCGCATCGGGCGCGACCCGGCGAACGGACTGCGGCTCAGCCACGAGACCGTCTCCCGGGTGCACGCCGAACTGAGCAGGCAGGGCGGCATGTGGGTGCTGCGTGACCTCGGCTCCACCAACGGCACGTCCGTCAACGGGCGGCGGGTGGTCGGCGCGGCGGTCGTCCAGGACGGGGACCAGGTCGGCTTCGGACGGATGTCGTTCCGGCTCTCCGCCGACTCCGCCTGACTCGGGGACGTTGCAACTCCGTTGGCTTCAGGGGGCGTTCGCGGTCAGTCGCCTGCCGTGAGCGTGTGCCGCACGGCCGCGACGGTCGTCCGCGACTGGTGCTCGACCTGGTGCTCCAGCGGCACCCAGCGCGCCCTGAACCGCTCGGCGAACGCGTCGCACCAGTGCGTCACCAGTTGCTCGAGACGCTCCGCGTCCGGGTCGTCCGCCTCCTTCAGGACCCGCAGGAGCATCGCGGCGGCCCGCAACGGCAGCCGTCTGGAGAACGCGTCGATGCTCCCCACGTACGCCATCGTGGCGTCCGGCGGCGGAGGTTGCAGCCAGTCGCCCGCGAGGCCCGGCACGAGCGCCACGGCCCAGCGTGTCGCCCGCATCAGCGGCCCGTCCACCTCGGGAAGTCGCGGCAGCGCCGACTGGAGGATCTCCTCCACCAGGAGCGTGTCCCGGCTCAGCCGCTGCGCCAGGCGCCGCAGCGCCCGGTCGGGGGCGGGGTGCGGCGCCGGGTCGTCCACGAGGTCGCTCGCCCACATCGGGACCTCGACGATCGCCGTGCGGCCCCCGTAGCGGTGGGCGTGGTGCCAGGTGCTGTGCCGGGCGTCGTCCGGCAGGCTCGGGAACGCGGCCTCCGCGCCCGGCTCCGGCATCACATGGACGCCGGGGCCCGTCGCGGGCCAGCCCGCCGCGTCCGAGGCCCCCGTCTCCACCGGGATGTGCAGCTCTGCCGCCGACTTGGCGAACGGCTCCGCGAGCCCCGGTATGTCCCGCGTCAACTGCACCCAGCTGCCGCCCAGATCGGTGCCGTGCAGCGACACCTGGAGAAAGGGGCGCAGCTCGTCGATGACCCCGGTCAGGGTCCGCGTCTCGGGCGGCAGCCGGTTCGGCGGCAGCACGGAGGGCGACCACTCGGGCTGTTCGGGGCCCGCGGGGCGGAAGAAGTGCCGGTGGTAGTCGAGCAGGGTGCGCGGCGCGGGCGTGCGGTGCAGATCCGCGCCGTCCGGGTCGGCGCACAGCAAGAAGTGCCAGGAGCAGTCGGTGCGCAACTCCCGCTCCATCAGGGCACGTTCGGCGAGGCGCAATAGAGTGGAGCCACCGGCCGGCTCGTTCGCGTGGGCTCCCGCGACCACGAGCACCGCGCGGTGGTCGTGCCCCACCGACAACAGGTGCAGCGGCCGGCCCGCGCGTGAGGTCCCGACCTGGCGTAGAACGCACAGGTCGGGTCGGTGAGTCGCCAGCTCCCGTGCTGACTGGACCAGTTCGGCCACATTCGGGTAGCGCTGCTCCGTCAGGTGACTCACCCCCGTTGGTGCTCCACGCGTCGCATCCCGCAGTACCCCACGCTCCGCGGCACCTGTCAAGAAGGCCGCATCCGGTGCCGCACTGCTGGTGCGGCCCGCGGTCCGCCAGGCTGAGGAACGTCTCGCCGACGGTCTCGGAGAGCGTGGGGCGGGCGTGGAGGTGCCGGGCCACGGCATGCCCTTCGCGACGGCCGAGCGGCAGCCGGAGCCGAGGGCAGCCGGAGCGGTCGGCGAGGACTGCGTCGTCGTTTCGGCGAAACCCCCCGTGGAAGCGCACCCTGACGGTGTTCCCACGGGTGCCTCCGACCCGCGCCGCGGCGGACTTCGTGGAGCTGCTGTGCAGGTCATGGCCGTACGCCCAGGCGCCCGCCTCACCCGTACGGGCGTACGAGGACTGCGGCGAGGAGCCCGCGATGGTCCGCTGATGAAGACTCGCGCGTCTACCGGCGCGCACCGGCACAAGGCTGGGGGCTCGGCGATGCGCGCAGTTCCGGGAGCCCAGGACCCGGCCGGGATCACCGGCCCGGCCGCCGAGGGCCCCGGCACCTGCCCCTTCGTGCCGTCCGACGTCGCGGAGGCGCCCGGCGCCGGTGGGCTCCGCCCCGCACCCGGCCACCGCGGTCCCGACGAACCGCCCCCGGCCAGCCTCCGCGCACCGGGGACCGACCGCGACCCCTACCCCCTGTACCGGACGCTCAGGACGTCGTACCCCCTCGTCCACGACGAGGCCTTCGGGGCGTGGCTCATCAGCCGCTACGGGGACGTGCGCGCCGCGCTCGCCGATCCACGGCTCGTCGCCCCGCCGCCGGGACGGACCCTGGCGCACCTGGAGGACCGCACCCACGCCGTGCACCGCGCACTGCTCCAGCCGGCGCTGCGCGGCCGCGCCCTGGCCGCTCTGCGAGCCGGCGTGGAACGCGCCGCGTACGTGCTCGCCCGTCGCCTGTCGGAGCGTCAGGAAGCCGATCTTGTCGCGGAGTTCTGCCAGTGGCTGCCGGCCCTGGCGGCGGTGACCGCGCTCGGGCTGCCCCATGAGGACACCGCGCGCGTGCGCGAGTGGTGCCGCGAGGGCCTCACGCACCTCGGCGACGGCCACGGGGACCTGGACGCCTTTCTGCGCCCCCATGTCGCACGCCGCCGGGCGCGTCCCGGCGGCGACCTGCTGTCCGTCCTCAGCACCGCACGGGCGGAAGGCAGCCACCTCCCTGACGAGACCGTCGTCGGCCTGGCCGGGACGCTGCTCGGCGCCGGAGGCGAGGCCACGCATCTCGCGCTCGCCTCGTTCCTCGCCAACCTGCTCGACCACCCTGCCCAGTTGAGGCTCGTACGGGAGCGTCCCGCGCTGATACCGGCGGCCTGGGTGGAGTCCCTGCGCCGCGACCCCGCTGTGCACATCGTGCTGCGCCGCGCCCTCGTGCCCGTCGTCACCGGCGCCGGGACGATACCCGCGGGCGCCGACGTCGCCTGTCTCGTGGGCGCCGCGGGCCGCGACCCGACGCGCTTCGCCGTCCCCGACCGCTACGACCTCCTGCGCCCGGCGCCCGGACAGCTGGCCTTCGGCGCGGGCCGTCACCGCTGCCTCGGCGTGCAGCTGGCCCGCCTCACCGCCGAGTGCGCGCTGCACGCCCTCCTGGAGGCCCTCCCGCACCTGCGCTGGGCCCCCGGCGGGCGGCCCGCCTCCGCCGGCCTGATCACGCGCGGCCCGAAGACCCTCCCGGTACTCCTCAGCTGACGGTCGCGCGTACGAGGAGCGCCACCGGATGCCGGTCGAACAGCTTCTCCACGCGCGCGTGGCCCGTGAACTCGTTTCCCGGGGCGAGCAGGTCGACCCACTGGCCCTCCGGGAGTGACAGCTCCGTGTCGCGCCAGCCGCCCGCCTCCGTGAGGCGCAGCGACAGTCGGGTCGCGGCGGCGACGACCTCTCCGGAGCGCGCGAATGCCACACAGTGCGCGGCGCCCGCCCCCCGCGCGGGCAGGGGCTCGTACGTCGACCCGCCGCCGAACCACTCCGGGTGTGCCCGGCGCAGCCGCAGCGCGGCGACGGTGAGCGCCAGTTTCTCGCCGGACAGGTCGCCGGGGACGGACCCCTCATCGGAGTCGAGCCGCTCCAGCAGATCCAGGTCGAAGCGGGCCGGTGCACGGTTGTCCGGGTCCACCAGCGCCCGGTACTCGCGCTCCGTGCCCTGATAGACGTCCGGCACCCCCGGCATCGTCAGATGGGCGAGAGCGGCCCCCAGGACGTTCGCCCGCACATGGGGCCGCAACGAGTCCGCGAACGCGGCGACGGCCTCCCTGGGCGGCCCGCACGGGCCCGCGGCCACGAAGTCGCACACCGCCTTCTCGTAGTCCGCGTCCGGCTCGGTCCAGCTCGTGTGCAGCCCCGCCTCGCGCACGTGCTTGAGCATCGCGCCCTGGAGCCGCTCGCCGTCCTGGTCGCCGAACCCGACCGCCGTCTGCCAGGCCGCCCATGCCAGTTGGGGATCGGGCGCACTCGCACCGCCCTCGCGCGCCGTCTGCTCGGTGACGTCCGCGAGCAGATCGGCCCAGCGCCCGGGACACTGCGTGAGCACGGAGATTCCGGCCCGCACATCGGCGCTCCGCTTGGTGTCGTGGGTCGAAAGCACGGTGCCCGTGTACGGCCAGTCGCGCTGCACGCGCGCGCAGTACGCGTGGAACGACTCCGGGTCCACCGCCGGGCTCTGCGGCGTCCCGCCGACCTCCGTCGCCGACAGGAGGGGCGCGTGCCGGTAGAACGCCGTGTCCTCGACCGCCTTGGCCCGCAGCGCGGACGCCGTCTGCGCGAACCGCGCCCGGAACGCCTCGTGTTCGGGCCCCGAACCGCGCTTCCCGAGCGCCAGCTCCCGCACGGTGTCCACCGCCTCGGCCTCCCCGGCGACGGCGAACACCCCCTTGGCGTCCTCGGCGTCACCGGGCGTGAGCACGGTCTCGGGGTCCACGCCCCCGGTCACGTACGGCCGGTACACGTCGAGGCGCACCAGGAGTTCGCGTACGGCGGCGCGCAGGGCCCACGGGGCGTGGTCGCGCAGGGCGGCGTCGGCGGCGCACAGCCGCCCCGCGTCGCGCGTGAGGCGGTCCACCTCGGCCGCCAGCTCGTGCGTGACGACCTTGTACGCGGCGCGCCGCGCCGTGGCGTCCCAGTCGCCGCCCCGGTCGGCGGGGGCCGCCGTGAAGCGGCGGAACAGGCCGAGCAGTTCGTCCGCGCCCGACGGATCGGTGAACAGGCCGTCGATCCGGCGCAGCGCGTCGTAGCCCGTCGTACCGGCCACCGGCCAAGCGGCGGGCAGCTGTTCGTCCTCGCCGAGGATCTTCTCGACGACGGTCCAGCGCCCGGCGGCCGCGTCGGCGAGGTCCTTCAGATACGCGCCGGGGTCCGCGAGGCCGTCGGGGTGGTCGACGCGCAGCCCGTCGAGTACGCCCTCGCGCAGCAGCTGGACGATCTTCTCGTGGGTGGCGTCGAACACCTCCCGGTTCTCCACGCGGACCCCGATGAGGTCCGAAATGGTGAAGAAACGCCGGTAGTTGAGCTCGGTGCGGGCCAAGCGCCACCAGCCGAGCCGGTACCACTGCGCGTCGAGCAGCTCCGGAAGGGGCAGCGTCTCCGTGCCCTCGCGCAGCGGGAACGCGTGCTCGTAGTAGCGCAGCACACGCCCGTCCACCTCCAGGTGTTCCAGCTCGTGGCTCAGCCGGTGGCCGAGCACGGGCAGCAGGACCCGCCCGCCCTGCGCCTCCCAGTCGATGTCGAACCAGTGCGCGTAAGGGGAGTGCGGCCCGTCCCGCAGTACCTCCTGGAGGGGCCGGTTGAGCCCGGCCGCCGACGCCATGTGGTTGGGCACGATGTCGGCGATCAGACCGAGCCCGTGCTCCCGCGCCGTCCGCGCGAGCGCCCGCAGCCCCGCCTCACCGCCCAGCTCGTCCCGCACGCGCGCGTGGTCCACGACGTCGTACCCGTGCGTGGAACCGGGTACGGCCTCCAGGACCGGCGACAGATGCAGGTGCGAGACACCCAGCGAGGCCAGATACGGGACGGCTCCGGCCGCCGCGGCGAACGGGAACGCCGGCTGGAGCTGCATCCGGTACGTGGCCGTGGGCGGGGCGGGGACCTCGCCCTCTTGATGGTCCGGTGTCATGCGCGTCATGCGAACCTACGTACCCGCCCCGGCGTCTTTCGTGTCATCGCCGCATGCATATGTCACCGGCGCCGTCGATAGCTTCGAACGATGGCACAGGCAGCGGGGGGAACGTCGGCGACATACCGCGAGGTGCTCGGGGCGACCGGGGCACTGCTCCCGGTGATCTCGTTCTTCGGGCGACTGCCGGTGGCGGTGATCCAGTTCGGCAGCGTCCTGCTGATCACCAGGACGAGCGGTTCCCTCGCGACCGGAGGGACCGTGGCCTGCGCGCTCGCGCTCGGACAGGTGGCCATGGGGCCCGTCGTCGGCCGGCTCGCCGACCGGCGCGGGCAGCGGAGCGTCGTCCTGTGCTGCTCGCTGCTGAACGCCCTCGCGATCGGCTGCTACACGCTCGGCGCCCTCGCGGGACTCCCCACGCCGCTCCTGGTGGCGCTCGGCGTGCTCGCCGGGGCGACGGTGCCGGGGATCGGCCCGCTGGCCAGGGCCCGGGGCGTCGCGCTCGTCCGCCGCGGGGGTGCGGACGAGCGCGTCGTGAACACGGTGCTGTCACTAGAGAGCACGATGGACGAGCTGTCGTTCGTCCTCGGGCCCGCGCTGATCGGCGTCGCGGCCTTCGTCGGCCACCCCGCGTACGCGTTCGGGGCCGCCGCCCTCCTGGTCGCCGGCTGCGGCACGGCGTTCGCGCTGCACCCGACGGCGACGGCGACGGCGGTCCGGCCCGCGACGGCGCCCGCCCCCAAGGAGCCGCGGGCCCGGCGCCCCCGCATGCCGCGCGAGGTCCGGCTCGTGCGCCTCGGCCTCGTCCTCCTCGGCGTCCTCCTGGGCGGCTGCGGGGCCGGGATCACGGCGCTCACCCAGGAGCTCGGCCAGGAGGACCAGGCGGGCCTCGTCTACGCCGCCATGGGCGTCATGAGCGCCGCCGTCGGCCTGTCCATGGCCGCCGTGCCGGAGCGCTTCGGGCTCGCGGCGCGCTGGCGGGTCGCCACGGCCGCCGCCGCGCTCCTGTCCCTCCTGCTGATCGGCACGCAGAGCATGCCGGGCCTCTACGTGGCGGTGACCGTGTTCGGCGCCGTCTTCGCGCCGAACCTGATCACCGGCTTCGGACTCACCGAACGCGCCGTGCCGCGCGAACGTCTCGCCGAGGGCATGACGTTCGCCGCGAGCGCCTTCGTCGGCGGGCAGGCGGTCACGCTCGCCGTGGCGGGCCGCCTCGCCGAGTCCCACGGCCCCGCCGCGGCGTTCACCGTCGGCAGCGTGGCGGCGGCCCTCGCGTTCGGCGTCGCACTTCTCGTCAAGGCCCCGGCGGGACCAGGAGTCAGGCCGGTCGCTGCAACACCGTCAGGCTCCGGTCGAGGAGCGTGAGGCGGTCACCGGCCTGTACCTTCGCGCCGGTCCCGAGGGGCATGCCTTCGGGCAGCGCCGTGTCCACGACGACCTCCCACTGCCGGCCGTGGTTGACCGGCACGAGGAACTCCAACACGTCGGGCGACGCGTTGAACAGCAGCAGGAACGAGTCGTCCGAGATGCGCTCGCCCCGGGGACCCGGCTCCGAGATCGCGTGCCCGTTGAGGAACACCGACAGGGCCCGCGTCTGCGCCGCGCCCCAGTCGTCCCGCGTCATCTCCTCGCCCTCCGGAGTGAACCAGGCGATGTCGCTCAGCTCGTCGTGGGTGCCCTCGACCGGCCGCCCGTGGAAGAAGCGGCGCCTGCGGAACACCGGGTGGTCACGCCGGAGCCGCGCCATCGCGCGCGTGAACGCCAGCAGGGCGTCCTGCTCGCCGTCCTCGGGCCAGCGCACCCAGGCCAGCTTGCTGTCCAGGCAGTAGGCGTTGTTGTTGCCGTACTGCGTGCGCCCCAGCTCGTCCCCGTGGCTGAGCATCGGCACGCCCTGGGAGAGCATCAGCGTCGCGATGAAGTTGCGGATCTGACGGTTCCGCAGGCCGAGCACCCCGGGGTCGTCGCTGTCGCCCTCCGCACCGCAGTTCCACGACCGGTTGTGACTCTCCCCGTCGCGGTTGCCCTCGCCGTTCGCTTCGTTGTGCTTCTCGTTGTACGAGACCAGGTCGCGCAGGGTGAAACCGTCGTGGCACGTGACGAAGTTGATGGAGGCGAGCGGCCGGCGGCCGTCGTCCTGGTAGAGGTCGGACGAGCCGGTCAGCCGTCCGGCGAACTCGGCGAGGGTGCGCGGTTCGCCCCGCCACAGATCCCGGACGGTGTCCCGGTACTTGCCGTTCCACTCCGTCCACAGCGGCGGGAAGTTGCCCACCTGGTAGCCGCCCTCGCCGACGTCCCACGGCTCGGCGATCAGTTTCACCTGGGAGACCACCGGATCCTGCTGCACGAGGTCGAAGAACGACGACAGCCGGTCCACCTCGTGGAACTGTCGCGCCAGCGTGGCCGCCAGGTCGAAGCGGAACCCGTCGACGTGCATCTCGGTGACCCAGTAGCGCAGCGAGTCCATGATCATCTGGAGGACGTGCGGAGAGCGCATGAGCAGCGAGTTCCCGGTGCCCGTGGTGTCCATGTAGTAGCGGCGGTCGTCGGCGAGGCGGTAGTACGAGGCGTTGTCGAGGCCCCTGAAGGACAGCGTCGGGCCCAGGTGGTTGCCCTCGGCCGTGTGGTTGTAGACGACGTCGAGGATGACCTCGATCCCGGCCTCGTGCAGCGCCCGCACGGCCGACTTGAACTCCAGGACCTGCTGTCCGCGGTCGCCCCAGGACGCGTAGGCGTTGTGGGGGGCGAAGAAGCCGACGGTGTTGTAGCCCCAGTAGTTGTTCAGGCCCATCTCCACCAGCCGGTGGTCGTTGACGAACTGATGGACCGGCATCAGTTCGAGCGCCGTCACGCCCAGCTCCGTGAGGTGCTCCAGGATCGCCGGGTGCGCGAGCGCCGCGTAGGTGCCGCGCAGCTCCTCCGGGAGCGCCGGGTGCGTCATCGTGAGGCCCTTCACATGGGCCTCGTAGATCACCGTGTGGTGGTACTCGGTGCGCGGCGGACGGTCGTCGCCCCAGTCGAAGTACGGGTTGACCACGACCGACGTCATCGTGTGCGGCGCCGAGTCCAGGTCGTTGCGCTTGTCGGGCGCCCCGAAGGGATACCCGTACACCGCCTCGCCCCAGTCGATCCGGCCGCTGATCGCACGTGCGTACGGGTCGAGGAGCAGCTTCGACGAGTTGCACCGCTGCCCGCGCTCCGGGGTGTACGGGCCGTGTGCGCGGAAGCCGTACCGCTGGCCCGGCATGATGCCGGGCAGATACGCGTGCCGCACAAAGGCGTCGGTCTCCCGCAGCTCCACCGCGGTCTCCGACCCGTCGTCGTGCAGCAGACACAGCTCTATGCGCCGGGCGGCCTCCGAGAAGACCGCGAAGTTGGTGCCGGCGCCGTCGTAAGTGGCACCGAGTGGATACGCCTGTCCAGGCCAGACCTGCATGGGTACGACTCTTCCACTCCCGGCCCGGATACCCCGGGCGACTCCCGCCAGAGTCTTCCCGAAAGTGACGGAACCACCTAGGAATTGGGCCCCTCTTAAAGGAAGACCACGCATACCCGTCCGCCCACAGGTGGGGCCGCGGGGACAACAGGGGGAAGATGTGCGAGAGCTCGCAAGACGCCATCTGGGGAAAATGATGGCGGGAGCGGCCGTCGCGGCCGCGGCGACCGCCGTGCTGCTGGGCGTGACCCTGCCGGGGGAGGCGGGCGCGGGTGACCAGGCCGAGGCCGGCTCCGCCCAGCAGGACGCGATCCCGAAGGACGGCGTGGTGGAGGCCGCGCCGAAGGAGGGCGACAAGGGCGTCGGCAGGGACCCGTTGACCGACGACGAGATCAAGCGCGCCGAACAGATCGCCGTCGCGAGCAACGGACTGCGCAGGAGCGCGCGGGACGTCGAGGGCGACCGGGGGCCGCAGCACCTGTCCACGAACCTCAGCGAGGTGGACCCCACGCAGAGCGGCGCGCAGGCGGCAGAGCGGCGCGCCGAGGTCGTCTACTACGACTACAAGGCCGACACGGTCGTGACCAGGACCGTGAACCTCGACAGCGGCAAGGTCGAGAACACCGACACGGCGCACGGCGTGCAGCCGCCGCCGAGCCCCGGCGAGCTGCGGGAAGCCACCCAGCTCCTCATCGCGGACCCGATCGGCGCCGGCCTGAAGAAGGACTACAAGGACGCCACCGGCAAGCAGCTCACGAGCACGGACCAGCTCGAACTGAGCGGCATGGTCTTCCGCAAGGAGACCGTCGCCCACGTCCCGTCGGGCCTCACCGCCTGCGGCGAGCACCGGTGCCTGCGCGTCGTCACCAAGGTCAGGAACGGGCCGTGGATCGACACCCGCGCCCTGGTCGTCGACCTCAGCGCGCGCACCGTCGGCCGCCTCGGCTGAGCCTCCACGCACTCTTCTCTCTCTTCTCCTCCTGTTCGAAGGAGTCATTCCGTATGCACGTCAACAGACTTCGGCGCGCCCGCGCCCGGGCCGCCGTCGCCCTCACGTCCCTCGCGCTGCTCGGCACCGCCGTCAGCGCCGCGGGCCCCGCCACCGCCGCCCCGCAGGCGCCCGCCGCCGCGGCCCCGGCCTGCAGCACCGCGTACAAGATCGAGCAGGTCCTCGACGGGGGCACGACCTGGCGCATGTGCTGGCACTACAACACGCTGTCCGGGCTCGTCCTCGACAACGTCAGCTACCAGCCCAAGGACGAGCCCAAGCCGATCGCCGTCCTCACCAGCGCCCGCCTCGCGCAGGTGCACGTCCCCTACGACGACGGCGAGAACGAGTACGACGACGTCACCGGCACCGACTTCGGGTACGCCCTGCAGAACCTGAAGCCCGGCGAGTGCCCCGGCGGCACCATCAAGACCGTCAAGGTGCCCGACCGGGGCAACGTGCAGGGCCTGTGCACCACCACGCGCGCGCGTGGGCACGCGTACCGGCTCAACGACGACGCGAGCACCGGCGGCAGCGGCAAGGTCTACACCGCCCAGGGCAAGGACCTCCTCGTCTACACGGTCAACAAGGCGTCCTGGTACGAGTACATCACCGAATGGCGGTTCTCCTCCGACGGGACGATCACGTCGAACGTCGGCGCGACCGGCAGCCTCTCCCCGTACGACTACAACGGCACGGACGGCAAGGGCTGGCCGATCGGCAAGGGCGCCCGCGCCTACGCCGAGAGCCACGCCCACAACGTCTTCTGGCGGCTCAACTTCGGCCTCGACGGCTCTCCCAAGAGCAAGGTCGAGCAGTACGACTCCAAGGTCACCGCGCCGCGCGGCAGCGGCAGCCCCACCACGAAGACCACCCGCACCCCCGTCACCAAGGAACTCGCCGGTGACGCGAAGGACATGCGCTGGTGGCGGGTCGTCAGCACCGCTGGCAAGAACAAGGACGGCCACCCCAGGTCCTACGAGTTCGTGCCCGGCCGCTCCAGCAAGTTCCCCGGCCGTTCGTTCACCAAGCACGACGTGTACTTCACCGAGTACAAGAAGTGCGAGCAGTACGCGAGCGACAACCCGGCCGGGCACTGCGGCGGCGCCAGCGTCGACAAATGGGTCGGCGGGCAGACGCTCACGCACCCGATCACCTGGGTCAACATCGGGTTCCACCACATCGCCCGGGATGAGGACCAGCAGCCGATGCCGGTCCACTGGCAGGGCTTCTCACTGGCCCCCAGGGACGTGACCGCTATGAATCCGCTCACTCCCGCCGACCTCGCGGACCAGAACGGCGTGCCCAGAAACGGCAGTTGAGAAACTACCCTGCCCATCCGGCTGCACCGCCGACCGCTCCCGGAGTACCCTTCCTTGATCGTTGCTGGGGTTGCTCGGGGGAGCGGAAGGCGGTGCGTGGGTGAGCTCGGGTGGGCTGGAGCTGCCCCCTGGTGACGCAGGTCACGAGGGGAGCTCCGCTGACGTCCCGCCCGGAGCGGTGTCCTTGGCACGGCCCATGGACATGGGATCCCAGATCGGACCGGAGTCGGAGTTCGCCTGGGGCGCCGACGCCTGGAGCGAGGTCCGTACGCGCGCGCAGCGGGCCGGCCGCGCCTACATCTGGCTGAACCTGGTCGAACAGCGGCTGCGGGCCGTGGTGGCCGCCGTGCTGCGTCCCATCTACGAACCCGTCCACGGGGACGACTGGGTCGTGGCGGCCGCCGGGCCCGCCGGGCAGGAGTGGGTCCAGCGGGCCGTCGCCGTGCGCGAGGTGAGCCGCCGCAAGGGCTATCTGCTCGACCCGGCCGACGACAACGTCCTCAGCTTCCTCACCCTGCCGCAGTTGCGCGAGCTGATGGTGCAGCACTGGCCCTGCTTCGAGCCGTACTTCGACGACCGCCGTGACGTCGAACTCGCCCTCGACGAGCTCGAGGTGACGCGGAACGTCGTCTCGCGCAACCGCGCCCTGTCCGAGGCCGTCCTCGCCCAGGCCGAGCGCGCCTCCGGGCGGCTCCTGGAGATGCTCGGCGCGGGCTCGGACGTCCCGTCCGCCCGCAGGCTCCCGGTGGACGCCGTCGAGGAACTCGTCGGCGACCGGTACGCCGACGTCGTGGGCGTGCACCCGGACCGGGTGCGGCTCCTGCGCCAGTTCCCGGCCGAGGACATCTTCGGCGGCGCGCGCCGCCTCGACGCCATCGGCATAGGCCTGAACATGCTGGTGCAGAACTTCTCGGGCCGCCGCCTCGTCCGGCTCGCCGAGTCCGGTTGCCGGGTGCGGCTGCTCTTCCTCAACCCCGCCTCCAGCGCCGTCAAGCGCAGGGAGCGCGAGCTGGGCCTCAAGCGGGGCGAGCTGAGCCGCGCCGTCGAGATGAACATCCTGCACATGCGCCGGGTGCGGGCCCGGCTGCGCGACCCGGGCGCCTTCGAGATCCAGGTCTACGACGAGACGCCACGGTTCACCGCGTATCTCGTCGACGGCGACGGGTCGGACGGCGTCGGGGTCGTCCAGTCGTATCTGCGCCGGGCCAGGGGCATGGAGGCGCCGGTCCTCGTGCTGCGCGGGCCCGGGCGCGTGGTGAAGGCCCACGCCCAGGACGGGGAGGAAGCCGGACTTTTCCCGACGTATCGCGAAGAATTCGAGCTGGCGTGGGCGGACGCCCGGCCTGTGTCCTGACCCCGCCGCACCCCGGGAAGCGGAACGCTCCCGGCCCGTTGTCAGTGCCCCATGTCATCGTGGTGGCCACTGGGGGAGACACGGGGACGCACCATGAAGAAGGGGGCCGCGATGGGATGGCACCAGGAGCTGCTGGTCGGCTTCGACCTGGAGACCACGGGGACGGATCCGCGCGAGGCGCGCATCGTCACGGGCGCGGTGATAGAGGTCAAGGACGCGAGGCCGCTGGGTCACCGGCAGTGGCTCGCGGACCCGGGGGTCGAGATCCCGGCCGACGCGGTCGCCGTGCACGGGATCAGCAACGAGAGAGCGGCGTCCGACGGTGAGCCGGCCGACCGGGTCGCGGACTCCATGGCGGAGACACTCGTCGGATACTGGCGCACGGGCGTGCCCGTCGTCGCGTACAACGCCGCGTTCGACCTGACCCTGCTCTCCGCCGAGCTGCGCCGCCATGGCCTGCCGTCGCTGCGGGAGCGGCTCGGCGGCGTGGACCCGGCGCCCGTCATCGACCCGTACACGATCGACCGCTCGGTGGACCGCTACCGCAAAGGCAAGCGGAACCTCGAGGCGGTGTGCGCGGAGTACGGCGTGACGCTCGAGTCCGCGCACGACGCCTCCGCCGACGCCCTCGCCGCCGCGCGCCTGGCCTCCGCGATAGCCGGCCGCCACCCGAAGGTCGCCTCCCTCGGACCGGCTCGCCTCCACGAATCCCAGATCGAGTGGTACGCGCAGTGGGCGGCGGACTTCCAGTCCTTCCTGCGCCGCAAGGGCGACGCACAGGCGGTGGTCGAGACGACGTGGCCGATGCGGGAGCTGACGGGGCCCGGGGTCTGAGCCGTGAGGCGGGGGCTTCACGGAGCCACCGGCCCGGAGGCCGGTGAAGCCGTGAAGATCCCGCCGCCACCTGGCCGCTCTACACGGCAACCCGCCTCCACTGCTGCGACGCCGCGCCCGTGTACGTCTGCTGGACGACCGCCGTGCCCGTCGCCGTAGAACCGCCGGCCGTGCCGAGGGACTTGCCCGTGCGGACGCACACCAGGCGGACGTGGCCGGCGTCCGTGGACTCCGCGCGCCAGTGCTGGTTGTCCGCGCCGGTGGCCCGGTACTGGACGATCGGGGCGTTCTCCGTGGCCTGGCCGCCGCTGACGTCCGCCGTCAGGCCGGAGTGCACGTTGGTCAGGCGGTGGCCGCCGTCCAGGGCCTTTGCGAACTTCCACTGCTGCGACGCGCCGCCCGTGCGCGCGCCCAGGACCAGCGGCGCGGACTCGGCGGTCCCCGACACCTCGATCGCCATGCCGCTGTCGGCCCGGTTGACGAGTACGTAGCGCTGCGACGCGTACGAGGGGGCCAGGGTGATGCTCGCGCCCGGCTTCAGACTGACGTCCTTCGTCCAGGAGCCGGCCCTTACGCGGGTGGTGCGGCCGCCGGTCGAGGTGAGCCGGAGCTTCGTCGCCACGCCGTCCCTCCACTCCAGGTCGGCCGTGAACCCGCCGCGCACGCCGATGCCGGTGACCTTGCCCGACGCGCCCCACGCGACCGGCAGAGCGGGCAGGAGTTCGACCAGGCCGGGGCGGGAATAGAGGAGCATCTCGATCACGGCGGCCGTCGTGCCGAAGTTGGCGTCGATCTGGAACACCGAGCTGTTGCCGCCCAGTTGGTACATGTCGAAGAAGTTGGGCGCGGTGCCGTTGCTGTGGTTCACGGAGGGCCGCAGCACCGTGCCGACGAGCTGGTACGCCTTCTCCGCGTCCTTCATCCGCGCCCAGCACAGTGCACGCCAGGCGCAGCCCCAGCCGTAGGTGTCCATGCCGCGGGCCGTGAGGCCCTTGTCGACGCCGACGAGGATGTCGTGCGGGCTGCGGTCGCGGCTGACGCGGTCACCGGGGAACAGGCCGACGAGGTGCGAGAGGTGCCGGTGCTGCGTCTCGCCGAGGTTCGCGCCGCCCATCCACTCCTCCAGCCAGCCCGTGGATGGGCTGACACGCGGCAGGTACAGCCTGTCCTGGAGGGCGGCGACACGGCGGGCATACGCCTTGGAGGCGCCGAGGGCCGCCGTGGCGGTGCGGAAGTTCTCGAAGAGCTGCCAGACCAGCTCCTGGGCGTACGTGATGCCGCGCGCGTCGGTCGGGCCGTGTTCCGGCGACCAGTCGTGGTCGTCGACGAGCACCTCGACGTCCGCCCCGGTCCTCGGGTCCTTCACCGTCGCCGTGACGAGCCGCTTCTCCCAGAACGCGCAGGCCCCCTCCAGGAGCGGCAGGATCTTCGCCAGATAGCGCCGGTCGAGGGTGAACTCGTAGTGCTCGAAGAGGGAGTTGCACAGCCAGGCGTTGCCCGCCGGATGCCACCACCAGCCGGGGCCGCCCATGGCGTTGGTGGAGATCGCCGTGGTCCAGCCGGCGATCTCGCCGCTGGTGTTGCGGAAGCCGTTGCGCGGGTCGTTGAACAGCTCGTGGGTGCGCTTCTCCCAGTGCGGGACCTGGGCGAGGCAGTAGTCGGCGAGCGCGTCGAAGCAGTCGGGCAGGCCGGTCCTGTCGGTGGGCCAGTAGTTCATCTGGAGGTTGATGTCGGTGTGGTAGTCCGCCATCCACGCCGGGTCGTTCCGGTCGATCCACAGTCCTTGGAGGTTGAGCGGCAGCGAGGAGCGGGAGCCGCACACTGTGAGGTAGCGGCCGAACTGGACGTAAGACGCCTCGAGTTCGGGGTCGGGGCGGCCACCGGAGGCCTGCCGGGCCAGGAGCCGCTTGTCGGTGTCCAGGGCACGCTGCGCGTCGGTGGACGCGCCCAGGTCGACGCTCATGGTGTCGAACAGGGCGCGGTGGTCGGCGACATGGGCGGCGAGAAGACGGGTCGCGCCGGCCTTCGCCGCTGCGGCGGTCCGCGCGGCGGCGGTGGCATGCGGGTCGGCGTCGCGGTCGATGAACCCGTCGGCGTCGGGGGAGTAGGAGGTGCCGCCGCTCAGGACGAGGAGCACCTCGTCGCAGCCCTCGAAGGTGACCGAGGAGCCGCTCGCGCCGACCGTGCCGCCGTGGTGCGTCGCGGCTCGACCGACAGCGGCGTAGGCGAGGCCGTTGTCGAGTTCCGCGGCGAACCCGGCGGACGCGGTGGCCGGGTCCACGGTGATCGGCTCGCCGCGTGTCCCGGTCATTGTGAGGCGTCCGCTCCAGGTGCCGCCCCCTACGCGGGTGAGCCGGACGACGATCACGTCGTCGGGGTGGCTGCAGTAGATCTCCCGCCGGTAGCGGGTGCCACCGAGCTCGTATTCCACCGTCGTCAGGCCGTTGCTGAGGTCGAGGCGGCGCCGGTAGCCGCTCACGGCGGACAGATCGTGCCCCGGCACCTCCAGATACGCCTTGACGAGGACGCCGTACGAGCCGAAGTGGGCAGTGTCGTAAGGGAATTGGCCGTCCGACTCCAGTGCGTCGTTCGCCCCGCCCGTCCACAGGCTGACGTCCGAGACGGACAGGACCTCGCGGGACGGGTGCCCGGAGACGACGGCGCCGAGGCGGCCGTTGCCGATCGGCAGCCCCTCCCGCATGAGCTGGTCCTCGGCGGCCGGGGACCCGTACCGCAGCGCGAGAGCGTCGGCCTCGGGTACGAGGCGTGGCGCGGCCGGGCGCCCGCCGGGTCTCGGCGCCGCCTGCGCCGCGAAGGCGGGCACTTGACTCAGGGCCAGGAGAGATCCGATGGCTGAGCCGTATTTGAGAACGGAGCGGCGGGAGACGGCGGAGCCGGGTTCAGGGCGTGCGGGCATCAGGTCCTCCAGGCAAGGGTCGGCCAACTCCGCCGTACCTTGCTCCAGGACGTCACCATGGGAAAGAGATCGGATGAATTCGGCGCGAAAGTCCAACAACTCCTGAGCGGGAGTCCAACCGCCGTCTCGCGAGCGGAGGTTCAGCCGCCCACGCCCGAGCGGAGGTTCAGCCAAGCGCCGGGAACGGCACCCGTCAGAACGGGTACCAGCGCACCGCCGGATCCCCGTCCCGCAGAGACGCCACCCTGCGCTCGAACTCCGCGAGCGCCTTGGGGTTGACCGGCGCGTGCTGGGCGACCCAGGCGCAGCTCGCCGTCTCGCGCGCGCCGCGCAGCACGGCGCACCCGTCCCACTCCCGCACGTCCCAGCCGTACGCCCGCGTGAACGCGTCGTACGCCTCGGGGCCGAGGCCGTACCGGTCGCGGGAGAGCGCCATGACGACCAGGTCGTGCTCGCGCAGGTCGGCGGAGAACGTCTCCAGGTCGACGAGGACGGGCCCGTCGGGGCCGATGTGCACGTTGCGCGGCAGCGCGTCCCCATGGATCGGGCCCGGCGTCAGACGCGGGACGAGCGCCGCCGCCGCGTCCGCGAAGCCGTCGCGCCGCGCACGCAGATACGCGGCGTCGGCGGGGTCGATCGCGTCGCCCGCGAGCCGCAGCCACCGCTCGACGCCGCCGAGCAGCTCGCGGCGCGGCAGCGCGAAGGGCGGCGCGGGCAGGGCGTGCACGAGGCGGAGCAGCTCGGCCAGGTCGCGCGGTTCGGCGGGGCGCAGCGCGGCCGGAACGCGGTGCCACAGCGTCACCGGGTGGCCGTCCACGAGGAGCGGTTCCGGCTCGGCGGCGCGCACGGCCGGCACGCCCTGGCCGGCGAGCCAGCCCGCGACGGCGAGCTCGTGCCGCGCCCGCTCCAGGAGTTCGGGGTCGCGGCCCACCTTGACCACGAGGTCGCCGAGCGCGAACACGGCGTTCTCGCCGAGCGCCAGCAGCGCGGCCTCCTGCTCGCCGCCCCGCTGCCCGCCGGGGAGCCCCGCCGCCGCGAGCACCTTCCGCGCCTGCGCCTCGTCCATCACTTGCCTCCCGCCGATCACATGTTCCGCGCCCAGTCTCGCACCCGTTTCACGTGCGCATACGCCCCGGTCGGCGCTGTAACGGACAACGTCGTGCACAGCGGCTTGACGAGGCACGGGTCCCTCAGCACGATGACGGAGGCCGCCGGGGCGGCCGGACCCCCACCCGCCGCCCGAAGGAGCCGAATCCGTGACCTTGACGACCGCGACGACGCGGCCGGTGAAGCGAGCGTCCGGGCCACCCGAGCGGGGGCGCCCGGCGGACCGCGGCGCCTGGTTCCTGGTCCTGCCCGCCCTCATCCCGATCCTCGTGCTCAGCATCGGGCCCCTCCTCTACGGCATCGCGCTGGCGTTCACCGACTCGCAGGCCGGCCGTACGGCGCCGACCCAGTGGGTGGGGGCGCTCAACTTCCAGGACCTGCTGCACGACACGCTGTTCTGGGACTCGTTCCGGATCGGCCTGCTGTGGGCGGTCGGGGTGACCGTCCCGCAGTTCCTGCTCGCGCTCGGCCTCGCGCTCCTGCTCAACCAGAACCTCCGCTTCCGCTGGCTGGCGCGGGCGCTCGCGATCATTCCCTGGGCGATGCCCGAGGTGGTCGTCGGCATCATGTGGCGCCTCGTCTACAACCCGGACGCGGGCATCCTCAACGAGACCATCCGCGACCTCGGCCTCGGTGACGGGCGCGACTGGCTCACCGGTCTGGCGACCGCGCTGCCCGCCGTGATCGTCGTCGGCATCTGGGCGGGCATGCCACAGACCACCGTCGCGCTGCTCGCCGGACTCCAGAACACCTCGCCCGAACTCCACGAGGCCGCCGCGCTCGACGGCGCCGGCGCCTGGGGACGCTTCCGCGCCGTGACGTGGCCCGCGCTCAGGCCGGTCGCCCTCGCCATCACCGCGCTCAACTTCATCTGGAACTTCAACTCGTTCGCCCTGGTCTACGTCCTGACCAACGGCGGCCCGGGCGGGCGCACCCGCCTTCCCATGCTCTTCGCCTACGAAGAGGCTTTCCGCTACGGCCAGTTCGGTTACGCGGCGGCGATGGGCTGCGTGATGGTAGCGGTCATCTCGGTCATCCTCGCCTTCTACCTCGTGGGCCGGCTCAAGGGAGGCGACGAGCAGTGAGCCGTACCCGTACCCGTACCGGCATCCGGCCGAGCAGGCCGGCGCGCGCGGGCCAGTACCTCGCGCTGCTCGCCTATCTGGTCTTCCTCGCGTTCCCGTTCCTGTGGCTGATCTCCACGGCGTTCAAGCCGCCCCGCGAACTCGCGAGCCTGCACCCCACGTGGATCCCCAAGGACCCCACGCTCGCCAACTTCCGCCAGGCCTTCGACGAGCAGCCCCTTCTGAGGGCCGCCGCCAACTCCGTGATCGTGGCGGTCTGCGCGGCCCTGATCGCCGTCGTCATCGCGACCCCGATGGCGTACGTGATGGCCCGCCACCGCTCCGCGCTGTCCCGCGCGGCGACGGGCTGGGTGGTGGTCAGCCAGGCGTTCCCGTTCGTCCTGCTGATCATCCCGCTCTTCCTGATCCTGAAGAACCTGCACCTGATCAACTCCCTGCCCGGCCTGATCATGGTCTACGTCGTGTGGTCGCTGCCCTTCGCACTGTGGATGCTGGTCGGCTACGTCCGGGCCGTGCCGCCCGAGCTGGAGGAGGCGGCCGCCGTCGACGGAGCCGGAAAGCTGCGCACACTCGTCTCCGTCACGGCGCCGCTGCTCGCGCCGGGTCTGGTGGCGACGTCCCTGTTCGCATTCATCACCGCGTGGAACGAGTTCTTCTTCGCGCTCGTCCTGATGAAGAGCCCGGAACGGCAGACGCTGCCGGTGATCCTGACGCACTTCCTCGGCGCGGAGGGCGTCGCCGACCTCGGGCCGCTGGCCGCCGCCGCGTTCCTCGCGACCCTGCCCTCACTGGTGATCTTCGCGCTCATCCAGCGCAGACTCACCGGCGGGATGCTGGCCGGGGCGGTGAAGTCATGAGGCGCGTACGCCGGCTGGCCGCCGTCACCGCGGCCGTCGCCCTGCTGCTCACCGGCTGTTCCTCCGGCGGAACGGACGACGACGGCAAGGTCACCCTCGAATACCAGTCCCTCGCCTGGCAGAAGGAGTCCGTCGACGCCAACAAGCAGCTCGTCAAGGAGTGGAACGCGGCGCACCCGGACATCCAGGTCAAGTACGTCCAGGGCAGCTGGGACAGCGTCCACGACCAGCTGCTCACCTCCTTCGAGGGAGGGGAGGCGCCCGACGTCATCCACGACGCCTCCGACGACCTCGCGGACTTCGCGTACGGCGGCTACCTCGCCGATCTGCGGGACCTGCTGCCCGCCCGCCTCAAGTCCGGCATCCCGCAGCACAGTTGGGAGACCACGACCTTCGGCGACGGCGTCTACGGCGTGCCGTTCCTCCAGGAGCCGCGCGTCCTCATCGCCAACGCGAAGATCCTCAAGGCGGCGGGTGTACGCATCCCGACGCCCGCGAAGCCCTGGTCCTGGGAGGAGTTCAGGGCCGTCACGAAGAAGCTGAGCGGCGACAGGAAGTTCGGTGTCGCGTGGCCGCTGAAGGAGCCCGTCTCGGCGACCCTCAACCTCTCCCTCTCGGCCGGCGGACGCATGTTCCACCGCGGCGCCGACGGCAAGGTGACGGTCCGCTTCGACGCCGCGGACCAGGTCGTGCCCCGCACGGTCCACGACCAGGTCAACACGGACGCGAGCGCCTCGGGCGCGACGCTCGGCATGGGCGGCTCCGACACGCTTCCCGGCTTCTTCGCCGGCAAGTACGCGATGGTTCCGCTCGGCTTCTCCTACCGCCAGCAGATCGTCCAGCAGGCGCCCAAGGGTTTCGACTGGCAGGTGCTCCCGGCGCCCGCGGGCCGTGACGGGCTGGCGCAGGGCGTCTCCCCGCAGACCCTGTCCGTCGCCGAGGACAGCCCGCACAAGAAGGAGGCTGCGCAGTTCATCGATTTCCTGCTGCAGCCGTCGAACATGGTGCGCCTCGCGCTCGGCGACTGGATGCTGCCCACCGGCACCGAGGCGCTGAAGGACCCGGCCCTGCACACGCAGAAGAACGACTGGGCGACCGGCACGGCCCTCGCCGGTGACCTCCGCTCGGCCCCCGCGCAGTCGGTGCGCGGCTACGCGGAATGGAAGGACAAGGTCGCGACGCCCGCCCTCCAGGAGTACTACAGCGGCTCGATCGGCCTCGGTGAACTGCGCAAACGCCTGGTGAAGGACGGAAATCTGGTGCTCGCGAGGTATCAGAGGTAGGGCGAGACACTACAACGGGGTCATATGTCGAGGACGAGGCGCGGGCCCAGGCAGCGTGAGACGCAGATCATCAGCGTCTCGCCCGCCGCCCGCTCCTGCGCGCTGAGCACCGAGTCCCGGTGGTCCGCCGTGCCCTCCACGATGTCGGTCTCGCAGGTCCCGCAGGTGCCTTCCGCGCAGGAGTACAGCACCTCGACCCCCGCCTCCTGCGCCGTGTGCAGGATGCTGCGGCCGGGCGGCACGGTCAGGGTGTGGCCGGAGCGCCGCAGCTCCACCACGAAGGCGTGGTCCCTGCCGTCGGCGCCGTCCGGTCCGTCCTGCGCCGGCCGGAAACGCTCGGTTTGAGCGGCGCCCCGGGCCTCGACGGCGTCGAGGAGCGGTCCCGGGCCGCAGCAGTAGACCAGGGTGTTCGTGTCCGGCGGGCCGAGATACCCGTCGAGGTCGAGGAGGCCCGTCTCGTCCTCCGGCGCGACGCGCACCTTCGCGCCGTAGGCGGAGAGTTGGCCGAGGAACGCCATCGAGCCGCGTGTCCGGCCGCCGTACAGCAGGCTCCACTCGGCGCCCGCCGCCTCGGCGGCGGCCACCATCGGAAGGATCGGGGTGATCCCGATGCCGCCCGCCACGAATCGGTAGCCCGGTGCCTCGTGGAGCGGGAAGTGGTTGCGTGGTCCCCGGACGCGTACGACCGCGCCCGGGGTCAGCCTCTCGTGCACGTACGCCGATCCGCCGCGTCCGCGCGGTTCGTGGAGGACGGCGACGGTCCAGGCGGTGCGGTCGGCGGGGTCGCCGCACAACGAGTACGGGCGGACCAGGTCGTGCGTGAGGACCAGGTCGACGTGGGCACCCGGCTCCCAGGAGGGCAGCGGTTCCGCCTGCGGGTGGCGGAGCGTCAAGGACACGACGCCGGTGGCCACTTCGGTCCGTGCGGCGACGACGAGGTCGGCTTCGTAGGGCGGGGTCACCGGTCGTCCTCCTGGTGATCGGGGTGGGACAGCATCCACTGCCACATCGCCACGGGGTCCTGTGTGTCGTGCTCGGCCCCGCAGTGGCAGATGCCGTGCAGTTCGTCGGTGCCGGGGACCCAGTCGACGCGGTACACCTCGGCGGTGGGCGGGCGGCTCATCGCGCGACGTTGTCGGGGGTCGCGGACCGGTCGCCCTCGGCGGCGAGGCGGGACAGGATCCGGCGAGCGGCGAGGCCGCCCGTGTCGATGTTGATACTGAGTTCCTGGTAGCCGGCGGGCTCGCTCTCCAGGGTCTTCTGGAGCAGGTTCAGCGCGTTCACGTCCTGCATGACCACCTCGTGGTTGAAGTCGCGCAGGAACGTGGACATCTCCTCGTCGCCGTGGCCGAAGTCGCGGGAGACGGCCCAGAAGTCGTAGACCTGGTCCGGCGTGGACGGTGTGATCGCGTAGGTGATCTCCACGTGGAAGGCGTCCGGGTCGGTGCCGTCCGGGTTCGGCAGGACCCCCTGCGGGGCGATGCGGCTGTGCAGCAGGTACAGGCAGGGGGCGTGGTACTCGATGTCCTGCCAGCGGGTGATACGGCCCTTGATGCCGGTGGAGTTGGCGTAGAACGGCGGGCACTCGGCGTCGTCCATGTGCCGGCTGACGCGGACGATGCCCGCGCCCTCGTCGACCTCGGTCGTCATGGGGGTGTCGGCGACCTCGGGCGTGCCGATGTAGCCGCCGTGCAGATACGTCTCGTGGGAGAGGTCCATCAGGTTGTCGACCAGGAGGCCGTAGTCGGCGTCGATGGGCTCCATCCCGCCGACCGTCGTCCAGTGCGCGGAGTCGGCCAGGTGCGGGGCCCGCGGGATCGTCGTCCGGTCCGCGAGCGCCGGGTCGCCGATCCACACCCACACGAAGGAGTCCAGCTCGGCCACGGGGTATGAACTCACCCTGGCGGTACGGGGGATGCGTTTCTGCCCGGGGACGTACACGCAGGTGCCGGTCGTGTCGTAGGTGAAGCCGTGGTAGCCGCAGACCACCTTGTCGCCGTCGAGCCGGCTGTGCGAGAGCGGGAAGCGACGGTGCACGCAGCGGTCCGCCAGGGCGACGACCTCGCCCGTGTCCTCGGTCCGGTAGAAGGCGATCGGTTCGCCGAGGACGGTGCGGGCGAGCAGTTCCCGCCCGACCTCCGTCCCGTACGCCGCTACATACCACTGGTTCCGCGCGAACTCGGACATGGCACTCCCGTCCCTGAAGGGCGAAGCGGCTCTGCTTCGCCGTGCCGTGGTGTGCCACCAGGGTCGTGACGGGGACGAGCCCCCGGCAACGGCTCTTCCGCCGGGCGGAAGCCGGAGAAGGCCGGAGGCCTTTAATCATTGACCTCGACAATTATTGCGCTCTACATTCCACGCATTCGCCGGCACTCCCCGGCGGCACCCTCCGCACTCCCTCGCAGCTCTCACAGCACTCCCGAAAGAACCCCCGCAGAACGGAGCGCCTCATCGTGCCCGCACCCATGCCCCGCACCCTCGCCGCGCTCGGCGCCGCGCTGCTCCTCACCCTCGCGGCCCCGGCCGCCGCCGAGGCCGACACCGCGGCGCCCGCCCGGCACCTGACCGGAACCCTGGCCGACGATGCGACCTGGATCGCGGACGTCCCCGCCCACTGGAACGGCACCCTCGTCCTCTTCTCGCACGGCTTCGGCCCGACCGTCGCCGAGGACGCGCCCAGCCCCGCGGTGCGCGACCAACTCCTCGCCGAGGGCTACGCGTTGGCGGGGTCCTCGTACGATCCGCACGGCTCGATATGGGCCCTGGAGAGCGCCGAGCGCGACCAGTTCGCCACGCTCGACGCGTTCGCCGCTGCGGTGGCCCGCCCGGCGCGCACCCTCTCCGTGGGCCAGTCGATGGGCGGCCTGGTCAACGCCCGCATCGCCCGTGACGGTGGTGGCCGCGTCGACGCCGCGCTCGGCCTGTGCGGCCTGGTCGCCGGCGGCACCGACCTCGACACGTACCAGCTCAACGCGGAGTACGCCCTCGCCCGGCTGCTGCTGCCCGGGCAGGACGTGCGGCTGACCGGGTTCGCCGACGCGGCCGAGGCGTCCGCAACCGCGGACCGGCTCACCGCGGCCGTCACGTCCGCGCAGGACACCGCGGAGGGCCGGGCCCGCATCGCGCTCGCCGCCGCCTATCTCAACCTGCCCGTCTGGTCGTCCGGCGCGAGGCCCCCGGCGCCGCACGACGCGCAGGCGCAGGAGAAGCAGCAGTACGGGTGGCTGGCCCAGGGCCTCCTGGCGTTCGTCGAGGGCGGCCGGTACGCGATGGAGCAGTCGGTGGGCGGCAACAACTCGGGCAACGCCGGCGCGGACTACGCCACCCTGCTGGCCCACTCCGAACACGCCCCACAGGTGCGGGAGTTGTACCGCGCGGCGGGACTCGACCTGCGCGCCGACCTCGACGTGCTCGCCGCGGGACCCCGCACCGTGGCCGACCCGGCCGCGGTGGCCGCCGCGCGGCGCACCTCGTCGGCGGGGCAGGGACTCGGCGTACCGCTGCTCGACGTGCACACCGTCGCGGACAACCTCGTCCCCGTGGAGCAGGAGGACGCGTTCGCGGACCGGGTGCGGGCGGCCGGGGACGGGCCCCTGCTGCGGCAGGCGTACGTCGCGCGCCCCGGACACTGCACCTTCACCGCCGGGGAGACCGTCGCCGCGGTGCATGCGATCGACCGCAGGGCCGCCCTCGAGCGCTGGGACGGCGCCGAGCGGCCCGAGGCCCTGCAGCGCGCCGCGCTCGGCCTGCGTCTGGGGGACGCCGCGTATGTCCCGTACCGGCCGGGCGAGTTGAACGGCGCCGCCCGCTCCCACTGAACCGTTCCCCCGTACCTTCGACCCCCAGGGATGTCCCATGCCTGTACGAAGAATCACCGGCCGCTTCACCGCCGGAACCCTGATCGCCGGATGTCTCGCGGTCTGCCTCGCCCAGATCGGCATCGCCCTTCCCGCCACCCTCAACGGCCTGTTCCAGGAACATCTGCACCCGGTCGGCTCCCAGCTGACCTGGATATCCGACGCGTTCCTGCTCCCCGTCACCGTCCTGGAACTGACCTTCGGCGTCCTTGGCGACCTCTTCGGGCGCAAGAGGCTGCTCGTCGGCGGCGCCGTGCTCCTCGGCGTCGGCGAGACGGTGGCCGCCGCCAGTGCGGGGGTGCACCAGCTGTGGGCCGGGCAGGCGCTCGCCGGGCTCGGCGCGGCGGCACTGTTCCCCACCTCCCTTGCGATGATCGCCGCGGGCAGCACCACCGCGGCGAGCCGGACCCGCGCCATCGCGCTGTGGGCGTCCAGCCTGTCCGCGGGCGGCTTCCTCGCCCCGCTGCTCGGGGGCATCACCGGGAACTACGGCTCCTGGCGGTGGGCCTTCGTCGTGGTGACGGCCGTCGCCGCCGTGAGCGCCCTCACCAGCCTGCTGCTCGCCCACGACTCCCGTGCGCCCGAGGGCCGTTCGCTGGACGTCGGCGGGCAGATCACCATCGGCGTCGGCGCGTTCGCCCTGCTCTACGGCGTCATCCAGGGGCCGATGGACGGCTGGGGCTCCGTGCCCGTGGTCACCGCCTTCCTGGTCGCCGCCGTCTTCCTCGGCCTGTTCGTCGTCGCCGAACTGCGGGCGCGCTCACCACTGTTGCGCCTCGACCTGTTCGCTGACCGGTCGTTCGCGGTGGCCTCCGCCGTCACCGTCGTGGGCATGTTCGCGTTCCTCGGCACCGCGTACGCGGCCAGCATCCGGCTCGGTCCCATCCAGCACCAGAGTCCGCTGCGCACCGCGTTCGCCTTCCTGCTGCTCAACGGCATCACCCCGTTCCTCACCCCGCTGACCACCCGGCTGCTCACCCGGGTGGCGCCGCGTCTGCTGCTGGCCGGCGGCCTGGCCCTGATGGCAGCGGGCGACTTCGCGGCCGCCTCGCTGCGGGTGACCGACCGGGCCCTGCCCTCGCTGATCCTGCCGCTCGGCCTGGTCGGGGTGGGCTTCGCCTTCACCGTCTCCTCCGTGACGGCGACCGCCGTCAACGCGGCACCCGCCCATCTCGCGGGCATGGCCAGCGCCTCGACGAACCTGCTGCGCGACTTCGGCTTCACCCTCGGTCCCGCGGTCATCGGCGCGGTGGCGCTCAGCCAGGCGTCGTCCCGGCTCGACGGTGCGATCGGTGCGTCGGACCTGGCGCCGGGCGCCAGAGCGGCGGCCGGGGAGGTACTCGCCGAGGGCGGCCCGCTCGCCCTGAACTCCGTGCCGGCCGGCTCACCTCCCGGGGCAGCCGGACCCTATGCCCTGGAGGCGCTGGGGCACGGCTACGCGATCGGGTTCGTCGTCTGCGGGGCGGCCGCGGCACTGTCGGCGCTCCTCGTACTCGTCGCCCTGAGCCCGGTCCGGGAGAAGAGCCTTCCGGCGAAGAGCCTTCCGGGGGAGGGGCGGGAGGAGGGTACGGGCACGGCTGCCGCGGCCCTGCCGGACACCGGCACGGTATCGCCCTGACGCGTCAGGGCCGCCAGCCCAGGGCGCGCGAGATGCCGCGCCCCGCGAGCCGTACGGCCGGGACCAGCGAGTGCGGCTGCGTCCCGGCCGAGGGCACCACGAGCGAGACGGCGGCCACGACGTCGCCGCGCGGCCCGCGCACGGGCGCCGCCACCGAGACCGCGTCGTCCGTGATCTGGCGGTCGGCCACCGCGCAGCCGGTGCGCCGCACCTCGGCCAGGGCGCGGCGCAGCCGGGCGGGGTCGGACAGGGTGTGCGGGGTGAAGGCGGCGAGCGGCCGCCCGCAGACCTGGTCCTGGAAGGTCCTGGCGCTGTGAGCGAGGAGGACGAGTCCGACGCCCGTCGCGTGCAGCGGCCAGCGTGCTCCGAGCCGGCTGCGGACGCCGACCGCGTGGCGGCCGGACAGCCGCTCGATGTAGACGACGTCGAGGCCGTCGCGCACGGCGAGGTGCACGTTCTCGTGGGTCGCCTCGTAGAGGTCCTCGAGGAAGGGCAGCGCGGCCTCCCGCAGGGCGGGGCCGCGCGGGGCCAACGCCGCGAGTTCCCAGATCCGCAGCCCGACGTGGTAGCTGCCCGCCGCGTCGCGTTCGAGGGCGCCCCACGCGGTGAGCTCGCCCACCAGGCGGTGGGCGGTGGCCAGCGGCAGTCCGGCCCGGCGGCCTATCTCGGTGAGGGACAGCGCGGGTCTGCGGTGGTCGAACGCGCCGAGCACCGCAAGCAGCCGCTCCGCCGCGGAACGGCTGCGCGCCGCGCGCGGGGGGTCCTCCGACGGCTCGGTCATGTCCGGCGCGTCAGTCCCGGTCCGCTTCCGCGACCCGCGCCAACAGGGCCTGCAACGTGGCCCGTTCCCCGGGGGCGAGGGGGGCGAGCAGTTCGTCGGTGACGCGCCGACTGCCCTTGTCGGTGTCGCGCAGGACGTCCTTGCCCCGGTCCGTGAGGGCGACGATGCGGCTGCGCCGGTCGCCCGGCGCGGGTCCCCGCTCCACCAGGCCGAGTTCCTGCAGGTCGTCCACGAGGCTCACGATGGCGCTCGGGTCGTAGCCGAGCCGGTCGCTCAGTTCGCGTTGCAGGGCGCCCTCCACGGTGGCGAGGTAGCGCAGCAGCGCGTAGTGCCGCAGCCGCAGGCCGAACTCTTCGAGCGTGGCGTTGAACAGCCGGCCCGAGTGCAGCCCGAGCCGGTAGAGGAGATAGCCGGTGTCGGCGTGCAGCGCGCGCATCCAGGGCGCCTCTTCGTCAGTGATGTCGGGCTCCGGGGTCGGTCCGTGCGGGCACGGGGGTGCGTGAGGTCGTGCGTGAGGCTCCAGCATGAAGGAATTCAAGGCTTACGGCAACTATTGACGACAACAATGATTGGTCATAACGTCTTTCTCGTCGGCCGGTACCCGTACCTGGAAGGACCCGCCCATTGCCTGACACACCCTCAATTTCCCTCTCCGGCAAGGTCGCCGTCGTCACCGGAAGCGGCCGCGGACTCGGCCTCGCCTACGCCACGGCCCTCGCCCGCTCCGGTGCGAGCGTCGTCGTCAACGACATCGACGCGGACGTCGCCGCGCAGGCCGTCAAGACGATCACCGAGGCCGGCGGCCGGGCCGTCGCCGAGGTCGTCCCCGTGGGCACCACCGAGGCCGCCGAGCGCCTCGTCGGCCGGGCCGTCTCGGAGTTCGGCCGGCTGGACGTCATGGTCACCAACGCCGGAATCCTGCGCGACAGGGTGCTGTGGAAGATGACCGACGACGACTTCGACGCCGTCGTCACCACCCACCTCAGGGGCACCTTCACCTGCGCCCGTGCCGCCGCCGTACGCATGCGCCAACAGGGCGAGGGTGGCAGCCTGGTGCTCGTCGCCTCGCCGGCCGGTCAGCGCGGCAACTTCGGGCAGACCAACTACGCGGCCGCCAAGGCCGGGATAGCGGCGATGGTGCGCACCTGGTCCATGGAGTTGGCCCGCGCAGGCGTCACCGTGAACGCCGTCGTGCCGGTCGCCGCGACCGCGATGACCGAGACCATCCCCGCCTTCGCCCCGTACGTCGACGCCCTGCGCGGCGGCGAACCGCTGCCCGGCTTCCTGCGCAGGGGCGAGGGCTTCGGCACACCGGACGACTGCGCCGCACTCGTGCCCTTCCTCGCCTCCGAAGCGGCCCGGGACGTCACGGGCCAGTGCGTCGGCATCGGCGGCGACAAGCTCGCCCTGTGGTCGCACCCGCAGGAGGTGTCCGTCGCCTACGCGGACGGCGGCTGGAGCCCACGGACCATCGCCGAGACCTGGCACACGTCGGTCGGACGCGAGCCGCAGACCGTCGGCATCCCCGCGCCGAAGATCCCGGGAGAGTGACGCCGCCATGACCACGATCGACGTGGACGAACTCGTCGCGATCGACGTCCACACGCACGCCGAGGTGTCGTCCAAGGGGCGGGCGTCGCTCGACGACGAACTGCACGCCGCGTCCAGCGCCTACTTCAAGGTCGAGGGGAACCGGAAGCCCACCCTCGAGGAGACCGCCGCGTACTACCGCGAGCGGCGGATGGCCGCCGTCGTCTTCACCGTCGACGCCGAGTCCGCCACCGGCACCGAGCCCGTCCCCAACGAAGAGGTCGCCGAGGCCGCGCACGCCAACCCCGACGTGCTGATCCCGTTCGCGAGCATCGACCCCTTCCGGGGCCGCGCCGGGATCCGGCAGGCCCGGCGCCTGGTCGAGGAGTACGGGGTACGCGGCTTCAAGTTCCACCCCAGCATCCAGGGCTTCTTCCCCAACGACCGTATGGCGTACGGCCTCTACGAGGTGATCGAGGAGACCGGCGCCGTCGCGCTCTTCCACACCGGCCAGACCGGCATCGGCGCGGGCGTGCCCGGCGGTGGCGGCATCCGCCTCAAGTACTCAAATCCGATGCACGTGGACGACGTCGCCGCCGACTTCCCTCATCTGAAGATCATCCTCGCGCACCCGTCGTTCCCCTGGCAGGACGAGGCCCTCGCCGTGGCCACGCACAAGCCCGGCGTGCACATCGACCTCTCGGGCTGGTCGCCGAAGTACTTCCCGCAGCAGCTCGTCCAGTACGCCAACACCCTGCTGAAGGACAAGGTGCTGTTCGGCTCGGACTACCCCGTCCTCACCCCCGACCGCTGGCTCGCCGACTTCGCGAATCTCCCGATCAAGGACGAGGTCAGGCCGAAGATCCTCAAGGAGAACGCCGCCCGGCTGCTCGGACTCGCCGACTCCGGCTCCTGAAAGGGCACTTGATGCGCAATGAGGGACTGGGGTCGTGGCCCGCACGCCGGGCCCGCAAGACCCCGCACCGCACCGCACTGATCCACGGCACCACCACCGTCAGCTACGCCGCACTGCACGAGCGCACCACGCGGCTCGCCCACGCCCTGCGGGCGCTCGGCGTCCGGCGCGGCGACCGGGTCGCCTGCCTCGGCCCCAACCACCCCTCGTTCCTGGAGACGCTGTTCGCCACCGGGCTCCTCGGCGCGGTCTTCGTACCGCTCAACACCCGGCTCGCCGAGCCCGAACTGGCCTTCCAGATAAGGGACTCCGGGGCCACGGTGCTGCTGCACGCCGCCGCGCGGGGCGGTGACCTGCCGGGCGTCCGCACCGCTGTCGAGGCGGACGGACCGGCCTACGAGGAACTGCTGGCCGCCGCCCCGGTCCTCCCGATCGACGAGCAGGTCGGCCCCGACGACGTGTGCATCATCATGTACACCTCCGGGACGACGGGCCGGCCCAAGGGCGCCATGCTCACGCACGGGAACCTCACCTGGAACGCCGTCAACGTCCTGGTCGACCAGGACCTGATCGCCGACGAGATCGCGCTCGTGGCGGCGCCGCTCTTCCATACCGCCGGCCTGAACATGCTCACCCTGCCCGTTCTTCTCAAGGGCGGCAGCTGTGTCCTGGTGGGCTCGTTCGACGCGGCGGCGACCCTGGAACTCGTCGAGCGCCACCGGGTCACCTTCATGTTCGGCGTCCCGACGATGTTCGACCAGCTCACACGGCAACCGAACTGGCCGGGCGCCGACCTGTCGTCGCTGCGGATGCTCAGCTGCGGCGGCTCGCCCGTCCCGACCCCGCTCATCGCGGCCTACCAGGAGCGCGGCCTCACCTTCCTGCAGGGCTACGGGATGACCGAGGCGGCGCCCGGCACCCTCTTCCTCGACGCCGAGCACGCCGTCAGCAAGGCGGGCACGGCGGGCGTGCCGCACTTCTTCAGCGACGTACGCGTGGCACGCCCCGATCTCGCGCCGGTGGAGCCGGGCGAGACGGGCGAGGTCCTGGTGCGCGGGCCGCATGTCATGCCCGGTTACTGGGGCCTGCCCGGCGAGAGCGCCGCCGCGTTCGCCGACGGCTGGTTCCGGACGGGGGACGCCGCCCGGATCGACGCGGACGGCTACGTCACCATTGTCGACCGCTTCAAAGACATGATCATTTCAGGCGGCGAGAACATCTACCCCGCGGAGGTCGAGGACGCCCTGCTCGCCCACGCGGACATCGCGGAGTGCGCGGTCATCGGCGTACCCGACGAGAAGTGGGGCCAGGTCGGCAGGGCGGTCCTCGTCGCCCGCGAAGGCCGCGCGCCCGACCCGGACGAGGTCCTCGCGTCGCTCTCCGGACGCCTGGCCCCGTACAAGATCCCGAAGTCGGCCGTCGTCGTGGGCGCCCTGCCCCGCACCGCCTCGGGAAAGCTCGTGAAGGCCGACGTCCGCCGCCTGCACGGCAGTTCATGACCCCTTCCCACTCGTATCGCACCCACATCGGCACCCCCATCAGAACGCACCGAAGGAGCCCCTCATGGGCATCACCGTCAACGGCCTCGCCGAACTGAAGAAGCTCACCGGAAGCGACCTGGGTTCCAGTGACTGGATCGACGTCACGCAAGAGCGGATCGACACCTTCGCCGACGCGACCGGCGACCACCAGTGGATCCATACCGACCCCGAGCGGGCCAAGGAAGGCCCCTTCGGCGCGCCCATCGCGCACGGATATCTGACGCTCTCCCTCTTCATCCCGATGTTCACCGAGCTCCTGGACGTGGAAGGCGTCACCACGAAGGTCAACTACGGCCTGAACAAGGTCCGTTTCCCCGCCCCCGTGCCAGCGGGCTCCCGCATCCGCCTGGCCGCTCGTCTCGCCAGAGTCGAGGACGTGCCGGGCGGCGTGCAGATCACGGTCGACGGCACCGTCGAGATCGAGGGAGCGGCCAAGCCGGCGTGCGTCCTGCAGAGCGTCTCGCGGTTCTACGCGTAGGTGTCGGCGAAAGGGCGACATTATTAAGTTGCACGAGACGGTTCGTCTCGCTTACGGTGTCGGCATGACCGTCCCCAGCAACGCCCATATCGCCATGTTCTCCATCGCCGCCCACGGGCACGTGAACCCGAGCATCGAGGTGATCAGGGAGCTCGTCGCGCGCGGGCACCGCGTGACGTACGCGATCCCGCCGCAGTTCGCCGAGAAGGTCGCCGAGGCCGGGGCCGAGCCCAGGATCTGGCACTCGACGCTGCCCACCGACGACGACCCGGACGCGTGGGGCACGGAGCTGATCGACAACCTCGAACCCTTCCTCACCGACGCGATCCAGGCGCTGCCCCAGCTCATCGACCTCTATGAGGGTGACGAGCCGGACCTCGTCCTCTACGACATCACCGCGTACCCCGCCCGCGTCCTGGCCCACCGCTGGAACGTCCCGATCGTGCAGTTCTCACCGAACCTCGTGGCCTGGGAGGGCTACGAGGAAGAGGTCGGCAAGCCGATGTTCGAGCCGCTGAAGCAGACGCCGCGCGGCAAGGCGTTCTACGAGAACTTCGAGCACTGGATCCGGTCGAACGGAATCGACCTCTCGGTCGAGGACTTCATGGGCCGCCCCGACCGCTGTCTCGTCCTCATCCCCAAGGCGCTCCAGCCGAACGCCGACCGGGTCGACGAGAGCCGCTACACCTTCGTCGGCGCCTGCCAGGGCGAGCGGGCGGCGCAGGGCGAGTGGCAGCGCCCGGCCGGCGCGGAGAAGGTCCTCCTCGTCTCGCTCGGTTCGTCCTTCACCAAGCAGCCCGCCTTCTACCGCGCCTGCGTCGAGGCCTTCGGCGACCTGCCCGGCTGGCATGTGGTGCTCCAGATCGGCAAGTTCGTCGACGAGGAGGAGCTCGGCGAGATTCCCGCGAACGTCGAGGTGCACCACTGGGTGCCGCAGCTGGCGATCCTCAGGCAGGCCGACGCCTTCATCACGCACGCGGGCGCGGGCGGCAGCCAGGAGGGCCTCGCCACCGGGACGCCGATGGTCGCGGTCCCGCAGGCCGTCGACCAGTTCGGCAACGCCGACATGCTCCAGGCGCTCGGCGTCGCACGCCACGTACCGATGGAGGAGGCCACGCCCGACAAGCTCAGGGAGACGGTGCTCGCCATGGCGGCCGATCCCGAGGTGGCGCGCCGCCTCGAGGAGATCCGGGCGGACATGGCGGGCGAGGGCGGCACGTCCCGGGCGGCCGACCTGGTGGAGGCGGCGGGGAGGGGCGGCGGTTCCGCCCCCTGATCACTCAGGAGTACCCCATATGCCATATTTCGCGTAACTTCGGATGCTATCGGTCGTTTTCGGGCAATACGCCGCAGACGACCCATGGATTCGTATTGCCACGATTCAGTGTGATTGTCCCCGTTTACATGGTGCAGGCATATCTACATGAATGCCTGGAATCCGTCCTGGAGCAGCCCTTCACGGATCTTGAGTTGATCGTGATCGACGACTGCTCACCGGACGGCAGTGGAACGATCATCGACGAGTTCGCGGCCCGGGATCCGCGTGTGCGTGCCATCCATCTGACGGAGAACACGGGTCTCGGCCGAGCCCGCAACGCCGGGCTCGAACGCGCCACCGGCGAGTATGTGATCTTCCTGGACAGCGACGACTCCCTCACCCCTGACGCGCTGCACGCGATCTCGGACCGGCTCAAGGACACGGACACCCCCGACGTCCTGGTCTACGACTACGTGCGGTCGTACTGCACCGGGAGGACGGCCCCCGACGTCGTCACGGCCCAGCTCGCCGAGGAGGGCCCGGCGTCTTTCACCCTGGACGACAGGCCAGGCCTGCTGAGAGTCCTGCACGTCGTCTGGAACAAGGCTTACCGCCGTGAGTTCCTGGAGCGAGCGGGCTTCACCTTCGCTCCCGGCTACTACGAGGACGTCTCCTGGACCTATCCGGTGCTGGTGACCGCGAACTCGATCGCGGTGCTCGACCGGGTCTGCGTGCGGTACCGGCAGCGCAGACAGGGAGCGATCACCTGCTCCCCCGGGCGCAGGCATTTCGAGATCTTCGACCAGTACGACCGGGTCTTCGCCTACCTGGACGCGCACCCCGAACTGGCGCGCTGGCGCCCCTTCGTCTTCCGCCGGATGCTCGACCACTTCAGCACGGTGTTCACGGCGCGCGACCGGCTGCTGCGTGGCAGCCGCGCCGCGTTTCTGCGCCAGGCCCGCACCTACAGCCGCCGCTACCGCTGCCCGGGCGCGACTCCCCGCGCGCGCACCAGAATCCGGCACGCCCTGGTACGCCTGGGCGCGCACCGCAGCTACCTCGCCCTGTACTGCGCACGAGCCTTCCAGCGACACGTCCACCGCGCTGCCGTCGCCGCATACGGTGCCGTCAGGGCGGCCGCACTTCAGATCCACTACCGCATCCAACGGCTCCTTCCGCTGCGCGAGAACGACGCCGTCTTCTCCGCCTACTGGGGCCGCGGCTACGGCTGCAACCCGGCGGCGATCGAGGCGAAGGTCCGCGAAGTGGCGCCCCGCATCCGCACCGCCTGGATCGCGGGCCCCGCGCACGACCACACGATCCCGGCGGCCACCCGTCGCCTCACCCCCGGCTCGGCCGCGTACTGGACGGCGCTGGCCCGCTCCAAATACCTGGTCAACAACGTCAACTTCGACCGAAGACTTGTCAAAGCCCGGGGCCAGGTGTTCCTGCAGACCCAGCACGGCACCCCGCTCAAGCACATGGGCCTCGACCTGCTCGACCGGCCCGCCGCGGTCGGCGACACCGACGTCGGACGCATGGTCGCCAACTGCGACAAGTGGGATTACGTCCTGTCCGCGAACCGCCATTCCACGCTCGTCTGGGAACGGGTCTACCCCGCCGCCTACACCACGCTCGAGTACGGATATCCGCGTAACGACATCTACCAGCACGCCACCGGCAAGGACGTGGCCCGGCTGCGCGAGACTCTGGGCATCCCCCGGGATTCGGTCGCGATCCTGTACGCCCCCACACACCGGGACTACCGCCGCACCCAGCGCCACGCGATCGATCTGGAGCGCATGCTGCGCTCACTCGGCCCCAGCTTCACGCTGCTCACCCGCGCCCACCACCTCTCCGGCATTCCGCTCGTGGGCAAGGACTCGTCCCGGCTGGTCGACGTCTCGGGCCACCCCTGCGTCGAATCCCTCTGCCTGGCGAGCGACGCGCTGGTCACGGACTACTCGTCGATCATGTTCGACTACGCCAATCTGGACCGCCCGATCGTCGTGTACGCCGACGACCGGGAGGCCTACGAGGCGGCCCGCGGCACCTACTTCGACCTCTGGGCCTTCCCGCCCGGCGCGGTCGCCAACGGCGAGGACGAGCTGATCGACATCTTCGCGACCGGCGAGTGGCGCAGCCCGCGCTCCGCCCAGCGGCGGGCCGCATTCCGCAGTCGCTTCTGCCCGTACGACGACGGGGGCGCCGCCGAGCGGGTCGTGCGGCATGTCCTCCTCGGGGAGACGGCGGGCCTGCCGTCCGTCGTGCCGTTGGACGAGCGGCAACCGGCGGAGGCCCCGGCGGCATCCGGTCAGCGGAAGGAGCCGGAGGCAACCGTGACCCTGCCCACCAGCGCTGCTTGAACGCCCACCGAAGGAGAGTGTGTTGCCCCGCTTCAGCGTTGTTGTTCCCGCCCACGACGGGCCGGGGCGACTGCCCGACTGTCTTGATTCGGTGCTCGGCCAGGCCTTCGCCGACTTCGAACTGATCGCCGTCGTCAGCGCCCCGGAAGGGCTGTGTGCCTCGATCGTGGCCGCACACGCGGACCGCGATCCGCGGATCAAGGTGGTGCACTCGCCACCGCGTCACGGCCTGCCGGGCGCACGCAATGCCGGAATCGCCGTCGCTGAAGGCGAGTTCCTGCTCTTCCTCGACGGCGACGACACGCTGGTGCCCGGCGCACTGGGAATCCTCGACGCCCGGCTCGCCGAGTCCGAAGAGCCCGATCTGCTGCTCTTCGACCATGAGCGGGTGCACTGGTTCGACGGCAGTAGGGGGGCGACGCTCGAGCGGCTGTGGCAGGGGGCCCCGGCCGGGACCTTTACCGTGGAGCAGCACCCCGCGCTGCCCGATGTGCTGGTGCCCGCATGGAGCGCGGCCTATCGGCGCGACTTCGTGTCCCGGCACGAACTGGCCTTCGTGCCCGGCATGTTCACCGACACGGTGTGGAGCGTGCTGGCCGCGCTGCGGGCCGAGCGGATCGCGCTGCTCGACCGGATCTGCGTACGCCATCTGCTGCGCCGCCAAGGCAGCCGGAACCAGATCCCCGGACTCCACCACATGGATCTGCTCGACCAGTTCGACCTGGTGATGCGCCGGGCGGCGGAGCTGAAGCCGGACGCGGCGCTGCTCGGCAGGGTCTTCCACCAATTGGTGTGCGGGGTGCTCAAGACAGCGGCATCGCCCGCACGGCTGCCGAGGCCCGCGCTGCGGCGACAGTACTTCCGCAGGGCCGCCCGGCTCTACCGTCAGCACCGACCCACGGGCCACCGCCCGCCAGGAGGCAGCGTGGGGCTGCAGCACGCGTTGCTGGCTTCCCGCTCCTACACGGCATTCCGCGCACTGCGCGGCACGAAGCGCTGCCTCGACAGGGTGGCGCGGCCAGTCGGACGGCTCCTCAGGAGACTGCGGAAGCGGACCGGCAACCCGTACGGGGCCTTCCTCAGACGGCCGGTCGACGAGAACCTCGCTGTCTTCTCCTCGTACTGGGGTCGCGGCTACACCTGCAACCCCGCCGCCATCCACGCGGCGGCGCGGCGTCTGGCCCCGCACATCAAAACGGTCTTTCTGGCGACCGAGGACCACGCGCGGCAGATGCCGGAGGACGTGGAGAGCGTGGTGATCGGAAGCGCCCGCTACTGGGAGGTGATGGCCACCGCCAAGTACACCTTCAACAACGTCAACTTCGAGATGTCGGTCAAGAAGCGTCCCGGCACCGTCCATGTGCAGACCCAGCACGGCACCCCGCTCAAGCGCATGGGCGTGGACCAGGTGGAGTTCCCGGCGGCGGCGGCCGCGGCCGGCCCGCTCGGCAAGCTCCTGCAGCGCGTGGACCGCTGGGACTTCAACCTCGCCTCGAACCGCCACTCCACCGAGGTCTGGGAGCGGGCCTACCCGGGCGAGTACGAGAGTCTGGACGTCGGCTATCCGCGCAACGACGCGTTCTACATGTCGACGGCCGAGGACGTGGCCGCGATCCGGCGCCGCCTCGGCGTCCCCGAGGAACGGATCGCGGTGCTGTATGCGCCGACCCACCGCGACTACCGCACGGACTTCCTCCCCCAGCTGGACCTCGTCGCGTTCTGCGAGGCGCTCGGCGAAGAGTTCGTCGTGCTGCTGCGGGCCCACCACTCCTACGAGGGGGCCGCAGGCCTCGAAGGGATGCTGCGCTCCGGCGCGTTGATCGACGTGACGGAGCACCGTTCGCCCGAGGAGGTGTGCCTCGCCGCGGACGCGCTGATCACGGACTACTCGTCGATCATGTTCGACTACGCCAACCTCGACCGCCCGATCGTCGTGTACGCCGACGACTGGGACATCTACCGGGAGACACGGGGCGTCTACTTCGATCTGCTCGCCGCGCCTCCGGGTCCGGTGGCCCGTACCCAGGACGAGCTCACACGGATCTTCCGCGGCGGTGAGTGGGACGGCGAGGCCGCGGCCCGGCTGCGCGGCGCGTTTCGTGAGCGGTTCTGCGAATTCGACGACGGGCTTGCCGCGGAGCGGGTGGTGCGCCGGGTGCTGCTCGGTGAGCCGGCCGAGGCCCTGCCGCCGGTCGTTCCGCTGGGCGAGCGCGTTCCGGCCCCGGCCGCAGTCCGCGTCCCGCACCACTGACCCGTCCGAACCGCACGCCCCCATCCCTCACGACCGTGGAAGAGCCCGTGCCTCGTTTCAGCGTCATCGTCCCCGTCTACAAGGTCCAGGGCTATCTGCGCGAGTGCCTCGACTCGATCCTGACGCAGTCCTGCACCGACATCGAGGTCATCGCGGTCGACGACTGCTCACCCGACAACTGCGGCACCATCATCGACGAGTACGCGGCGTGCGACGCACGGGTCACCGCGGTCCACCTGCCGCAGAACGTCGGCCTCGGCCGGGCGCGCAACGCGGGGGTCGGCCGCGCCACCGGCGACTATCTGCTCTTCCTCGACAGCGACGACAGCTACACCCCCGGAGCACTGCGAGCCATCGACGAGCGGCTCGCCGTCACCGACGACCCGGACGTTCTCGTCTTCGACCATGTGCGCACGCACTGGTGGGGCCGTGGCGGCAGGAGCATGACGGCGGATCTGCTCGCCTCCGCGGGCACAGACACGTTCGACATCATGAGCAGTCCCCAGTATCTGCATCTGTTCCTGGTCGCCTGGAACAAGGCATACCGTCGGGACTTCTTCACCGGCCACGGATTCACCTACCAGCAGGGTCTCTACGAGGACGCCCCGGTCACCTATCAGGCGTTGATGTGCGCCCGCCGCATCGCCTGTCTCGACCGGGTGTGCGTCCAGTATCTGCAGCGCAGACGTGGCGCGATCACCCGCACCCCGGGACGCAGGCACTTCGACATCTTCGCGCAGTACGCGGGGCTGTTCGCGTTTCTCGACGAACACCCGGAACTGGACGGGTCGAGGCCGCTCCTCTTCGAGCGGATGATCAACCACTTCCTGGCGACGATGCCGCTCGGCGAGCGAGTACTGCCCGAGGACCGGGCCGCCTTCTACCGGGAGACAGTGGGGTTCTACCGGCGCTACAAGCCGGACGGTTTCACCCCGCCGGACGATGCCTACCGCACCCAGTGGCGCCTGCTCCCCGGCAGCCCCTACCCCGTGTTCCAGGCCTGCGTGCTGGCTGAGCGGCTGCGCCGCGCGTCCCTCCGCAAGAAGAGCGAGGTGCGCAAGGCGACCACACGGCGGATCAACAGCGCCATCGCCGGGACCCAGCGCCGGCGCCCGCTCGATCCGAATCTCGCGGTGTACTCGGCCTTCTGGCACCGCGGTGTGCTCGGCGATCCGGCGGCCATCCATGACGTGGCCCGGATGCTGGCCCCGCACATCCAACCGGTGTGGGTGGTGCGGCCGGACGACGTGGAGCGGCTGCCGGGAGGCATCGACCACGTCGCCCCGGGCACACCGGGATACCACCGGGTAATGAGCCGCGCCACGTATTTCGTCAACAACGTCGACTGGACACTCGGCCTGGTGAAGCGCCCGGGGCAGATCCATGTGCACACCCACCAGGGGACACCCCTGGGACACATGGGCGTCGACCTGCTCGGCCGCCCGGCCGCGAAGTATCACGTCGATGTCCGTGCGATGCTCCGGCGCGCGGACCGCTGGGACTTCAGCCTGGTCTCCAGTCCGTACGCGCAGCAGATCTGGGACCGCGCCTATCCCTGTCACTTCACCTCACTGCCGACCGGCGCCCCGCGCAACGACGTGCTGGTGCGCGGGGACACGTTGCGGACGGGCGCCCTGCGCAAGCGGCTCGGTGTCCCGGACGGCAACACCGTGGTGCTCTACGCCCCGACCTGGCGCGACCACCGCAAGTCGTACGTGCCGCGGCTCGACTTCGAGCACCTGGTCAGGGAGCTGGGGCCGACGGTCACCCTGCTCGTCCGTTTGCACCCGAGGGACGCCAAGGCCGAGATCCGTGATCTGCAGCTGCGCGACCTCCAGCGGCGCGGGCAGCTCCTCGACGTCACCGACGAGCCCTCGGTACAGGACATGATGCTCGTCTCCGACGCCCTGGTGACCGACTACTCGTCCCTGATGTTCGACTACGCCAACACGGACCGCCCGATCATCGTCCACGGCGACGACTGGGCGGCGTACCGGGCGGCCCGCGGCGCCTACGTCGATCTGCCGGCCGAGCCGCCGGGCCATGTCTCCACCAGCACCGCAGAGTTGACGGATCTGTTCGCCTCCGGGGCATGGCAGGACGCGCGCTCCGCCGCTCTTCGCGCCGCCTTCCGCCGACGGTTCTGTCCGTACGACGACGGGCATGCGGCCGCCCGGGTGGTCTCCCTGATCATGCTCGGCCAGGAGTACCCCCCGTCGGCCATCCCTCAGCAGGACGCACGACAGCTCCGCGACGCCGCGCACCCCGCAGTCCCGGACGGCACACGATGACCAGGGCCGCAGCGTGAGCCACCGCCCTGTCCTTCCTCTCACCTTCCGCTCGCCGCTCCGGTCCGAACGCCCAGGAGATCTCCGCCATGTCAGCCACAGCGCCCCGTTCCCGGCTCCATTCCTCAACGGCGGCAGCCCGGGCCCACGAGCTGTGGTCGCGCGTACCGCCGGCGCTGCGCTTGCCGCTCGTCGTCTACCTTTCCTGCCAGGCCTGCTACTTGCTGTGGTGGATGGCGTTCTACCCGGGCCTGATCGACTACGACGCGCTCGCCTACACCTGGCAGGTCACCACCGACCACTGGATCTCCAATCACTCGGTCCTCTACAACTCCCTGCTCTGGCTGTCCCTCAACAGCACCGGGGGCTTCGCGGCGCTGACGCTCCTGCAGACGGTCGCGATGTCCGCGGTACTCGGTTACACGTGCGCGAGCCTGTGCACACTCGGCGTACGCGGACGGTGGAGCGCACCGGCCGCAGTGGCCTGCGCGGCGGCTCCACCGCTCGGTGTGTTCACCGTCTACGTGGGCAAGGACGTGCCGTTCACGATCTGTGCGGTGCTGGCCTTCGCCGTGACGGTACGACTGGTGGGCAGGCGGCTGCAGGGGAGGTGGAACGGCCACCTGCGACGCTCCGAACTCCTGCTGCTGTGCGTCGCGTTCCTCGGGATCGGCCTCTTCCGCAACAACGGCTTCCCCGTTGCCGTGATCGCCGCCCTGAGCCTTCTTCTGGTGCTGCCCGGGGCCCGCCGCACGATCGCCGTGCTGGTCACCGTCACCACCGCCGTGACACTGACGCTGATGCTCGTGGTCTATTCGGCGGTCGGTATCCAGAAGCCGCCCAAGACGCTGGTCTACAACCTCCACTACGCCGACCTGGCGGTGACCTATGCGCAGGCGCCGGGCCTGTTCACCCAGGATGATCTGCGATTGATGGCCCGGGCGGCGCCGCTCTCGGACTGGCGTGCGACCGGAGCCACCTGCTTTGCCTCCGACCCGCTGTACCGGAAGCTGAACAGGCATGTCACCGATCAACTCACCGAACCTCTCGTGCAGTTGTGGTGGCGCACCCTGCGCAAGGCCCCCCAGAAAGTGATGGGCGCACGGATCTGCCGCGGGCACATCGCCTGGGCCGTCTTCCCCGGGCCGCAGGATCAAGGAGGCAGGACGTACAACTCCCTCAACTGGGTGAACCCAGTGTTCTACAAGTGGTACCCGGAGATGCGGACGAGCCCCTACCGACAGGCGGCCCAGCCCCGGCCCCCGTCCCAAGCCCTCCACGACGTGGGCGTCTTCGCGTATGCCGCCTCGCGCGTTCCCCAGCTGGAGTGGCTCCTGTGGCGCGGCGCGATCTGGTGCTACGCCACCTACGTGCTCGTCACCCGGCTCGCCCGGGCCCGTGGCTGCCGCCCCCTGTTCGCCCTGGCAGGCGTCACCCTCGGAAATCAGCTCACCGTATTCGTCGCGACCCCCTCGCCGTGCTTCCGCTACATGGCGGCCCCCATGTTCATCGGCGTGCTCGGCCTGTCACTCATTCCCGCGCTGCGCGGTGCCGGACGCCCCGTCGTCCCGCCCCCGGCGTCCCGAGCGACACCATCCACCACCGCAGCGACTTCAGCCGCCCCACCCATCTCACCGAAGAACGTGGAGTACATCCCGTGAGAAGCGCACGGAGCAGCTGAAACCGCTCGGTGTCGGAACGCCCAGGAGATCTCCGTTTATCCCCCACAACAAGTCCGCTCCGGCCGGTCCGATGTGAAGACGGCCACGAAGGCCCGGGCCCTCTGGTCGCGCGTACCCCCGGCACTACGGTTGCCGCTGGCCGTCTTCCTCTCGTGCCAGGCCTGCTACCTGCTGTGGTGGGCGGCCTTCTATCCGGGTCTGATGAGCATCGACTCGGTCGTCTACACGTGGCAGGTCACCACCGGCCACTGGCGCTCGGACCACTCGGTGCTCTACAACGCGCTGGTCTGGCTGACCCTCGTTATCACGGGGGACCTCGCTGCGCTGACGCTGCTGCAGACGGTCGCGATGTCCGCGGTACTCGGCTACACGTGCGCGAGCCTGCGGACTCTGGGCGTACGGGGGCGATGGAGCGCACCGGCCGCGGTGGCCTGCGCGGCGGCTCCACCGCTCGGGTCCTTCACCGTCTTCGTCTGGAAGGACGTGCCGTTCACGATCTGTGCGGTGCTGGTGTTCGCGGTGTCGGTACGGCTCCTGGGCAGACGCTCGAACGGCACGTGGAACGGCCGTCTGCACAGCTCGGAGCTCTTGCTGCTGTGCGCCGGGCTCCTGGGCGTCGACCTCTTCCGCAACAACGGCTTCCCGATGTCCGTGATCGCGTCACTGGCCCTGCTCCTGGCGCTGCCCGGAGCCCGGCGCGTCATCGCCGGCCTCGCTGGCGCCGCCACGGCCCTGACGCTGCTGCTCATGCTCGTCGTCTATCCGGCGGCCGGCGTCGAGCAGCCGAGCAAGGCATTCATCTACAACTTGCACTACGCCGACCTGGCGGTGACCTATGCGCAGGCGCCGGGCCTGTTCACCCCGGATGATCTGCGGCTCATGGCCGAGGTGGCGCCGCTTTCGACCTGGCAGGGCGCCGGCAGCAACTGCTATGTGTCCGACGTGCTCTACTACAGCCCCTCGCTGAACCGGGCCGCGGCCGACCGGCTCACCGAACCGCTGGTGCGGTTGTGGTGGCGCGTCCTGCGCACGTCCCCCCAGCAGATCTTCGACGCGCGGCTGTGCCGGGCGCACATTGCCTGGGCCGTCTTCCCCGGACCGCGGAGCAAGAGCGCCAGGACATGGACGTACGGCACATCGATCCCCGCCGACCTCTGGGGTTTCCGCTCGATCCAGGACAGCCCGTACCGGCCGGTGCTCACAGCCCGGCCGCTGTCCCGGACCCTCAACCACGCGGCCACCTTCGGCCGCTCCACCTTCCGCGTCCCCCAGCTCGAGTGGCTCTTCTGGCGTGGCGCCACCTGGTGCTACGCCACCTACGCGCTGGTCGCCCTGCTCGCCCGGGCCCGCCGCTGCCGTCCCTTGCTCGCCCTGGCGGGTGTCACCCTCGGCGTGCAGCTCACCGTGCTCGCAGCCAATCCCGCGCCGTGCTTCCGCTACATGGCAGCGCCGCTGTTCATCGGCGTGCTCTGCCTGTCGCTGATCCCCGCTCTACGGGCCTCGGCCCGATGAGATCGTGTCGATTCTTGAACGTGGACCAATAACGCACGATCATGCCCACGGCGGTTTATCTGAAAGGGCATCAAAAGGCATGGTCTATGACCCTCAACAGCGATTCTTGAGCTTGGTTCCCGGCGGAAACGGAATTGTCTACGCGATTCAGGCCGACGGAAATCTGTATTGGTATCGGCATATCAATTGGACGACGGGCGCCCCCGCCTCCTGGGCAAATTCTGGCGCCCCTCGACTCATCGGCACCGGATGGCAGAAATTCCGTTTCGTCCTGGCCGCCGCCGACGGACAGATCTTCGCTTTCCTGCCCAACGGGGACCTTATTTGGTACCGATACATCGTGTCCAACCTCGGCACCGGCGCAGGGAGCTGGCACTCGGCAAGCGGCAGTCGCATCGGTACCCAATGGAACTTCCCGCGTGTCATCGGCGGGTGGGGCAACGTCCTCTACGCGCAGGATGGCAACGGGGACCTGCGTTGGTACAAATATACCGGTACCAACGGCTCCTTCAGTTGGGCGGCGAATTCGGGTGCCAAGATCGGCTCGCAATGGCAGCCCTACACCCAACTGTTCGCCGACCCGAACGGCGTAATTTTTGGAACGCGGCACGGCAGCGCGCTCAGCTGGTTCCGCTATCTCGGATCAACTGGATCGTTCAACTGGGCGAACGGTGGTGCGCCTGTTGACACCACCATTTTGGGGCCGTTCGAGAGGGGTCTCTTCTCCAATGGTTCCGGTGCCGTGTACAAGATCAACACGAGCACTGCCAATCCGCCGGGCCCCGACAACCAACTCCAGTGGTATCGCCTGCTCAACTCCGAGACCGTCGACGCCAGCGGCGTCCACTGGGCCAGCGGCTCCGGCGCTGTGGTCGGCTCGGGTTTCACCCGCGAGAATTCGGCGGCGTTGCAGGGCTATCCGACATCCCTGTCCACTCAACAAGGCACGAGTCTCGGCATCCACGTCTCCACGACGTTCCCTTCGTACACGTCGTCCACCGTTCGCCTCGCTCCTGCACCCGGTGCCCCCGTCACGGTCACCCCGCCCGCTACTCGAACCGGGCAGTTCCAGCTGCTGCAGAGCGGATATCACAGCGCAGGGTGCGGGTGGAATTCGTCCTTCTCGGTATCCGTGGGGACCGGGGCGAGCTGGCCTTCGGGCGTATACGCATCACAATTGAAATCACCCCAGGGCAAAGAACACAACGTGATGTTCGTCGTGCGGCCCTCATCGCCACAGCGACAGATCGCCGTCCTGGTGCCGACCAATACTTATAACGCCTACAATTTCTGGGGCGGGCACAATCAATATACGACCGGTCAATCCGGTGCGCAGCGGACCGTCACCCTGCAGCGTCCCAATATGGGAACCTCGTGGGACAACTCCTATGTGACCGCGACCGGAATCATCGACCATCTGCTCTACAGTGACCTGCTGCTGTTTCGATGGATGAGCTCACAGGGCATCCAGTACGACTGCTACGCGGACAACGACCTGCATGCGACGGGTGCCGCCTGGCTGCGGACACCTGCGCAGGGCGGGAATTACAAGGCGCTGGTGCTGACCACCCATCCCGAGTATTTCACGCAAACCGCGCGTGACAACATTGCAGCCTTCCAGAACAACGGCGGCCGCATCATCTACCTGGGCGGGAACGGAATCTACGAACGGATGGAGTACACGCCGGACGGTAACGCAGTTATTTTTCGACGACCCAACGGCTCACGAGATGTTTTCGCAGATTCCGGACAGTCCGAATCGCAAATCCTGGGCGTATCGCACTTCCCACCGACGTATATGTCCTTCGCCCCGTACAAGGTGCGCGACACCGATAACAATCCTTTTACGGCGGGCACCGGTCTGAACGTGGGAGACACCATCGGTAGCGTCTCCTACGACGTCGCCGCCAGCGGCTGGGAGGTCGACCGTCGACAGGCCGCCGTGCCCGGATCCGTACTGATCGCGGAAGGGCTCAATAATTCAGGCGGGGCCGAAATGCTCTACGTTCCGCCCGTTTCCCCCAAAGGTTGGGTGTTCACGGTCGGCTCCCTGTCCTTCACCGGCAGCATTCCGTTCGACACCGCGATCCAGAAGATCCTGCTGAACGTTTTCGCGAAAGCGGTGGCCTAGTGTCTTGACACACAAGATCAGGTACCGCCGACGGGGAGAGGAGAGAATTATGAAGGAGACCTCGCGTCGCACCGTACTGGTCGGCGCCGCGACCGCGGTGATTGCGCTGGGCCTTCCCGCCTCGACTGCTGGTGCGGAGTCCGGGCAAGGGGAACAGCCGGCTCCCGCGAAAGAGAAACGGCAGGCAACCAGCACCTGTGGAAATCTGGGCAGCACGAGGGTCTGCGTCACGGCACGAGAAGTCCAGGATGTAACCGGCCTCCAGTACGTCATCACAAATGGCGGCGCCCGGCCGATGACCTACACGGTGTGGTACGTGGATACGACCGGGGGGCCTGAATCAGGCAGGGTCACGGAAACGGTGAAGGCAGGGGAGACCGCTACCGGCTACTTCTATGGCGCCATCCAGCACTGTTTCACACTGCATGTGTGCGAAGAGGCTGGGACCGCCTGCATCACCCTCGGCCCTGTTTGCGGCGAAGAGGCGGCAGGCTGGTAGGAGAGAAGACGAACGGGCCAAGTCCCCGAACCCAGACACCCCTTGGGTCGTTCCACCACACATGAAGCAGAACAGTGAAGCGCCGCTCGCTCCGGTCCGGATCGCAGCCGGGGCCCAGGTCGACGAGTCGGCCGTGGTGGGCCCCGGCACCGCCGTGTGGGAGCTTGCCCAGATCCGTGAGACGGCCGTGCTGGGCGACAACTGCGTGGTGGGGCGGGGCGCCTATGTCGGCCCCGGAGTCCGGATCGGCGACGGGGTCAAGATTCAGAACCACGCCCTGGTCTACGAGCCGGCGGAGCTCGGCCACGGTGTCTTCGTCGGTCCCGCGGTCGTGCTGACCAACGACCACAACCCGCGCTCGGTCGACCCCGAAGGGCGGCCCAAGCGAGGTGCCGACTGGGAGCCCGTGGGGGTCACGGTCGCCGAGGGCGCGTCCCTCGGCGCGCGATCGGTCTGCGTGGCTCCGGTCCACGTCGGCCGCTGGGCGATGGTGGCCGCCGGTGCCGTGGTCACACGGGACGTGCCGGACTTCGCCCTGGTCGCCGGCGTCCCGGCCCGTCACATCGGCTGGGTGGGGCGTGCGGGCCTGCGGCTCGGCGAGGTCCCCGGCTCGACCGGGATGTGGGAATGCCCGGGCACCGGCGTCCTGCACGCCGAGAACGACGGCGTTCTCACGGAGGTCTGATGCGAGAACGCCGCCATGGGTCCGGCTGCGGCGGACTTCATCCGGAGCCTGCGATCCCGGCGGTGGCGGCTGGGCGGTCCGGGCTCTCCTGGATATCGAGCATGAGGGCGCCGATGAGAAAGTGAATTCCGGTGAGGATCGGCATGGTTGCCAGCAGGACACTTCCTGCGCTGGCGCTCGCAGGCCCGAGCGTGTGGACCAATACCCACGTGCTTGCCGCGCTGCCGAAGGCGATCAGGAACAGTCCCGCCAGGAGCAGGAGAGCGATCGGCGAGAAGGAGAAGATGACGTACTTCAGGACGACGCGTCGCCCGGACCCGCGAGCCAGCTGGCCAATCAACGCCGGAATGACCTTGTGCATCCGCATGGTTGACACCTCGTCCCCGTAGACCGCGGGAATCGGGACGTCGCAGGCCGGGATCCGAAGGATGTTCAGATTGATCAGCAGGTCGTTCTCGAATGAGTAGTCCTTGGCCACGCGGTCGAGGTTCAACCGTTCCAGCGCCGCCCGGTGGATCGCGGTGTACCCGTTCTGGGGGTCGAACAGGTGCCAATATCCGGATGCCAGCTTGGTCATGAAGGAGAGGATGACGTTTCCGAGAATCCGGTGTTTCGGCATACCGCGGTAGGAGTCGCGCGAGTAGAAGCGGTTCGCCTTCGTGAAGAGGGCGGTCCCGTCACAGATCGGAGCCAGCAGGGCGGGAAGGTAGGCCGGGTCCATCTGCCCGTCGCCCGCCATGACCACCGAAACGTCACACCCCAGCCGCAATGCCTCCTTGTGCCCGTCGCAGACCGCTCCACCGACCCCGGTGTTCCTCTCGTGCTGGATGAGCACCACCCGCGGGTCGCCGGCGTCGATCGCCTCGACGGCCGTCGAGTCACTGCTGGCGTCGTCGATCACCACGATATGGTCGACGAAATCGGGCGTGGTGTTGATCGTCCGGGCGATCAACTTTTCCTCGTTGTACGCCGGCACCACAACCGCGACTTTCATATTTTGATACACGGAGAAAAAACCTCTCACGGTTCTTCAACTGGAGCCCGTCTGCGACGATGGGCTGGAGCAGGGGGGAAGGTACCAGAAATCGTACGGAAACTGTGGGACACCGTTTGCCGCTTTTCCTCGGCCGATACGGCAAGGTTCCTTCTTGTGGGAGGACTGTGCTACCTGATCGATGTCGGGACGCTGGTCCTGCTGCACGGCGGGCTTCGTATGCCGTTGGCCGCGGCCACCTCGCTGGCGTTTGTGACCGTGCTGGCGGTCAATTTCGGCCTCAACAGGGCTTTCGTATTTCGCAGCGGCGCACTGGCCGGACCGGCCTTTGCCAAATATCTTGTGCTCGTCGGGCTGAATTACAGCGCAACTGTGGCGACGGTCACCGGGTTGACAGCTTTGGGTTTGCCCTATGTGGCGGCGAAGACCACGTCGACCATCGTCAATGCGGTGGTGAATTACGGCGCATTTCGGTGGTGGGTCTTCAGGTCGCCCGGTGTGCGAAGCCACGGCAGTCCGGGCAGGCCCGAGCCGACCCGATTGCCGTGACCGGGCACCTCGCTCTACGACCGCTGGGTGACCGCCGCCAGATTCCGGGGGTGCGGGCTCTGCAGCGGCAGGTCCGTCTTCCGCCGTGCCGAGTCGAGGACCGCCTCGGCGACCTCGACCGTCCTCAGCCCCTGCTCCAGGGTGACGATGTCCGTGCCCTTGCCTTCCACGGCGTCGCGGAACCGCTCGTGCTCGACGAACAGCGGCTCGCGCTTGGGGATGGCGTACCGGACCATGTCGCCCTCGGCGGCTCCGCGGAAGGTGCTCAGCGCTTCCCACTCCGTGGCGACGGCGCCGTTGGCATGGAAGGTGAGGTCCGCGGTGAGGGTGTCCGCGATGAAGCAGCCGTGCTCGCCGGTCACCGCCGTGAAGCGCTCTTTGAGCGGGCTCAGCCAGTTCACGAGGTGGCTGACCATGGTGCCGTTGGTGAGCTCACCGACGACCGCGACCATGTCCTCGTGCGGGCGGCCGCTCTTGGAGAGCGTGCGGGCCGCCAAGGAAGCGTAGTGACACCCCGTCACCCAGCTGGTGAGATCGATGTCGTGGGTCGCCAGGTCCTTGACGACGCCCACGTCCGCGATGCGCTGCGGGAAGGGCCCCTGCCGCCGCGTGACCACCTGGAACATCTCACCCAGCTCGCCCGCCTCCAGGCGCGAACGCAGGCTCTGCAACGCCGGGTTGAAGCGCTCGATGTGCCCGACCCCGGCGATCAGACCGGCCCTGTCGAAGGCGTCGACCAGTCGTCGGGCCGCAGTCGCGGAGTGGGCGAGCGGCTTCTCGATCAGCGCGCACACGCCGTCCGCGGCCAGGGCGAGGCCGATCTCCTCGTGCAGCGCGGTGGGGCAGGCGACCACGGCGTAGTCGAGGCCGAGCGCGAGCAGTTCAGGCAGGGTGGCGAAGACCGGGGCGCCACGTGCAGCGCCCGTGGCGTCTCCCGCCGGGTCCATGACGCCGACGAGTTCGACGCCGTCGAGCGACGACAGCACCCGGGCGTGGTTGCGTCCCATCGCACCCAGACCGACAAGTCCCGCACGCAGGGTCTGCTTGCTCACCGGGCACCTCCGGCGACGCTCACGGCCCGGGCGACGCGCTCCAGCTCGCCCTGCCCGAGGGTCGGGTGGACCGGCAGCGAGAGCACCGCGGCGGCAGCGCGGTCGGTCTCGGGCAAGGGAGGGCCGGCCGGGTCGTGGTACGGCTTCAGACGGTGGATCGGCGTCGGGTAGTACACCGCGCTGCCGATGCCCTGCCGCGCCAGTTCCTGCTGTACGGCGTCCCTGCGGCCGTCGGGGATGGCGACGGTGTACTGGTGGTAGACGTGCCGGGCGCCGTCGGCCACCTGCGGCACGGGCAGCCCCTCGATACGGGAGTCGAGCACCTTGGCGTTGGCCCGCCGCTGCTCGGTCCACGCAGGCAACTGCTTCAGCTGCTCACGGCCGACGGCCGCCGCGACGTCGGTCATCCGCATGTTGGCGCCGACGATCTCGTTCTCGTACCGCTGTTCCATGCCCTGGTTCCTGAGCAGTCTGAGGGTGCGGGCCAGTTCGGGGTCGGCGGTGGTGATCATGCCGCCTTCGAGCGCGTGCATGTTCTTCGTCGGATAGAAGCTGAAGCATCCGGCCTGCCCGAAGGTTCCGACGGGCTGACCGTGCAGGGCGGCGCCGTGCGCCTGGCAGGCGTCCTCGACGACGGCGAGGCCATGGCGCGCGGCGAGCGGCATCAGGTGGTCCATGGCGGCGGGGTGTCCGTACAGATGCACCGGCATCAGCGCCGCGGTCCGCGGGCCGATCGCAGCCGCCGCGGCGAGCGGATCGAGGCAGTAGGTGCCGGGCGTGATGTCGGCGAAGACGGGTTCGGCGCCCACCAGGCGTACCGCGTTGGCGGTGGCGGCGAACGAGAAGGAGGGCACCACCACCTCGTCGCCCGCTCCGATGCCGAGCGCCATGAGGCTCAGCTGCAGCGCGGAGGTGCCGGAGTTGACCGCTACACAGCTGCGGTCGGCGACCAGCTCCGAGAACTTCTCCTCGAAGGCGGCCACCTCTGGCCCCTGGATGACATGGCCGCTACGCATGACGCGTACGGCGGCTTCGATCTCGGCTTCGCCGATCACGGGCCGGGCGGCTGGGATAGGCAGGCTGGACCCGCACACGGGCAGTCTCCGTTCGAGAGCGAGGGAGTCGGCCTGCCTTTAACCGCAGTTCCGTGTCGGGGGTTTCTGATGGCACCACCAATCAACCCGGAAGGCAGTATGCGTAGGATGAGGTGATTTGCCCGTATGGGGTGCTCACCCTCTCGGCCGCGTAGCCGGCGGTCTGGTTCCACGGGAGGCGTGAAGCGATCGCGCACGTCAGGTAACGGTCGGGTCATTCCGTAACGCTCGGGTAACGCGGGTGGCTCCTGGCGAAGTCATCGACTTGGTCATGGGGTTCGACTGTTACCCCCGGCCAAAGGTTGCACGCTGCGCTACTTGAACCTCGTATGAAGGGCTTCCTAGCGTGAGGTGAACTCACCTCGAACGCCAGGAAGTTGACCAGCCATGCGCCGAGACATACCGCCCCTCGACGAGGTGCGCCGCATCACCCAGAAGAAACGGGACGCGTGGTGGACCGTGCTCCTCGTCGACCCGGTCGCCACGCCGCTGGTGCGGCTGACGGCGATGCGCACGAGGATCACCCCGAACCAGATCACCTGGGGCGCCTTCATCCTGGGCCTCGGCTCAGCCGTCCTCTTCTGGCTGGGCGACTGGCGCTGGCTCATCGCCGGCGCCGTCGTCTACCACCTGTCGTTCGTCCTCGACTGCATGGACGGCAAGGTCGCCCGGCTCACCGGCCAGGGGTCGGTCTTCGGTGCCTGGCTGGACTTCGTCTTCGACCGCATCCGCGTCATGCTGTGCGGGGTCGCGCTCATGGCGGGCCAGTACGAACGCACCGGTGACGAGCTCTACATCTGGCTCGCCCTGGCCGTCGTCGGCCTCGACACCCTGCGCTACATCAACTCCCTGGAGATCTTCAAGATCCGCCACTCCATGCGCAAGCAGATCAAGGAGCGGGTCAGGGAGGCACGGCGCGCCGAGAACGAGGCCGAGCTCGCCTTCATGGAGGACCTCCTGCGCGACAACCCCGAGGCGGACATCGAGCAGGACCTCCAGAAGGCACGCTCGGCCCAGGGGATCGCGGAGGCCGCACCGCGGCCCGCGCCCCAAGTCGTCGACCTGCACCAGGAGTTCAGGAGCCGCTTCCCCGTATACCTGCGGATGCGCTCGTTCCTGCTCCGCCACCGCATCCGCACCCATCTGATCAGCGGGATCGAGTTCCAGATGGGCGTCTTCATGATCGGCCCGCTGATCGACCAGGTCCTGTGGGCGACGATCGTCTCCGGAGCGCTCCTGCTCGCCTTCGAACTCGCCATCATCTACAAGCTGTTGCTGTCGACCCGTGACTTCACGCGCACGATCGACTCGTTCGCGGAACGCAGCCGTCAGGCCGCTGCGGCCTGAACGTGAGGGGGTGCCCCGCCGGACCCGACGGTCCCACGGGGCACCCCCGACGCGTACCTCAGCCGTACGCCGTCGTCACACCCCCACCCTCTCGTCCGTCACGGACGGCGGCGGGGGAGCGGCCACCTCGTCGTGCGTCAGGTCGGGCAGCCGGTGCAGCCACTTCGGCAGGTACCAGTTCCGCTCCCCGAGGAGCGCCATCACGGCGGGGAGCAGGATGCCGCGGATGACCGTCGCGTCGATGAGCACCGCGGCCGCCAGGCCCACGCCCATCTGCTTGAACGACTGCATGGACAGCGTCCCGAAGATCGCGAAGACGGCCACCATGATGACCGCCGCGCTGGTGACCACGCCCGCGGTCGTCACCACGCCGTGTGTGATGGCGTCCTTGTTCGTACGTCCCTGAAGCCGCGCCTCCCGGATCCGCGACACCACGAACACGTGGTAGTCCATCGAGAGCCCGAAGAGGATCACGAAGAGGAACAGCGGCAGCCAGGAGATGATCGCGCCCACGCCCTCCGCGCCGACCAGGGACGCGCCCCAGCCGTTCTGGAAGACGGCGACCAGGATGCCGTAAGCGGCGCCCACGGACAGCAGGTTGAGGGCGATCGAGGTGATCGCCACCGTCAGCGAGCGGAACGACAGCAACATCAGCAGGAACGCGAAGACCACGACGAACGCGAACACCGGGACCACCGAGCCGACGATCTGGTCGTTGAAGTCCTTCGATCCCGCGACCTGACCGGTGACGGGCGCCTCGACCCCGTCGACCTTGCCGAGCGTGTCCGGGCGCACCTGGTCCCTGATCAGCGCGAGGCTCTTTTCCGCCCTGTCCTGGTCGGAGCCGCCGACCAGCGGGACGCTGATGAACGCCACGTTCTCGCGGCCGTGCACGGTGAGATCCACCGGGCCGCGCGAAGCGCCCGAACTGACCGCCGCCGCACGGAAGTCGGCGATCGCGCTCCGCACCTCGGGCGCGTTGATGTCGGCGGCCTTGACGACCACCTCGGCCGGCTCGGAGCCGCCGGGGAACGCGTCGTTGAGCCGGTCGTACGTCGCCACGATCGGCAGCGAGTCGCCGAACTCCTGGTCCAGGGTGAGGTTCTGGGTCTTCATGCCGAGCGCCGGGGCGGTCACCGCGAGCAGCGCGCCGACCGCGACGACCACGGACACGGCGGGCCGGGCAAGGACGACGCGCAGCACCGCCTGCCAGAACCGGCTGCCCTCCGGAGCCCCGTTCCCGTTACTTCGCCTGTCGCGGTTCAGGAACGGCAGCCGCCCCTTCTCGACGCGCTCGCCGAGCAGCGAGAGCAGCGCCGGCAGCACCGTCACGGAGCCCACCATGGCGACCGCCACGACCATGAGCGAGGCGAGGCCCATCGCCTGGAACTCGGCGAGCCCCGTGAACAGCATGCCCGCCATCGCCACGCAGACCGTGACACCCGAGACGATGATGGCCCGGCCGCTCGTCGCCGCCGCCACCCGCAGCGCGGTCTGCGGGTCGTGACCCTTCATCCGCTCCTCGCGCTCGCGCCGCAGATAGAACAGGCAGTAGTCGACGCCGACCGCGAGACCCACCAGCAGCATCACGGAGTTGGCGGTGTCGCTCATCGGCTGGAGGTGGCTGACGATGCCCATCAGACCCATCGTCGCCATGATCGCGGTGACGGCCAGGGCGACCGGGAGGAGGGCGGCGACCAGTGCGCCGAACGCGATGAGGAGGATGCCGAGGGCGACCGGGACCGCCGAGTACTCGGCCCGCTGGAAGTCGTTGCCGAAGGCGTCCTCGAACGTCTTGCCCATGCTCGCGCCGCCGATCTCCTCGATCCGCAGCGAGCCATGGGTCCGCTGGACCTTCTCGACGGCCTTGAGTACCGGTTCCACGCGGTCGCTCGCCGTGCCGGGGTCGCCGCGCATGTCGAACTGGACGAGCGCGCTGCGGCCGTCCTTGGAGATCGTCTTCGCCCGTGGGTCGTAGGGCGACTTCACGTTCGTGACGGCGCCCGTGCCCTGGACCGCCTTCACGACCTCGTCGACGGCCCGCCGGAAGTCGGCGTCCGTGGCCCGCACTTTGCCGTCCCTGCCCTGGACGAGCACGGTCTCGCCCGCGGGCTCCTCGATACCGGCGTCGTCGATGATGCGCGCCGCCCGCGTGGTCTCTCCCTGGAGCTGATCGCTGTCCGACACGTCGACGCGGCCGGCGGCCGAGCCGATCCCCATGGCCAGGACCACGAAAAGCACCCAGATCCCCACGGCAGCCCATCGGTGCCGCACGCTCCAGCCGCCGGCCCGGGCCGCCAGGCCCCGTACCCGCGTGTCTCGGTTCCCCATGACGGGCTGCCCCCTTGTGTGCGGTGACAGCACCGTGCCGCCACCTCCGTATCGAAGGTATGGGCCCGATAAGTGCGTCTCGTCGTGCTGCCCGGTGAGCCGGCGGGGGCCCGGCTCCTCCTTGCGGGCGGGGCGTGCTCCCCACTCAGGAGGACTCAAGGCCCCTACATCTATAGGGAATTCCCGGAGTCCGAAGTGTCGGTCGAAGCCCGAATTGTTATTACGAAGGCTTGTTGAACAAGTCACAGCTGTATGTAGGTCTTGATCTGGTCGCGTCAATCGGACAGGGTTTCGTGCCAACCCCCGGAGATCTTCCGGAGATTGCCGGGGGATGCGTGAGATCCATCAGCAAACCCCCCACAAACCCCCCCACAGAAACCACGAGGAGACCCCTCTTCATGGCAACTCACAAGCGTGCCCGCAGCACGATGAAGCTCACCGCGGCGATAGCCACCGCTGCCACCGCGGTCGGAGTGACCGTCTTCGCGGGCTCCCTGGCCGGCGCCTCGACCCCGGCCGAGGGCAAGGTCTACGGGCTCGACGCCAAGGGCACCGTCTCCGGCAGCTACATCGTGCTGCTGGACCAGAAGGCGAACACGGACGCCAAGCAGGACCTCGCCAAGGAGTACGGCGGCAAGCTGAAGCGCGCCTACTCCTCCGCCGTCAACGGATTCTCCGTCAACGGTCTTTCGGAGACCGAGGCCAAGCGCCTCGCCGCCGATTCGTCGGTCGCCAAGGTCGTCCAGAACAAGAAATTCCACATCGACGCGACCCAGGACAACCCGCCGTCGTGGGGCCTCGACCGCATCGACCAGGCGGACACCGCGGGCGACAAGAAGTACACATACCCGGACAGCGCCGGAGAGGGCGTGACCGCGTACGTCATCGACACCGGCGTCCGCGTCAGCCACAAGGACTTCGGCGGCCGCGCCACCTCCGGCTTCGACGCCATCGACAACGACGACAACGCCGACGACGGCAACGGCCACGGCACGCACGTCGCCGGGACCATCGCCGGTGAGGCGCACGGCGTCGCCAAGAAGGCGAAGATCGTCGCCGTCCGCGTCCTCGACAACGAGGGCTCGGGCACCACCGAGCAGGTCGTCGCGGGCATCGACTGGGTCACCAAGAACCACCAGGGCCCGTCCGTCGCCAACATGTCGCTCGGCGGAGGCGCCGACGAGGCGCTCGACGCGGCCGTCCAGAAGGCCATCGCCTCCGGCGTCACCTTCGCGGTCGCCGCGGGCAACGAGTCGACCGACGCGTCCGGCGGCTCCCCGGCCCGCGTCAAGGAGGCCATCACCGTCGCGTCCTCCACCAAGGACGACGAGCAGTCCGACTTCTCCAACTACGGCTCCGTCGTGGACATCTACGCCCCCGGCTCGGACATCACCTCCGACTGGAACACCGGCGACGACGCCACCAACACCATCTCCGGTACGTCGATGGCGACCCCCCATGTCGTGGGCGCCGCAGCCGTCTACCTGAGCGGTCACCCGGACGCGACCCCCGCGGACGTCTCCAAGGCACTGACCGACGGCGCGACCCCCGACAAGATCTCCAACGCGAGCGAGGGCACGCCGAACAAGCTCCTCAAGATCGTCGAGTAGCGCCGCTGCACCCCTGACCGGCGGTCGCCGTGCCCTCCCCCACGGGGCGCGGCGGCCGCCTATCGTGTCCCCCATGGCGACAAAGGCGTATGCGGCACTGCTCCGCGGCATCAATGTGGGCGGCAGCAAAAAGGTCCCGATGGCGCGACTTCGCCCCCTGATCGAAGGGCTCGGGCACGGCGACGTACGGACGTATCTCCAGAGCGGCAACGCGACGTTCAGCAGCGAACACGGCGACGAGGAGGCCCTCGCGGCGGAGCTGAGCGAGGCCATCGAGAAGGAGTTCGGCTTCGCCGTGGACGTGATCGTGCGCGACCACGCCTACCTCGCGTCGGTCGCGGACGCGTGCCCCTTCGACGCCGACTCGCTCGAAGGCAAGCAGCTGCACGTCACCTACTTCTCCGGGCCCGTGGACCCCGAGCGATTCGCCCCCGTCGACCCGGCTGCGTTCGCCCCCGAGGACTTCCGGCTCGGCCCGCGCGAGCTGTACCTCTACGCTCCCGAGGGCCTCGGCCGCTCGAAGCTCGCCGTCGTGCTCGCCCGGCCGGCCCTGAACAAGGGCCTCATCGCCACCACCCGCAACTGGAACACCGTCGTCAAGCTCGTGGAGATGACCGGTGCCTGAGCTCGACGCCGCAGTCGAGGCCGCCATCGAGGGTGAACTACGGTTGCTCGACCCGGCCGTGCGCCGCTCCCCGGAGCTGCTCGGCGCGCTGCTGCACCCCGACTACTTCGAGTTCGGCGCGTCGGGCCGCCGCTGGGACCGCGCCTCGATCATCGCCGAGCTCTGCGCCACGCGCGAGCCGGGCGTGCGGCCCCTCACCGTCTCGCGGATGAAGGGCGTGCGACTCGGCCCCGGCCTCGTCCATCTGACCTTCGACACCGACCGCAACGGCGTCTGCGCTCACCGCAGTTCACTCTGGCGACAGGACGTCGAGGGCCGCTGGCTGCTGTACTTCCACCAGGGGACGCCGTTCAGCCGGGAGTGAGCGCGGCGCGGAGGCGTCAGCGCGCCGGCTTCGAGTCGATGCGGCGGCGGACCCCGACGGCGACGCCCGCGACTACGCAGGCCCCGATGGCTCCGGTGACCGTGACCAGGACGTACGTGGGATACATGTCGTCGCCCGACGGATACCGCTCACCGCAGAGCCGCACCACGTCGGGGTGATCGAGGTCGGCCTCCAGACACACCCGGTGACCGGCCCCGGGACTGCCGGGGCCCGTGCCCAGCGATCTCCTGGCGGTGTACCGGTGACCCTGGACCTCGTACGCGATCACCTGCTCGTCACCACTCTTCGGCACGTGCTCGACGGCGGTGACGACGCCGGTGACGCGGACCGGAGCCGCGTCGATCCGCTCCGCCTGCCGCCACTGCCGGGAGGCCGAGCAGCCGCCGAGAACCGCCACGAGCAGGCAGAGGAGTCCGGCCCCCCCAGAGGGCCAAGCGTGTACGCACGGGGAGCAGGCTCGCACGCCTCAGTGCGCGGAGCAGAGAGTTTGTCCGATCGTGAGTGGCCCCTACAGCCTTCTGTGACAGGCTCGTTGGCATGCGCTATCTCATCATCGGAGCAGGAGCGGTCGGCGGCGCCATCGGCGGCCGGCTCGCACAGGCCGGGCACGACGTCGTCCTCGTCGCCCGCGGCAAGCAGTACGAGGCACTGCGGGACCACGGACTCCGTCTCGTCACCCCCGACGGCCCGCACATCCACCGCCTCCCGGTCGTCGCCGGGCCCGAGGAGCTCGGCGAACTGAGCCCGGACGACGTCCTCGTGCTCGCCGTGAAGACCCAGGACAGCGTCGCGGCGCTCGAAGCGTGGGCCGGGCGGCCGGTCGCCGGAGGCGGCACCGCCGCCGAGCTGCTGCCACTGGTCTGCGCGCAGAACGGAGTGGAGAGCGAGCGCCTCGCGCTGCGGCTCTTCCGGCGCGTGTACGGCATGTGCGTGTGGCTGCCCGCCACGTTCGTCGAGCCCGGCGTCGTGTCCGCCGCGGGCACCCCGCTCACCGGCATCCTGCACATCGGCGGGTTCCCGGGAGGCGTCGACGAGACCGCCCATCGCATCTCCGCCGATCTGGAGAAGTCCTTCTTCGAGGCCCCCGTCGTGCCCGACGTGATGCGCTGGAAGTACGCCAAGCTCCTCGGCAACCTGGCCAACGCGATCGAGGCCGTGTCCGGGGTGATCTCCAGCGAGGAGGGGCTCGCCCTCCACGGGCGCGCCCGCGCGGAGGGCGAGGCCGTGCTAGGCGCGGCGGGGATCGCGTTCGCCTCCAAGGAGGAGGAGAAGGAGTCCCGCGGCGACAAGATACGGTTCGAGCCCTTCGACGGCTCGGAACGCAGCGGCGGCTCGTCGTGGCAGTCCCTCAGCCGGGGCACGGGCACCATCGAGTCCGACTACCTCAACGGCGAGATGGGCCTGCTCGGACGGCTGCACGGTGTGCCGACCCCGGTCAACGACGCCCTGCAGTCGGTGGCCGACCGCTTTGCCCGCGAGCGCAGGCCGGCCGGGTCCATGACGATTGCGGACCTCGTGGCGGAGGCCGACGCGGCGACGCGGTAGCTGTCGCATTTCTTCAAGCCGCCGGCGGCCCCCGCGCGAGACGCTTTCCGCATGGAAACCGAGTACACCTCCATGATCGAGTACACGTCGATGAAGGAATGCGCCGCGGAGGCCGTCAGGGTCGCGCGCGGGGTCGACGCGGCGCGCCTGCCCGAGCCGAGCGGGTGCGGCGACTGGGACGTCCGCACCCTCGTCAACCACTGGGTCCTCTACTCAGCGCACGGCCTGGAGCACCGGGCCCTGCGCAAGCAGCTCCCCGACGACCTCACGGCCCGCGACTTCACCGCCGACACCGACTGGGCCGAGGCCTACGCGGCACAGCTCGAACGGGCCGTCGCCGCCTGGTCCGACCCGCAGGTCTGGGAGGGCGAGATCGACCTGGGCTTCGCGAAGACGCCCGCGCCCGAGATCGCCCGCCTGCTCGTCGCCGAACTGGCCCTCCACGGCTGGGACGTGGCCCACGCCACCGGCCAGAACTTCCAGCTCCCGGATGCCACGGCCCGCCTGCTGCTCGACGTGGTCGAGGCGAACGCGGAGGAATACCGCCGGTACGACGGCTTCGCCGACGCGGTCCCGGTGCGGGCCGACGCGCCTTTGTTCCACCGGGCGGTTGCGCTGAGCGGGCGGGATCCGCGCTGAACGGCTCGGAGAGGCGGAATGCCGGAGAGGGCGGGATGAGGGGACGGCGGCCGCCTGACGCGTCGCGTCAGGCGCTCACCGCCACCAACTCCCGTACCGTCGCCGCCTCATAGCGCTGCACGAGCAGTCGTGCCACCTCCGGGGCCGGGCCCAGTACGTCCGCGAGGACGTCCGCTTCACAGGCGCCGCGGGCGATGCGGTCCGGGAGGAAGCCGGGGGCCAGGACGTAGGGGGCGACCGCCACCCGGCGGACGCCCTCGGCGCGCAGTTGCGCCACGGCGTCCTCCGTGCGGGGCAGAGATGCGGAGGCGAACGCAGGTCGCACGGCGCACCAACCGGTGTGCCGCCACTCCCGCGCGATTTCAGCGATCACTGCGATCGCCTCCGGGTCGGTGGAGCCCGCCGAGGCCAGGACGACCCCGGTCGTGGGCTTGTCGGCCGGGGTGAGCCCGGCCTCGTACAGACGGCGTTCGAGTGCCGCCGTCAGGAGCGGCGAGGGGCCGAGCACCTCCGCCTGGCGGATCCGCAGCCGGGCCGGGGCCTGCCGCAGGACCGCCGGAATGTCCGCCTTCGCGTGGAACGCGCGCGTCAGGAGCAGCGGGAGCGCGACCACGTCGCGCACGCCCTCCGCCGCCAGGGACTCCAGGACGCCGTTCACCGAGGGGACGTTGAAGTCCAGGAACCCCGTCTCCACCCGCAGCCCCGGCCGCAGCGCCCGTACTTCGCGTACGAGCGCGTGGACCGTCGCGGCATGGCGCGGATCGCGGCTGCCGTGAGCGATCACGAGCAGGACCGGGCGGGCGGGGCGCTGGTGCATGGCGGGGTCAGCTCCTCACCAGGAGGCCGCGGCTGCGCAGGACGCGCCGCTCCAGGGGGCTGAAGAGCAGCAGGTCGATGGCGATGCCGACGATCAGGATCAGGAAGATGGCGAGGAAGACCATCGACATGGAGCTGGCGTTGCGGCCGTTCTCCAGGAGCTGTCCGAGGCCGATGCCCAGGTCCGGCGACGAGGCGATGATCTCCGCGGCCATCAGTGAGCGCCACGAGAACGCCCAGCCCTGCTTCAGGCCCGCGAGATAGCCGGGCAGCGCGGCCGGGAGCACGATGTGCCAGGTGTGCCGCAGGCCCGTCGCGCCGAGGGTGCGGCCGGCCCGCAGGAACAGCGGCGGCACCTGGTCGACGCCCGACACCAGGCCGTTGGCGATCGAGGGGACCGCGCCGAGCAGGATCACGGCGTACATCATCTTGTTGTCGAGGCCCAGCCAGATCACGGCCGGCGGGACCCAGGCGACCGAGGGCAGCGACTGGAGGCCGGACAGGATCGGGCCGATCGCGGACCGGATGAACCGGACCCGGGCGACGACCAGGCCGAGTGGGGTGCCGATCACCAGCGCCAGCAGGAAGCCGAGCAGGCCGCGCGACACACTCGTCCAGATGTAGTCGAGAAGCGTCCCCTGCAACCACGCGTCGGACACCTCGTCCCACACCGCGGACGGCGAGGGCAGCTTGCTCGGGTCGTCGACGATCTTGAACGACACCAGTCCCTGCCACACCACCAGGACCAGGAGCACCGCCGTCAGCGGCGGCAGCACCTTCTGGACCAGCGTCTGGCGCAGCGGGGTTCGGGCGGTCTGCACAGTGTCCAGGGCGTCGAGCCCCGCTTCGAGACCGGCCAGGTCCTGTGCGGCGCCCGAGTCCTTGACGGCGCCCGTGTCCTTGCTCGCGGTCGTCGTCTCAGTGCTGGCCATGGCGGCGGATCTCCCCACGCAGTTGTTCGGTGATCTCGACGGACAGTTCCGCCACGGCGGTGTCCTCGATGCGGCGCGGCTGCGGAATGCCGACCCGCCACTCGTGCGCCACCCGGCCCGGCCGCGAAGAGAGCAGCACGACCCGCTCGGCGAGCCGCACCGCCTCGCGGACGTTGTGCGTGACGAACAGGACGGAGACGTTCGTCTCGCGCCAGATACGGGTCAGCTCGTCGTGCAGCACGTCGCGCGTGATGGCGTCGAGCGCGGCGAACGGCTCGTCCATCAGCAGCAGTTGGCTGTCCTGCGCGAGCGCCCGGGCCAGCGCCACGCGCTGGCGCATACCGCCGGACAGCTCGTGCACCCGCTTGTCGTACGCGCCGTTCAGCCGGACGAGCTCCAGGAGCTCCTCCGCCCGCGTGCGGCGGTCGGCCTTCGCGACGCCGCGCAGTTTCAGGGCCAGTTCGATGTTCTTGCCCGCGGTCAGCCACGGGAAGAGGGCGTGCTCCTGGAACATCAGGGCCGGCCGGCCCTGCGTGCTGATCTCGCCGGACGAGGGCCGGTCGAGGCCCGCGACCAGGTTGAGCAGCGTCGACTTCCCGCAGCCCGAGGCTCCCAGGAGGGTGACGAACTCGCCCGGAGCGACATCGAGCGTGATGTCGTCCAGGACGAGCTGTTGCCCGGCGGGCGTGGCGAAGGACTTCGAGACGTGCTCGATCCGCGCGGCGTGGCCGGTGGTCTCCGTGCCGTCCACGGCCTTGGCGAGGGTCGTTGCCATGGTCGTCACCTCCTGGGAACTCAAGCGATTACGGGATTGCCTGACGCGGTTACTTGACGCCGAGGCCGGCGTCGGGGACCGCGCCCTTGCCCTCGGCCTTGAGGACCTTGTTCAGCGGTGCGAGGTCGTAGATGCCCTTGAGGTCGGGCTTCTCCAGCAGGCCCGCCTTCACCGCGTGCGCCGCCTCGGAGTCGAGGGTCGAGGCCAGCGGGTCGTCGGTGAACTGGATCGACTTCCAGGCCGGGTCGAGGACGTCCGCGGGCAGCGCCTTGCCGGAGTCGGCCGCCAGCTGCTTGTTGGCCGCGGCCTTCGCCTCGTCCGGGTTGGCGTTGATCCACGCGTTCGTCTTCACCGAGCCGCGCAGCACGGCCTCGACGACGTCCGGGTGCTCCTTGAGGAACTTCTGCGACACGATGATGTTCGTGATCACGAACTTCTTGTCGGGCCACAGATCGGACTCGTCGAGGAGGACCTTGCCGCCCTCGGCCACGAGCTTGGAAGCGGTCGGCTCCGGCACCCAGGCGCCGTCGATGGAGCCGGACTTGTAGGCGTCCGGGGTGATCTTGTTGTCCGTACGGACCACGGAGACGTCGCCCTTGCCGCTGTTGGCGTCGACCTTCCAGCCCTTCTCGGCGATCCAGTTGAGGAACGCGACGTCCTGCGTGTTGCCGAGCTGCGGGGTGGCGATCTTCTTGCCCTTGACGTCGTCCAGGGACTTGATCGTCTTCGGGTTCACCACCAGCTTCACCCCGCCGGACGCCGAACCGCCGATGATGCGCAGGCTCTTGCCCTGGGACTTGCTGAAGCCGTTGATCGACGGCGAGGGGCCGATCCAGCCGATGTCGATGGAGCCGCCGTTGAGCGCCTCGATCTCGGACGGCCCCGCGTTGAAGATCTGGTACTTGGCCTGCGTGCCCTTGAGCTCCTTCTGGAAGAAGCCCTTCTGGTTGCCCACCAGGGCGGTGCCGTGCGTCAGGTTGCCGAAGTAACCGATCTTCACGGTGTCGGCGGAGAGCTTCTTGCCCTTGGCGGCGACGTTCGTCTTGTCGGACGTGTCGTCCTTGGCAGTGGAGCCGTAGCCGCAGGCCGTCGCGGCGAGCGCGAGGAGCGGCAGGGCGGCGACGGCGGCGAGGCCGCGGCGCCAGGAGGCGGAGTTGGCAGGCACGGGAGGTGGTCCTCTCGTTGGCCCGGCGGTCACGCTCTCAGGGCGTGGCCGGGAGGTCGGCAGGGTTTCGTCTTCGTACGAACAGGTCGCGGGGGGTGTGGGCGCGCAGGCAGTGCGCGTACGTCATCGCGCACATCGCCCGACCCCGCCCTGGCCCGCGCCGAGGGTGCCGCTGCCGATGCGGCCGCCCTCTTTCGCGAACGTCGCATAGATGTCGATGGGCGTCATGACTAGAAGTCCCAGCCGTCGTCGTCGGTGGCCTGCGCGGTCTCCTCCGCGTGGGCCGCCTGCGGCTTGCCGGAGAACGCCTCGCCCGCCATGCCGGCGGCGAGCGTCGTCCCGTCGGCCGGGTCGATGAGGAGGAACGAACCGGTGCGGCGCGAGTCGGCGTAGTCGTCGAGCGCGATCGGCTCGGCGGTGCGGACCTTGACGCGGCCGATGTCGTTGGCGACCAGCTGTCCCGGCTCGGGGTGCTGGGACAGGTCGTCCAGGGTGAGCCGCGAGGGGATCTCCTTGACGATCGCCTTGACCGTGCGCGTCGTGTGCTTGAGCAGCACGCGCTGGCCGACGGCGAGAGGCTGGTCGGCCACGTGGCAGACGGTCGCCTCGACGTCCTGCGAGGTGGCGGGCGCGTCGCCGCTCGGCACGATCAGGTCGCCGCGCGAGATGTCGATGTCGTCCTCCAGGAGGAGAGTCACCGACTGCGGCGTCCACGCCACGTCGACAGACTTGCCCAGCAGGTCGATCCCGGAGACCTTCGACGTGCGGCCCGACGGCAGCACCGTGACGGACTCGCCGACGCGGAACGTGCCGGCCGCGATCTGGCCCGCGTAACCGCGGTAGTCGGGGTGCTCGGCGGTCTGCGGGCGGATGACGACCTGGACGGGCAGCCGCGCGTGGCAGCTCGTCAGGTCGTGGCTGACCGGGACCGTCTCCAGGTGCTCGAGGACGGTCGGGCCGCCGTACCAGTCCATGTTCGCGGACGGCTCCACGACGTTGTCACCGGCGAGCGCGGAGATCGGGATCGCGGTGATCTCGGGAACGCCCAGGTCGGACGCGTACGCCGTGAACTCCTCGGCGATCTTCGCGAAGACGGGCTCCGCGTAGTCGACGAGGTCCATCTTGTTCACCGCGAGCACGACGTGCGGGACGCGCAGGAGCGCGGCGACGGCGGCGTGCCGGCGGGTCTGCTCGATGACGCCGTTGCGGGCGTCGACGAGGACGACGGCGAGGTCGGCGGTGGACGCGCCGGTCACCATGTTCCGGGTGTACTGCACATGGCCCGGGGTGTCGGCCAGGATGAACCGGCGCCGGGGCGTGGCGAAGTAGCGGTAGGCGACGTCGATGGTGATGCCCTGCTCGCGCTCGGCGCGCAGGCCGTCGGTGAGCAGCGCCAGGTCGGGCGCCTCCTGGCCGCGGTTGCGGGACGCGTGCTCGACGGCCTCCAGTTGGTCCGTGAGGACCGACTTGGAGTCGTGCAGCAGGCGGCCCACGAGGGTGGACTTGCCGTCGTCGACGGAACCGGCGGTGGCGAACCGCAGCAGGGTCGTGGCCGACAGGTCGGCCAACTGCTCTGTGGTGGTGCTCATTTAGAAATACCCCTCGCGCTTGCGGTCTTCCATCGCGGCCTCGGACATCTTGTCGTCGGCGCGGGTCGCGCCCCGCTCGGTGAGCCGGGAGGCGGCGATCTCGGCGATCACGGCGTCCAGCGTCGTCGCGTCGGAGTCGACGGCGCCGGTGCACGACATGTCGCCGACCGTGCGGTAGCGGATGAGGCGCTTCTCGACGCTCTCGCCCTCCTTGGGGCCGCCCCACTCACCGGCGGTCAGCCACATGCCGGAGCGCTTGAAGACGTCCCGCTCGTGTGCGAAGTAGATCTCCGGCAGCTCGATGCCCTCGCGGGCGATGTACTGCCACACGTCGAGCTCGGTCCAGTTGGACAGCGGGAAGACGCGCACGTGCTCGCCGGGGGCGTGGCGCCCGTTGTAGAGCTGCCACAGCTCGGGGCGCTGGCGGCGCGGGTCCCACTGGGAGAACTCGTCGCGCAGGGAGAACACGCGCTCCTTGGCGCGGGCCTTCTCCTCGTCGCGGCGCCCGCCGCCGAAGACGGCGTCGAAGCGCTCCGCCTGGATCTTCTCCGTCAGCGGCACCGTCTGCAGCGGGTTGCGCACCCCGTCGGGACGCTCCTTGAGGGCGCCGCGGTCGATGTACTCCTGCACGGACGCGACGTGCAGCCGCAGCCCGTGCTCGGCGACGGCGCGGTCGCGGTACTCGAGGACCTCGGGGAAGTTGTGCCCGGTGTCGACGTGCAGCAGCGTGAACGGCACCGGCGCCGGCGCGAACGCCTTGAGCGCCAGGTGCAGCATCACGATGGAGTCCTTGCCGCCGGAGAAGAGGATCACCGGCCGCTCGAACTCGCCCGCGACCTCACGGAAGATGTGCACGGCCTCGGACTCGAGGGCGTCCAGGTGCGAGAGCGCGTACGGGCTGTCGGTCTCTTCGCCGGTGGTGGGTGCGACGGTCGTCATGCCGACTCCCTTTCGTTCGCTTCTCCGCCTGCGCGGCGCAGAGGCGTGGGCATCGTGGTCGTCTGCAGTCGGGCGGTCGCACATGCGTCGCTCACAGGACACCCCTTTCGGTGAGCAGCGCGAACAGCGCAGCCGCTGACTCCTGCACGGTCTGGGTGTGTGACTCGATGCGCAGGTCGGGCGATTCGGGCGCCTCGTACGGGTCGTCGACCCCGGTCAGCCCGGAGATCTCGCCCGCCGCCTGCTTCGCGTACAGGCCCTTCACGTCGCGCACGGAGCACACCTCGACGGGCGTGGCCACGTGCACCTCCAGGTAGCCGGTGCCGCCGGCCTGGTGGCGCTTGCGTACCGCCTCGCGGCTGTCCGTGAACGGCGCGATCACCGGGACGAGCGTCAACACGCCGTTACGGGCGAGGAGTTCGGCGAGGAAGCCGATGCGCTGCACGTTCGTGTCGCGGTCCGCGCGGCTGAAGCCGAGGCCCGCCGAGAGGAACTCGCGGATCTCGTCGCCGTCGAGCACCTCGACGCGGCGGCCGTCGGTGCGCAACTGCTCGGCGAGCTCGTTGGCGATGGTGGTCTTGCCCGCGCTCGGCAGACCCGTGAGCCAGACGGTGGCTCCGGTCACTTGCTTCTCCAAAGTCTCTGTGGTCCCGGGCATCAGCCGTGGATCCCGCACTCGGTCTTGTTGCGTCCCGCCCAGCGGCCGGCCCGCGCGTCCTCGCCCTCGACCAGGCGCCGGGTGCAGGGGGCGCAGCCCACAGACCCGTAGCCGTCCATGAGCAGGGGGTTGGTCAGCACACCGTGCTCGGCGACGTACGCCTCCACGTCGTCCTGCGTCCAGCGGGCGATCGGCGAGACCTTCACCTTGCGGCGCTTCTCGTCCCAGCCGACGACCGGGGTGTTCGCCCGCGTCGGGGACTCGTCGCGGCGCAGTCCCGTGGCCCACGCCGTGTACGAACTCAGGCCGTCCTCAAGGGGCTTGACCTTCCGCATGGCGCAGCACAGGTCGGGGTCGACGTCGTGCAGCTTCGACCCGAACTCGGCGTCCTGCTCGGCGACGGTCTGCCGGGGCGTGAGCGTGATGACGTTCACGTCCATCACGGCCTCGACGGCGTCCCGGGTGCCGATGGTCTCCTCGAAGTGGTAGCCGGTGTCGAGGAAGACGACGTCCACGCCGGGCCTGGCGCGCGAGGCGAGATGGGCGACGACCGCGTCCTCCATGGAGGAGGTCACGCAGAAGCGCTTGCCGAACGTGTCGACCGCCCACGTGAGGATCTCCAGGGCGGACGCGTCCTCCAGTTCGCGCCCGGCCCGCTCCGCGAGCTCCCGCAGGTCGGGCTCGGTCCGGTCGGCGACCTCAGTGGCCTGAGTGGTCGTCATATGTCTTCCCCTCCACCGTCGTTGCGCTGAACTCCCCGGGTCAGCAGACCGAGGAACTTCAACTGGAAGGCCCGATTGCACGCCGCGCATTCCCACGCGCCGTGCCCGGTCTCGTTCGGACGCAGGTCCTCGTCACCGCAGTAGGGGCAGTAGAAGGGGGCGGCCCGCTCGCTCATGACAGAGCCTCCTCGGACGCGCGCGCCGTCCACGTGGCGAAGCGCTCGCCGTCCTCGCGCTCCGCCTGGAAGCGCTTGAGGACCCGCTCGACGTAGTCGGGGAGCTCGGCCGCGGTGACCTTCAGGCCGCGGACCTTGCGGCCGAACCCGGCCTCCAGGCCCAGCGCGCCGCCCAGGTGCACCTGGTAGCCCTCGACCTGGTTGCCGTCCTGGTCGAGCATCAGCTGGCCCTTGAGGCCGATGTCCGCGACCTGGATGCGGGCGCAGGCGTTCGGGCAGCCGTTGATGTTGATCGTGAGGGGCTCGTCGAACTCCGGGACGCGGCGCTCCAGTTCGTCGATCAGCGAGGCGCCGCGCGCCTTCGTCTCGACGATCGCGAGCTTGCAGAACTCGATGCCGGTGCAGGCCATGGTGCCGCGCCGGAAGGGGGACGCGTTGACCTTCAGGTCCAGCGCCTCCAGCGCCTCCACCAGCGACTCGACCTGGTCCTCGGCCACGTCGAGCACGATCATCTTCTGCTCGGCGGTAGTGCGCAGCCGGCCGGAGCCATGGGCGCCCGCGATCTCGGCGATCTTGGTGAGGGTCGTGCCGTCCACACGGCCGACGCGGGGCGCGAAGCCGACGTAGAAGAGGCCGTCCTTCTGGGGGTGCACGCCGAGGTGGTCGCGCCAGGTGCCGGCGGGCTGCTCGGGCGCGGGGCCGTCGACCAGCTTCCGCTGGAGGTACTCGTCCTCCAGGACCTGCCGGAACTTCTCGGTGCCCCAGTCGGCGAGCAGGAACTTCAGGCGGGCGCGGGTGCGCAGGCGGCGGTAGCCGTAGTCGCGGAAGATGCCGATGACGCCGCCGTACACGTCCGGCACCTCGTCGAGCGGCACCCAGGCGCCGAGGCGCTGGCCCAGCTTGGGGTTGGTGGACAGGCCGCCGCCGACCCAGAGGTCGAAGCCGGGGCCGTGCTCGGGGTGGTTCACGCCGACGAACGCGATGTCGTTGATCTCGTGCGCCACGTCGAGCTGCGGGGAGCCTGAGATCGCCGTCTTGAACTTGCGCGGCAGGTTCGAGAACTCGGGGTTGCCGATGAAGCGCCGCTGGATCTCGTCGATGGCGGGCGTGCCGTCGATGATCTCGTCGGCGGCGACCCCGGCGACGGGCGAGCCGAGGATGACGCGGGGCGTGTCACCGCAGGCCTCGGTGGTGGAGAGCCCGACCGCTTCGAGGCGCCGCCAGATCTCCGGCACGTCCTCGATGCGGATCCAGTGGTACTGGATGTTCTGCCGGTCGGTGATGTCGGCGGTCCCGCGGGCGAACTCCTGCGAGATCTCGCCGATGACGCGCAGCTGCTCGGTGGTCAGCCGGCCGCCGTCGATGCGGACGCGGAGCATGAAGTACTCGTCGTCCAGCTCCTCCGGCTCCAGGATCGCGGTCTTGCCGCCGTCGATCCCGGGCTTGCGCTGGGTGTAGAGCCCCCACCAGCGCATGCGGCCCCTGAGGTCGTTGGGGTCGATGGAGTCGAAGCCGCGCTTCGAGTAGATCGTCTCAATGCGTGTCCGCACATTGAGACCGTCGTCGTCCTTCTTGAACTGCTCGTTGCCGTTGAGCGGCGTGAAGTGACCCACGGCCCACTGGCCCTCGCCGCGGTGACGGCTCACCTTGCGGCGCGGCGCGGCGGTCGTGGGCTTTTCAGGGGTGGCAGCCATGGGTGTACGTCCTTCGGGCGGGCGGAGGCTCTGACAGCTTTGACCGGCACACTTCGCGCGAGGGCGCGGCGGTGCGCAGGGTGCTGTACGGGGAGAAAGTGCGGCGGTGCTGGTGGAGTCAGCTCACCGGACACATGGCGCTGGACATGCGGCCGAGGTCGACGTGCCGCCGACTCACCAAGGCAATTCCAGCTCGATCCATGACGGAAGCGTGTCATGGGACTTTCGGCCCAGTCCACCACTGTCCAGAGAGTGGACAAGACTGTCTCGCATCGCGGACAGGTGTGTCGCGCGTCACTGGAGGGGGCGGAATGGACCGGAGAGAAGGGGAGAGTACGGGAAGGGGCGCCGCGGTGTCCCGCGGCGCCCCTCATGTTCTTGTCCCTCTCCTACGTCCCCGGCTACGCCCCGGGCCACGGCCCCGGCGTCGCCGACTCGGGCTCCTCCTCGACCTTCGTGTCGAAGAGGCGGAACCCGCGCCGCTCGTAGTTGGCCATCGCGTGCTCACCGTCCTTGCTGCACGTGTGCAGCCAGACCCGCTTCGTCGGCGTGCGGTCCGGCCACCGCTCGGCCAGGTCCCAGGCGCGGGCCACTCCGTAAGAGAGGAGGTGACCGCCGATGCGGCGGCCCCGGAAGGCGGGGATCAGGCCGAAGTACACGACCTCGACGACGCCGTCGTCCTGCGCCTCCAGCTCGACATAACCGGCCGGGGTCCCCTTCTCGTACGCCACCCATGTCTCGGTGCCCGGACGCGCCAGGACTTCCTGCCAGCGCGCGTACGTCCAGCTCAGGCGGTCGGTCCAGAGGATGTCGCCCCCGACGGACGCGTACAGGAAGCGGCTGAACTCCGGCGAGGGCACCTCGGCACGGACGATACGGAGGTCGCCGCCCCCGGGTGCGGCGGCCGGCCGGAGGTCGGAGGGAGCGGTCTGCTCCAGGGACCAGGTGGTCACAGCGATGTTGCTCATGCACGTCAGGCAATCACGGGCCCCGCACCCTGGCCAAAGCGGTCCGCGATACGGGAAGATCCGCCCGCGCCACGCCGCCCCCCGCGCACGACGCACCTGGAGGATGTTCATGCCCCGCAGGACAACTCGCCGCACACCCCGCGGCCTCCTCGCCACGGCCATCACCACCGTGGCCCTCGCGACCCTCGCCGCCCCGGCCTCCGCAACGACCGCTCCGCAGGCAGCCGTCGGCCCACGGGGCCGGATCTTCATGGTCAACCCCGTCCAGTCGTCCGGCGACCAGACCCTCACCGACACCAAGGACTCCCCGACCGCGGTGCCCGCCTCCGCCTACACCCTGGCCGCGCTGAGGAACCTCGACGCGAGCGGCGGCCTCTCGGGCAAGTGGGTCACCGTGAGATCGAACACCGGCGGCGCCGCCTCGGTCGCCGACGCCGGCACGTACGACCGTCAGGACGACCAGTTCGAGCAGGTCATGGCCTACTTCTGGGTCAACGAGGCGCAGGAGTACCTGCAGAGCCTCGGCTTCGGCAGCGAACTGCCCGGCGCCAACGACCGCGCGCAGCCGGTCCGCATCGACCAGTGGGGCGCCGACAACTCCTTCTTCACCGACAAGAAGGCCGAGATCCGCTTCGGCAAGGGCGGCGTCGACGACGCGGAGGACGCCGAGGTCATCGTCCACGAGTACGGGCACGCCGTGCACAACGCGCAGGTCCCCGGGTTCGGCACCTCCGAGGAGGCCGGGGCCATCGGGGAGGCGTGGGGCGACTACCTCGCGGCGTCCGTCGGCGCCTACGCGGACGCCAAGTACGGCTGGCCGCACAAGACCGACCTCGCCTGTCTTGCGGACTGGGACTCTGTCTCGTACACGGCCACCGCGCCGCACTGCCTGCGCCGCCTCGACACCGGCAAGACGTACGCCGACAAGGTGGGAGAGGTGCACGCGGACGGTGAGATCTGGTCCCAGGCGCTCTTCGACATCAGGGGTGCGCTCGGCGCGCGGACGGCGGACCGCGTCATCGTCGACGCGCAGTTCGGCTTCGCGCCCGACACCAGCTTCAAGGACGCGGCCCTGACGACGGTCGCGACTGCGCAGAAGATGTACGGCAAGAGCGCGGCGGACGCCGTGCGCAAGGCGTTCCAGGCCCGCGGCATCCCCGGGGTGTGAGCCGGCGCGGGGCGGCGGCCGGGCGTCGCCCCGCGCGCACGCGAAAGAAATGACGCAGGGGCGCCGGTCGGCAGCGGATGTCCAGGAACCACCTCCGTAAGTCCATGGAGTCGCGCCCGGACGGGCGGCACGCTCTGAGCCGTCCCGCCGGGAGACTCCATCCCCTCCGGCATCCGCAACCACTCACGGAGGTACGTCATGAGACGCAGCCGCGTCAGCACCGCGCTCGTCGCTGTCTGCGCCGCCGCGACCGCCGGCGTCGCGGCCCTCGCGGCCGCCCCCGCCGCCTCCCCTTTCACGTCGCGCGCCCAACAACAGCCAGAACGACCACTTCAGGGGCATCGAGACCTGCCGCGGCTCGTTCTCCGGGGTCTGCTTCCTGCACAACACGATCTACGTCGGTGACGGCGTCAGCCAGAGCGTCGTCAACGAGAACACCACCAGCCGGCACGAGATCGCCTTCGACGACAACATCGTGGTGAAGGAAGGCGCCGGCACGGCGGCCTTCACGCTGCGCTCCGGCGGCGTCACCGCGTCCCACAACATCCTGTACGGGATCGGGGCGACGCCCGCCGACCCCGGCGGCGCCACCGCCGACCCGCTGCTCACCCGTCCGGCCACGGCCACGGGATACGGGGATGCCGCGGCCGCCTACGCCCTGCGTGCCGGATCGCCCGCACTCGGCGCGGGGGCGCCGCTCGCCGACGCGGGCACCCGCGACTTCGCGGGCAACCCGGTGGTGCCGGGAGCGGCGCCCAACATCGGTGCGTGGAACGGGAGTTCGTTGGACCGGTGACGGTCGGCGGGCGCCCTGATCCTGGTCGGGGCGCCCTACGGGGCGCTTACCGGCACCGGCGCGTTCCAGCCCTGCGTGTCCGGCCCGGCCGGCGCGAGCTTCACGCCGGAGCCCGCGCGGGCGAGGGAACGCCCGGTCGCCTGGTTCACCAGGGTCTTCTTGCCCGGGTTGTACTTCCACAGCTTGGCCGGGTCGGTGACCTTGCCGCCGGTGGCGATGTCGCCCGCGCAGTCGGCGATGCGCACGCTCTTCTTGTCGCTCGCGGTGAGGCAGTAGTTCGACGGCAGCCGGACGGTGCCGTCGGCCGCGAGGACCCAGGACTGCTCGAAGGCGCCGGGACCGTTGTTCTTGCACGCGGCGAGCGTGAGCTCCGCGCCGTCCTTGGCGGCGCCGCTCGGGGCGAGGCACTTGTCGCCGGGCGCTGAGATCTCGGCGCGCTTCGAATTGCCCAGCGCCAGACGCTGGTTGGTGCTTCCGTCGGGACGCGCGTCCACGGCGGCCGCGCACGGCGGGTTGCTCCTCGTCTTGGTCACCGAGCTGACGGCCGCGCCGGCGCCGACGGCGGTGCCGGTGGGCAGGCCGAAGTGGGCGTCCGAGTACGGCTGGTCGTAACAGGTGGCCCGCGGGTCGTTCCACTCGAAGTACTCGACCCAGTCGATCAGGCCCGTGGACTTGATGGCGGTGGCCGGCGTCTGCACGCTGCCGAGCTTGAACGACTCGCCCGTGGTCCTGTCGTGGATGGTGGCGCCGAACCAGCCGTCGCCCTCGTAGGCGACCGTGGAGGTGTAGGTGTGCCCCTCCTCCCAGTCGTGGTTCATGCGGCAGCTGGAGCCCTCGCCCTCGCCGCCGAACTGGAGGCAGTAGCTGCCCTCCGAGCCGGGCTTGCGCTCGAAGCTGTCCCACACCGAGAACAGGAACGTCGGCTTGTCGCCGCCGTTGCGCTGCATCCCGATGTAGGCGCCGTTGCCGACGTTGAAGCCGAACTGGTGGCTCCAGAAGGTGTTCGCGTTGTAGCCGGGGTCCTTCTCGACCGTCGTGGACCAGGTGACCTCGCTGAGCCCGTCGGCCGCCGACGGGAACGAGTAGTAGGTGTACGTCCCCGGGGTCGTGCCGATGGTGTCGTCCGCGTTCGCCGCGGGGGCGGAGGCCAGGCCGGCTCCGGCGGCGAGGCCGAGCGCCGCGAGGAGCGGCACGGACCGCCGCTTGAGGGAACGGGTGAAGCGTCCAGTCATCGAAAACCCTGCCTGTGATGGAGGTGGATGCGTGAAGGGAGTGCGTCGGGCTGCACTGCGCGACATGATGCGCGAAGGTGATTGAAAGCGCGTGACTTAGAGCATGATCGCGCGCGCCGGGCACATCTTGCGCCATCGGGCGGCGTGGGGCAAGAGGGAGCGCGCTGGGCCGTCACAGTGCCGAGAACGCCTCGTCCACGGCCTCGCAGGTGCGTCGGATGTCGTCCTCCTCGAGTGCGGCGGAGACGAACCAGCAGGCGAGGCCGTACACGTTGACGTGGATGCCCCGCATCAGCAGCTCGTGGCGGAAGCGCTCGTAGCGGTCCAGATCGGCGGCGAAGAGATCGCGGTAGTGGCGGGTCGGGGCGCCGTCCGCCGAGAACACGATCTGGAACATCGCGCCGACCCCCTGGACCGCGCACGGCACGCCGTGGTCGCGGGACGCCCGGAGGGCCGCCTCCATGACCCGCCGCCCCGCCTCGTCGATCCGGCCGGCGACCACGGGATCGGCGAGCTGGGTGACCGTCACCAGGGCGGCCGTGGCGCACAGGGGTGAACCGTTGTACGTGCCGCCCTGCTTGATCCGGTTGTCGCCGACCTGCTCCATGATCCCCCGGCAGCCCGCGAACGCCGAGATGGGCAGCCCGCCGCCGAGCGCCTTGGAGTAGACCGCGAGGTCGGGCACGACCCCGAAGAGGGCCTGCGCGCCGCCGGGTCCGGTGCGGAACCCCGTACAGACCTCGTCGAAGACCAGCACGATGCCGCGCCGCGTGCACTCCGCGCGCAGGGTCTCCAGGTAGCCCGGGACCGGCATCGTGCAGGCGTTGTTGGCGACGATCGGCTCGCAGATGACCGCGGCGATCCGCCCGCGGTGCGCGTCGAGGACGTCACGCAGGACCTCGGCGTCGTTCCACGGGCAGATCACCACGTCGTCGAGCACGCCCTGCGGGATCCCGCGCGAGTGCGGCTTCGCGAACGGCGCCTCGTACGGGCCGACTTCGTCCCGTGTCGACTTGCTGGACACCGCGAGCGTGTCGGTCCAGCCGTGGTAGTGGCCCTCGAACTTCACGACGACGGAGCGCCCGGTGAAGCCGCGCGCGGCTCGTATCGCGCCCTGGACCGCCTCGGAGCCGGAGTTCGCGTAGCGCACGAGGTCGGCGCACGGCACCGACTCCCGGATCTTCTCGGCGAGTTCGATCTCCGGGACGTTGCACGTGCCGAACATGGTGCCGCTCGCCAGGACCGTCGAGAGGGCGTCGGTGAGGAGCGGGTTCGCGTGGCCCAGGACGGCGCTGCCGTAGGCGAGCAGATAGTCCACGTAGGTGTTGCCGTCCACGTCCCTGATGCGCGCGCCGGAGCCGCTCTCCATGTACAGCGGATGGGGCTCCGACCCGGTGGTGGTGATGCGGGAGGAGGAGCTGGTGCCGCCCGCGAGCGACCCTCGTGCGCGCTCGAAGAGCTCGCGGCTCTTGTGATATGCCATCAATTCCTCCTGTTTTCAAGGCGTTGACAGGGATTCCGGTGGGAGTGAGACTCCATGCCCGAGAGATCCTGAAATGTTGCAGAGGGGAAAACGGACATGGTCGAGAAGGTGGCCGTCATCACCGGCGCCGGCGTCGGAATCGGTCGGGCCTGCGCCCTCGGGCTCCTGGCGCGGGGCTGGTCGGTCGTCCTCGTGGGCCGCCGCAAGGCGCTCCTCGAAGCGACGGCCGCCGATGCGGGCGGGCACGCGGACCGCGCCGTCCCGTTCGTCGCGGACATCGCCGACCCGGAGGCCGTGACGCGCTTGTTCGCCGCCGTGGGCGAGCGGTTCGGCCGCGTCGACCTGCTGTTCAACAACGCCGCCGAGACGATGCCGTACATCCCCACGGAGGATGTCGAGGCCGACGACTGGCACCGCGTCATGGGCTCGATCGCGACCGGTACGTTCCTGTGTTCCCGGGCGGCGTTCCGGATGATGAAGGAGCAGAGCCCGCGCGGCGGCCGCATCATCAACAACGGCGCCCCGTCTGCGCATGTGCCCCGCCCGGACTCGATCGCGTTCACCGCGGCCAAGCACGCCGTGGCCGGTATGACCCGCTCGCTCTCCCTCGACGGGCGTGAGCACGGCATCGCCTGCGGGCAGATCGACATAGGCAACGTGACCCCCGCCGACCGCCCCCAGCCCGCCGTCCTCCAGGCGGACGGCAGCCGGCGCGTGGAGCCGACCATGGACATCCGCCATGTCGTCGACATGGTCGCCGCCATGGCCGAGCTCCCCGTCGACGTGAACATCCAGTCCGTCACGGTGATGCCGAGCGCGATGCCCTACGTGGGCCGCGGGTAGGGCCTCTTGTCCGCCCCGTCCGGTCCGTCATCCCTGACGCCCGGCCTGCTCGGCCTCGTACTCCGTGAAGTGGTGCTCGGCGAAGAGCTCCGGCCATCCGTCGCCCGCGAGCCGGAGCTCCCGGGCGCGGGCGAGCATGTGCCGCCAGTACGGCTTCACGGGCCGCCAGCGGACGCCCGTCCGCGCGTAGGAGCTGTCGACCATGTACCGCTCACGGCTCTCCCCGTGGGGAGCCGTGCGGCGGGTGTGGAACAGGGCCGAATGGATCAACACGGTGGAGCCGGGCGGCAGTTCGCCGATGAAGACCTCGCCCGGCAGCTCGGATGTGCCGAGGTGGGCGCGGGCCGTCTTGGTGGCGATCTCGCGGTGCGAGCCGGGCAGTACGGCGAGTCCGCCGACGGAGGCGTCGAGCCCGCCGAGGTAGTGCAGCGCGTGGACCATCGTGTGGGTGCGCTCCGCCCGCGGGCCGAGCTCGTAGTCGTGGTGCCAGTCCTTGCCGGGCGCGTTCGGCGGGCGGCGGTCGCTGTGCAGGTGGTGGAAGACGAAGGGCCCGCCGATCAGCCCGGCGAGGACTTCGAGCAGCGGCGGATGGGCCAGGATCCGGCCGTGTGCCTCCATCTCCAGCTCCATCAGGGGAGGCGGCCCGTACACGCCGGGGGAGACGGCCGAGGCTATGGACCGCTGCCGCGCACCCGAGTCCACCCAGTGGTCGACCTCGGCCTTTGCACGCTCCGAGAGTGCGGCGGGCAGGAAGCCCGGGAGGACCAGATAGCCCTCCTCCTCGAACTGTCTGCGGTCCTGCGCGGTCAGAGCGGCGTCGGTTCCCATGATTCCCGTGATCCCCATTGGCCTTCCTTCAACTTGGTGCTTTTTGTGCCCTGTTGTGGGAGGTGGTCGCGCGGCGAACAGAAAGGAACCGTAGCGATAGTTGCTTGTTTTTGCACGCAGTGGCTCTCAATCGAGCAGCTTCGTGCATACTGCTGTGCGTTCCTGCAACATCCCGGGTCAGGAAGGCCAGATGCAGCAGCACTCAACCCGCACCCCACTCGTCTCCGTGGTCGTCACCTGCTTCAACTACGACCGGTTGCTGCCGCGCGCGCTCGAGAGCGTCCGGGCCCAGACGGCGGCCGACTGGGAGCTGGTGATCGTCGACGACGGCAGCACGGACACCTCGCGCGACGTCGCCCGGACCTTCGCCGCCACCCATCCCGAGCTGGCCGTGACCCTCGTGTTCACCCGCAACGGCGGCCTCGGGCGCGCCCGTAACCTCGGCATATCCGTGGCCCGCGGCCGCTACGTCGCCTGCCTCGACGCGGACGACCACTACGAGCCGCACGCCCTGGAGAAGCTCTCCGCCGCCCTGGACCGTGACCCGACCGCCGAGGTCGCCCGGCCCTACCTGCGCTCCTTCGGTGTGGAGGAGCGGATCTGGGAGTACCCGGACTACGACTTCGACGCGTCGACATCGGTGAACCAGGCGCCGTACTGCGCCATGTTCCGCCGCTCCGCGTGGCAGCGGGCGGGCGGCTACCACGAGGGCATGCCGGCATACGAGGACTGGAACTTCTGGATCGCCGTCGGGAAGCACGGCGGCCATATGACGACCGTCCCCGAGCCGCTGCTCCACTACCGCACCAGCGTCGACGGCATGTTCGCCCGCCACCGCGTCCACGACCTCGCGCTGCGTGCCGCGATCGTCTCCAACCACCCTGATGTGTACGACAGTTCGTGCCAGCGTCTGGCCCGCCGGATCCTCGCCGGGGAGAACGTCGACGAGGACCTCAAGGGGGGACCGCCGCACGCGATCTTCGCCCTCTCCTACCCGGCGAGGACCCTGCGCGGCGAGGACATCAGCGCGGACTTCGGCGCCGTGAGCTGAGCCATGGGCGAGCACATCATCGAGGCGCGGGCCCTCACCAAGCGGTTCCGCGTCGCGAGGAAACGCCCCGGGATGCGCGGGGCGCTGCGCCACCTGGTCCGCGGCGAGTGGGAGGACAGGACCGCCGTCGACGCCGTCGACCTGCGCGTGGCGCACGGCGAGAGCGTCGCCTACGTCGGCCCGAACGGCGCCGGCAAGTCGACCACCGTCAAGATGCTCACCGGCGTCCTCACCCCGACCTCGGGCCACCTGCGCGTCGCGGGCGTCGTCCCGCACGAGGACCGGGTCGCCAACGCGCGGAACATCGGCGTCGTCTTCGGGCAGCGCACCCAGCTGTGGTGGGACCTGCCCGTGCGCGAGTCGTTCCGCCTGCTCGGCGACATCTACCTGGTCCCGAGGCGGGAGTTCGACTCCCGCCTCGACGAACTGATCGCACTCCTCGGCATCGAGGACCTCCTGGAGCGGCCCGTCCGCCAGCTCTCGCTCGGCCAGCGCGTGCGATGCGACGTGGCGGCCTCGCTGCTGCACGCGCCGCCCGTCCTCTTCCTCGACGAACCCACGATCGGCCTCGACGTCTCGGTGAAGGCCCGGCTCCGCGAGTTCCTCGCCACCCTGCACCGCGAGCGCGGCGTCACCGTCGTGCTCACCTCGCACGACCTCGGCGACGTCGAGTCGCTGTGCACCCGCATCGTGCTGATCGACCGTGCGCGGATCCTCCTCGACATGCCGGTCGCGGACATGCTCGCCCGCTACGGCACACGCCGCACCGTCACCGTGAGCGGCGCGGAACGGCTCACCGCCGTGCCCCTCGAAGGGTGCTTCGACGATCGGGTGATGGTTCGTCAAATAGACGCCAACACCCTCGAGATCGGCTACGACCGCAGCACACTCGCCACCCGCGACGTGATCGCCCAGGCACTCGCCACCCTCCCCGTGGACGACATCCAGGTCGGCGCGCCCAGCATCGAGGAGATCATCCGGAACCTGTACGAGGGCGGAGTGGATGCCGCTCTCTAGGGCACCCGAGCCCGCGCGCCCCGTACACCCCGCCCCCGCGTGCCCCGTACACCCGGTACGCCCCGCCGTCCGCGCCCCCTACCGCTCGCTCTACCTCGCCTCGCTCCAGCAGGCCCTCGCCCACCGCCGCGCCGTCCTCGTCGACCTCGCGGGCAACGCCGTCTGGGCGGCCGTCCTCTACTACCTCTGGCGCTCGATCTTCGCCGGCGCCACCAGCGTCGGCGGATACTCCTGGGACCAGATGCGCACCTACGTCCTGCTCTCCTTCGCGCTCGGTCAACTCCTCGCGTTCCAGGCCGAGATGCACATGCACAGGGACATCCGCAGCGGCCAGGTCGCCCTCGACCTCGTACGCCCCGTGAACTATCCGGCGATGCAGCTCGTCAGGGCCCTCGGCGCCGGTACCCCGCACATGGCCGGCGCACTCGCAGGGACCGCGGTCATCGGCGGAGCGTTGCTGCACGCGCTGCCCCCGCACTCGCCGGCCGCCGCGCTGCTCTTCCTGCTCACCCTGGCCGTCGGGGTCGCCGTCAACGCGATGCTCTGCTTCCTCACCAGCCTGCTCTGTTTCTGGACGGAGAGCGCGTACGGCCTGATCCTGGCGCGGCAGGCCGTGACCACTTTCATGGCGGGCGGCATGGTTCCCCTCGCCCTCTTCCCGGCGCCGCTGCGCGTTATCGCCGAGTGGCTGCCGTTCAGCGCCATCGTGTCCACGCCCGTGCAGATGTACCTGGGCCGGCTCACCGGTGACGACGCCCTGCTCGCCCTCGGACGCCAACTCGCCTGGGCCGTGGTGATGTCGGCTCTGACGGTCCGGCTGTGGCGGGCGGCGCGCCGCCACCTGACCGTCAACGGAGGATGACCCGTGCCGAGCCCCAGCCTGGGACATCCCAGCCCGAGACACCCCAGCCTCAGATACCTGTCGAGCGCGGCCAAGCTGTACCGGATCAGGCTCCAGTCGCAGCTGGAGTACAAGGCGGACTTCGTGATCGGCGTGCTCGGCGCGTTCTGTCTGCACGCCGCCGGGTTCGGGACCGTGTGGATCATCCTGCGGCAGGTCCCGGACATCGCCGGGTGGACGATCTGGCAGCTGTCGGTGACCTACGCGCTCGCGATCGTCCCGCGCGGCCTGTGCGTGATGCTCTTCGACGGAGTGTGGGAGCTGCGACACCTGGTCGTGAAGGGGGAGTTCGACCAGTTCCTGACCCGGCCGCTGTCGCCGCTCCTCCAGCTGTGCACCCTGCGGGCGAACCCGGCCGGCGCGGGCGATGTCGTTCTCGGCCTGACGCTCCTCGTCCTCGCGGCGCGCCACGGAGCCTTCGCCGTGAGCGCCGGGTCCCTCGCCGTGCTCGTCGTCGCGGTCTGCAACGGCGTGGTCGTCGTCGGCGCGCTCAACCTGGCCACGAACAGCCTCGTGTTCTGGGACGGCGCGGAGCAGAACAGCGTCTCGATCCTGGTGGGCAGCACCGCCGACCTCGCCAAGTTCCCCCTCACGCTCTACGACTCCGCCGTCGCGTTCGTCTTCACGTTCGTGCTGCCCTTCGGCCTCCTGAGTTACTACCCGACGCTGGCGCTGGCTTCCGGCGGCCTCGAACTCCTCGGCCGTATCGCCCTGTTGCTCCTCGGCGGCGCGGCGACGCTGACGGTGGCCGGGCTGATCTGGCGGGCCGGTCTGCGGCGGTACCAGGGCGCGGGCTGAGCGGCCCGTACGGGCACGGCGAAGGGCCCCGCACGCCACAAGCGTGCGGGGCCCTGTTCTTGGTTCTTCACCGCGTCATGTCAGCCGCAGAGCCACTTCGCCCCGCCCCAGCTGGCATGGTCGTTGCCGTTCCCGTCGCCGCCGTCACCGACGACGAGCTCGACGTACTTGGCGCCGGAGACGTCGGCGTCCAGCTTGTACGCGCTGTCCGACGCCTTCAGGACCGGGCTCTCGGCGACCTTCTTGCCGTCCGCCAGGACACTGAACTGCACCGAGCCCGCGGTCTTCTGCGCGTCGTCGACACCCACCTGGGCGGTGAACGCCTCGCAGCCTCCGCCGAGGTAGTACTTCACGTCGGCCGGCGCGTGCGTGCCGAGGCCCTTCGGGAAGGCCGTGCCGCCGATGCTGATCGGCTGCCCGTCGCCCGAGCCGACCTCGCCGTTGGAGAGGTCCTTCTCGGGCGGCCCCCACCCGTTGTCGGCCGACACCCAGTCCATGTCGCTCACCCAGGTGTCCACGGTGGGCGGCGGGGCGAGGGTGTGGATCGAGATGCCGTCCGTGAGGGACTTGGTGTCGCCGCCCGCCTCGTACGACGCCTTGGCGGTGAGCGGGTAGCTCTTGTACTCGGCGTCCGCCGGCGGGGTGACGTTCCAGGTCGCCGTCGCCTCGGCGCCCGCGGCGACGGAGTCGAACGTCGTCGCGCCGGCCGCCTCGGCCTTCCAGCCCTCCGGCACGTCGAGCGTCACCTTGACGTTCTTGGCCGCGGTCGCCTCGTGGTTGGCGAACGCCGCCGTCACCTTGTTCGCGCTGCCGGGCTCGAGCGTCGCGTTGTCCGAGGCGAGACCGAGCGTGGCGCACGCGGTCCGCTCGTCGGTGGCGCCGAGGTCGGTGACGGTGAAGTTGTCGAGGACGAAGTCAGCGCCCTCGGGCGCGTTCTCCGCCTTGGTGAGGCCGGTCCACACGTCACCGCAGCCGCCGACGACCCGCTCGCTGAAGTGGCCGGTGGTGCGCTGCTGCGGCAGCGCGGTCCTGCGGGTGGTCACGCCGGTCGGCTCACCGCCGGTGACCGTGTCGTATCCGGTGGTCCACTGGTAGGCGCCCGCGTGGCTGTTCTGGTAGTCGAACTCCACCTTGTAGGCGTGGCCCGCCTCGAAGGGCACGGACGCGGGAGTGGTGCGGTAGACGAGGCCGTCGTTCTCCTCGTGCGACTTCAGGGACTCGCCGTCACCGATCACGTCGTCGATGAGCTTTCCGTTCCAGCCGGCCTGCGTGTACGGGGCGTGCTTCTGCGCGATGTGCGTGCGCGGGTCGTTCTCGCCGCCCGACTCGCCCTTCACGAAGGGGCCCCAGCCCTGGTCGACGGCGTCGAAGTCGTCGTGGGCGACCGTCCCCTTCTTCGTCGCGGGGTCGTTCTCCACGATCCGTACGTCGTCGAGGCCGACCTTCGCGTCGCCGTCGCCCGCCGCCGAGATCCGCAGTGTCGCGGAGCCGTTCCGGGGCGCGGTGAAGTGGACCTTGACCCGCTGGTAGTAGGTGCCGTGCCGCTCGTCGCCCGCGATGTAGTTCTTGGCCGTCGAACGGTTCACCGTCAGCTTCTCGCCACCGACGGCGATGGTTGTGGGCCGCGTCCTACCGGGCTCGACCTCGACGTTCACGGACGCGCTGTAGCCCTTGCCGGGGGTGAGGCCGGTGACGCGCTGCTCGATCGCGGCCGCCTTGCCGCCGCCGAGGGTCACCCCGCGGTGGCCGAGGGCGTCACGGTCGCCGGTGACCGGTCCGGTCTTCTTCCAGTCCGCCAGGGCGATGTCGTTGAAGCCGGGGTCCTTGACCTTGCCGCCCTGGCCCCAGTCGGGGTCGGCCTGCTGCGGCGCGTGGTCCGGGTAGAGGACGTAGGGCTGTCCGGCGGCCGCGGTCAGTGTGACCTTGCCGTCCTTCGCGGTCACGGTGGACTGCTTGACGCGGCCGTTGTCCGTCAGCTTGTAGAAGGTGAACTGCCGTGTCCCCGCGAAGGGCCGGGGCACGGTCCAGGTGCTGGTGCCGCCCTTCTTCGACCAGTGGTAGAGCTTGTCCTGCCGCTTGCTGTCCTCCGACTTCCAGGGCAGCAGATAGGAGTCGCCGTCGATCACCTTGGAGCCGCCGAGGGACACCTCGCGCCTGCCGTCGGTGACGGTGCCGCGGACGCCGCCGGTGAAGGTGACGTCGTTCTTGTCCCAGTCGGTGATGCGGTGGTGCTGGAGGAACTTCGCCGGGAGGTTGCGCTCCCAGACGTTGGCGGAGAAGTCGTTCCAGTCGTTCTCGCCGGTCCAGCCCTCGAAGCCGACCAGCGCGGTCTGGCCGAGCACCGGGTCGTCGTTCCAGACGTCCTTCTCACCGTTGCGGATGAAACGGATGATCTTCGAGTTGAGGCCCTTGTTCGTCTTGGGCCCGTAGTCGAGGTCGTTGGCCCAGTGCGACCACAGGGCCTGACGCTCGAACTTGTTGCCGAACTCAGTGGCCATGTCCCAGCCCTGGTTCTTCAGCTCCGTCAGCGTCCGGTCCGCGATCCAGCCGTGTGTGTAGTAGACGTCGACGTAGATGAGCGACAGATTGGGGTCGGTCTCGTCGCGCAGCTGCTGGAAGCGCCTCGCCAGATTTCCGCTGTTGATGTCGTGGCGCTGGTCGATGTAGTACGACTGCCCGAGCCAGTTCCAGCCCGGCTTCGACTTGTCCACCAGCTTGTCGTCGAACGCGTTCGCCTCCGCGTACGCCTCGGTGGCGTTCACGTGCACCCCGAAGGTGGAGCCCCACTTCTTGCCGGCCTTGAGCAGCTTGTTGAGGTCCTTGAGGCCGCCGGCGCGCTTGTTGATGTTGCCGCCGTAGTCGGGGTGCGCGGAGTCGTGTCCCTCGGACGCGTACCCCTTGAGGATGCTCAACTGGCCGAGCCCGTCCGTCGACAGCGAGATCCGCTTCACGTCGTCGAGCGTGCGCAGGAAGGGGTGCGTGGCCTGGCTGGCGAAGTTGTACGGGATGTGGGTGATCACCCGCTCCGGGGTCTTCTCGCCGCCCTTGACCTTGATGCCGATGTCGTGGAACGCGACGGCGCCGTCCTGCCAGTCCACCGTCTTGTCGCCGTTGACGTCGGGCGTCACGACGACCTTCGCCCAGGGCAGCTCCTTCTCGGGGGCGGGCGCGCCGTCACCGCGGTAGGTCCACTGCCCCGACCAGACACCGACGCGGACACTGCCGTCGGCACTCTTGCGGGCCTGGTGCCAGAAACGGGCGTTGTCGCCGTTGGTGGCCCCGGCGGGCTTGTCGTACGTCGAGTTGGACTCGACGGCCGCCGCGAGCGAGGCGGTGTTCACGATCGCGTACGAGGCGCCGACCGGGGACGCTTCGGGCGCGGTGGACGCCGTGACCTTGCCGAACACGTCGGCGGTGCGGGTCGAGTCGGTGTCGAGCCGGGTGAACGCGGTCTCGGCGCCGGCGTCCGCGGAGCCCACCGAGATCAGGTCGTGGCCCGGTATGTCGAGCGTGCCGAGCCGGAACGCCTCGGTGTCACGCACGGCGGTGACCTTGAAGGTGGTGGCCCGGCCCGCGACGTCGAGCGCCGCGTCGATCTCGACGCCGGGCAGATCGGGGAAGACCAGCGTGTACGCGGCCCGGTGGGCGGTGACCTCGGGCGCCGCCTTGAGGCCCACCTCGTACGCCTTGCCGTTGAGCGTGACCTCCGTGACCGGGCTCGTACTGCCGAGCAGCCGCGCGCCGCTCGCCCGGTCGGTGTAGGAGAGGACGCGCGGGAAGTCCTTGGCCACGCTCACGGACAGGGCGCCGGACGTGATCGCCACGCCGTCCCCGACCGCGTCGCCTCCGACGGAGGAGGCGTCTGCGGAGGACGCGTCCGTGGAGGAGTCGTGCGCGGAGTCGGCGAGGGCCGGGACGGCACCACCCGCCAGGGTCAGCGCGAGGGCAACACCGACGGCGCCCGAGAGGCGGCGTCTGCCTGGGGATCTGGACATGTCTCTCCCTGCTGCGACGGTGCGAACACGCACTGTCTAGTGGGCGGTCCAGGGCCCTAGGAAGCAATTTCCACCAAAGTCCAAACACCAGCGGTCGTTAGTCCAAACACAGAAGGGCAGCTTCGCCCAGGTCGGGGGCGGTGCGTGCGACTGCGGTGACCATGTTCGTTGCCTGCGCGTTTCATGCGTGAAGCTGCAAGATCTAAATAGTTACCAATCAAGTCTTGTCATCCGTCGGCAGGCTGACGCAAGATTCCGGTACCTCGCGCGCCGGGCCGCAGCCCCCGCGAGGGCCCTGTGAAACCAACCCTCGCTCGCCACTCGACGCAGGAGGTGAATGTGTCGGCCGCTGCGTCCGCATCGCCCACGCCCACATCGCAAAACCCGCCCGACCTAACGCACGAGGCACCCGGAACGTCGGGCAGGAAGAAGGCGTCCGGCACGAAGGAGACGCCGGGCAGGAAGGGGCGCAAACCCGCCGGCCGGCAGAGCCTGCGCGAGCGTCTGAGGCAGGACCGCACCCTGCTCCTGCTGTGCGTGCCGGGCATCCTCTACTTCGCGGTGTTCTTCTACCTCCCGCTCGCGGGCAACAGCATCGCCTTCCAGGACTACCAGCCCTACCTCGGCTTCAAGGGAAGCCCGCTGGTCGGCTGGGACAACTTCAAGGCCCTGCTCGAACAGCCGGAGTTCTGGACGGCCGTCTGGAACACGCTGAAGATCAGCGCCGTCCAGCTGATCCTCTACTTCCCCGCGCCGATCGCCCTCGCGCTCTTCCTCAACTCGCTGATCAGCAACAAGACCCGCCGCCTCATGCAGACGGTCGTCTACCTGCCGCACTTCCTGTCGTGGGTCGTCGTCGTCGGCATGTTCCAGCAGGTCTTCGGCGGCGCGGGCACGGTCACCAGCTACCTGAACGACCACGGCGTGCACGTCGGCAACATCATGAACAACCCCGACACGTTCATCTACCTGATCACCTCCCAGAGCGTCTGGAAGGACGCCGGCTGGGGAGCGATCATCTTCCTCGCCGCGATGGCCTCCATCGACACCTCGCTCTACGAGTCGGCGGCGATGGACGGAGCGGGCTGGCTGCGCCGCATGTGGCACATCACGCTGCCCGGTATCAGACCTGTGATGATCATGCTGCTCATCCTGCGCCTCGGCGACATCCTGTCGGTCGGCTTCGAGCAGATCCTCCTCCAGCGCGACAACGTCGGCCGGGACGCCTCCGAAGTCCTCGACACCTACGTCTACTTCCACGGCGTCGTCGACGGCGACTGGGGCATGTCCACCGCCGCCGGCCTGATGAAGGGCGTCATCGGCTTCGTCATGATCGTCCTCGCCAACAAGTTCGCGCACCGCCTCGGCGAGCAGGGGGTCTACCAGTGAGCACCGCGCCCATATCCACCACCCTGCGGCCCGAGAGCCAGGAGAGCGGGGCGAGCCGAAAAGGCCGCACCGGCAGCAGCAAGCGCCGCGGCTCCGCCGAGCGCCCCGCCTGGATGGAACAGCCCAACCCGGCCGCCCAGACGCTGAAGTTCATCGTCATCGTCGCGATGATCGTGGCGGTCGGCTATCCGTTCCTGCTCGCCATCGGCACCAGCCTCTCCTCCAAGGCCGAACTCGCCGCGAACGGCGGCTATGTGCTGTTCCCGTCGCACCCCACGCTCGAGGCGTACCGGGTGGTCCTGTCCGGCGGTGTCATCACCCGCGCCGCCGTCGTGAGCATCGGCGTCACGGTCATCGGTACGGCACTCAGTCTGCTCTGCACGATCGCGCTCGCCTACGGCCTCTCCCGGCCGCGGACCTTCGCGGGCAAGCCGCTGCTCCTGATCGTCGTCGGCACGTTCCTGTTCACGCCGGGCATCATCCCCAACTACCTGGTGGTGCAGGAGCTGGGACTGCTCGACACCTACGGGGCGATGATCGCGCCGATCCTGCTCAACGCGTTCAACATCATCGTGGTCCGGGCGTTCTTCCAGGGCATCCCGGACGAGCTGCACGAGGCGGCCCGTCTCGACGGCGCCGGTGAACTCACCATCCTGTGCCGGATCGTGCTCCCCCTGTCGAAGGCCGTCATCGCCGTGGTCGGCATGTTCTACGCGGTGACGTACTGGAACAGCTTCTTCAACGCGATGCTCTACATCAACGACCCGGACAAGCTGCCGCTCCAGGTGGTACTGCGCAGCTACGTCCTCCAGGGCGACACCTTCAACGCGAAGGCGCTCGGCGTGAGCGTGCTGCCCGCCAGCACCGCCCTGTCGATGGCCGTGCTCATCCTCGCGGTCCTGCCGATCATCGCGGTCTACCCGTTCCTCCAGAAGTACTTCGTCAAGGGCGTTCTCACCGGCGCCATCAAGGCCTGAGCCACCACCCTCAACCGCTCCTCGCCCCTTTAGGAGAGTCATGTCCTCCAGAGACTTCAACCGCCGCGGGTTCCTCGGTGCCGCGACCGTCGCCGGCCTCACCGTCGCCGGTGCCGGTTCCCTCACGGCCTGTGGTTCCGGCGCGACCTCGGGTGGTGGCGGCGCCAAGGCGTCCGCCAAGCTGAAGCTGCCGACGTACGTTCCCGCCAATGTCGCGACCCCCGACCTGCCGGGCAACGCGGCGGGCCTCGACCCGGCGTACCTGCGCTACCCCAAGAACCTGACCCGCAGCGTCACCAAGAAGCCGGGTGACGGCAAGCCGGTCACGGCCCTGACCGAGACCTTCACGACCGCGGCCCCCGCGATGAACCGCAACCAGTACTGGCAGGAGCTCAACAAGCGCCTGGGTTCCGACCTGAAGATGACGATCGTCAACGGCCTCGGCGCCGACGACGTCTACCGCGCGAAGTTCAACGCCACCATCGCCGGCGGCGACATGCCCGATCTCATGTGGTTCCCGCCGAACCAGGGCCTCAAGAACGTCCCCGCGCTCCTCGAGGCGAAGTTCCACGACCTCACCGAGTACCTGTCGGGCGACGCGGTCAAGAAGTATCCGAACCTCGCCAACATCCCCGGGTTCGCCTGGAAGACGGCCGTCTTCAACGGCAAGATCTGGGGCATGGCGGTCCCGTACGGCCGCATGGGCCAGGTCTACGTCGCGAACGAGGACTTCTGGAAGCCGGTCGGCGGCGTCCAGTTCGACAGCGCCCAGGACTTCTTCGACAAGGCGAAGGAACTCCTCGACGTCAAGCGCAAGAAGTACGTCCTCGAGCCGGCGTACGTGAACCACATCCTGCAGTTCGCCTACTGGCACGGCGCGCCCAACGGCTGGCGCACGGAGGGCGGGAAGCTCACCCACTACTTCGAGACCGACGAGTTCCACGCCGGTCTGGAGTTCGCCCTCAAGTGCCAGAAGGCGCAGCTGTTCTGGCCGGACCCGAACCTGCCGACGACCCTGGAGAAGATGGAGGGCGGGTTCCTCGGACTGCACGTCCAGTCCTTCCCCGGCTTCCTCAGCGACAGCAACCAGTACGACTGGCCGGAGAAGGTCGTCGTCCCGTTCGCCGCGGAGAAGGGGATGACCCCCAGCTGGGGCTTCGGCTACGGCTCGGTCGGCTTCACGGCCATCAACAAGGCCGTGAGCAAGGACCGTATCGACACGCTGCTCCAGGTCATGAACTACCTCAGCGCCCCCTTCGGCACCGAGGAGCGGCTCTTCCTGGACAACGGCATCGAGGGCACGCACCACACCCGGTCCAAGGACGGCGACGTGCTCCTCAACAAGAAGGGCAACGCCGAGGTCATCACCACCCGCCAGGCCATCAACTTCTTCGGCAACGCCCCCGAGACGCTGTACCTCCCGGGCAAGCCCGACATCACCCGCGGCATCCACGCGGCCCAGGTCGAGCTGATGAAGCTTGCCAAGATCAACCCGGCCACGGGCTTCTTCTCGGACACCAACGCCAACAAGGGCGCCTCCTCGACCGACACCGTGTACCAGGCCGTCAAGGACATCGTCGCCGGCCGCACCCCGCTCTCCTCCTTCAAGAAGGACATCCTGCCGACCTGGCAGCGTGAGGCGGGCAACGCGATGCGCGACGAGTTCGAGAAGGCCATCGCCGACAGCAAGTAGCGCGCCCGGCACGGCAAGCACCGCTCAGCACACCTATGCGTTCCGCACGCAGAACAGGACACCCGCACGTGGAAGACCTGCGCATCGCCGTCATCGGGCTCGGACTGCGACGGAATCTGGCGACCGCCGCGCACCGCCCCGGCAAGGGATCGGTCGTGGCGGCGGTGGCCGACCTCGACCCGCAGATCCGGGCCAAGGTCCCGGAGCTGTACGAGGGCGCGGTCGCCGTCGACGACTACCGGCGGCTCCTCGACGACCCGTCGATCGACGCCGTCATCGTCGCCACCCCCGACGACACCCATGAAGCCATCGCCTGCGAGGCGCTCGAAGCGGGCAAACCGGTCTACGTCGAGAAGCCGCTCGGCATCTCGGTCGAGCAGTGCGACACCATCCTGCGCACCGCGTACAAGACCGGCACCCGCCTCTACGTCGGCCACAACATGCGCCACATGGGCGTCGTGCGCCTCATGCGCGACATCATCGCGCGGGGCGAGATCGGCGAGCCGAAGACCGTGTGGGTACGGCACTTCGTCTCGTACGGCGGCGACTACTACTTCAAGGACTGGCACGCCGACCGCACCCGCACCACGGGCCTCCTCCTCCAGAAGGCCGCGCACGACCTCGACGTGGTGCACTGGCTGGCCGGCGGTTACACCAAGCGCGTCAACGCCCTCGGCGACCTCATGGTCTACGGGGACCTGCCGCGCCGCGAGCCGGACACCCCGCGCCCCGACGGCTGGCTGAAGGAGTTCGACTGGCCGCCGACGGAGCGCCACGACCTGCACCACGTCGTGGACGTCGAGGACGTGTCGGTGATGAACATGCAGCTGGACAACGGCGTCATAGCCGCCTACCAGCAGTGTCACTTCAGCCCCGACTACTTCCGCAACTACACGGTCATCGGCACCGAGGGCCGCCTCGAGAACTTCGGGGACAGCCCCGGCGACGAGGTCCGGGTCTGGAACACGGGCCCGACCGGCTACCGCAAGGACGCCGACATCGTGTACCGCGTGCCCGAGGCGACGGGCTCGCACGGCGGCGCCGACGAGCGCATCATCGGCGAGTTCTGCCGCTTCGTGCGCGACGGCGGCGTCACCGACACGTCGCCCGTCGCGGCCCGGATGAGCGTCGCCGCCGGTGCGCTCGCCACCCGCTCGCTGCGCGAGGGGGGCGTGCCGTACGACGTCCCGGAGCTCGAGCCGGAGCTTCTCGCGTACTTCGACGGCGGGCAACTGCCGCGCGAAGCAGGTTAGTAGCAGCCACAGCGCAGGCGTGGGCGGGCCCGTCGGAGGGGGCGGGCCTGCCCACACCTGCGTGCGCACACAGACGGTCACGTGTAGGTGCGCGGATGATCACGTCTGGATGCGGAGAACGGCGCGGGTTACGCTACGCGCGTCGCGAGGAGGAACAAGTGGGCGCACACGCCCGATGGACCCAACTGCTGGAAATTCTCGGCAATGAGGGTCATCTCGATGTCACGGAGGCGGCCGAGCGACTGGGCTGCTCCTCCGCCACGATCCGGCGCGACATGGACGAACTGGCCCGGCAGTCCCTGCTGACCCGCACGCGCGGCGGGGCCGTGGTGAGCTCCGTCGCCTACGACCTGCCGCTGCGCTACAAGACGGCCCGCAAGGCGGACGAGAAGCAGCGGATCGCGAAGGCGGTCGCCGAACTCGTGCCGTCGGGCTCCGTCGTCGGCATCAACGGCGGCACCACTACCTCGGAGGTGGCCAGGGAACTGGCCGTCCGCACCGACCCGGGCGGCACGTCCGGCGGCGTCGCGCTCACCGTCGTCACCAACGCGATCAACATCGCCAACGAGCTGGCGATCCGTCCCCATGTGAAGATCGTCGTCACGGGCGGCGTGGCCCGGCCGAGCTCGTACGAACTCGTCGGCCCGCTCGTCACGTCCGTCCTGCAGAGCCTCGCCCTCGACTACACGATCCTCGGCGTGGACGCGGTCCACCCGCACTTCGGCGCGGCCACCCACGACGAGTCGGAGGCCAGCGCGAACCGCTCGCTCGCCGAACGCGCGGGCACGGTCATCGTGGTGGCCGACTCCTCGAAGCTGGGCCGCCGGGCGTTCGCCCAGGTGTGCGCGCTGAACGCGGTGTCGATCCTGGTGACGGACAAGGACGCCCCCGAGGCGCTGGTCGAGGAGATCACGGCGCAGGGCATCGAAGTCATCTGCGTGTGACCGGGCGCCCGTAGGGCCTGTTGTGGCGGGCGCCCGGTCACGTCTGCATCAACTGGCAGTTGTCCAGCGCTGGTTGGCGCCGCCCGAGCAGGTGTACGTGATCAGCTGGGTGCCGTTCGCGCTCCCGCCGCCCTGGGCGTCCAGGCACTTGCCCTGGTTGACGAGGGTGTCCCCGGAGCGCTGCCACTGCTGCGCGGCCGAGCCGTTGCACGTGGACAGCTGCACCGAACTCCCGCTCACCGTCATGCACTTGTAGAGAGCGCGCACGGTGCCGTCGTGGGCGAGGACCCAGTTCTGGTTGTTGCCGCCGCCGCACGTCCACAGTTCGAGCGGGGTGCCGTCGGCGCTCCCGCCGCCGGTGATGTCGACGCACTTGGCGCTGCTGCCCGTGATGTCGCCCGAGGCGGAGTTGCCGGTCGCGTCGTCGTGCACGCTGCCCCCGGAGACCTGGGTGACCTTGGCGTACTGGGTGCAGGTGCTGCTCGTGGACGTCGAGCTGACGGAGGCGGTGACGGCGGAGCCGCCCGTCGATGTGCCCTTGGGCAGATCGAAGCGGGCCCGCGAGTAGGGCTCGTCCTCACAGGTCGCCGAGTTGCTGTTCCAGTCGAAGTACTCGACCCAGTCGACCATGCCGCCCGCGCTGATCCGGGCGCCCGAGCCGACCTGGAGGCTGCCCAGGACGAAGGAGGTGCCGGCCGTGACATCGGAGATGGTCGCCTTGTACCAGCCGTCGGTCGTGTCGGGGGAGATGCGGTACGTGTAGTGATGCCCCGCCTTGAACGCCTCGTTGTAGCGGCAGGTGTACCCGGTGCCCGACTCGTCGAAGGTCTGGCAGTACGTACCGGCCGAGCCCGCCTTCGCCGCGGTGGAGCCCCACAGGGAGAACAGGAACATGCCGGTGCCGGTGCGCCAGCGCTGCTGGCCGACGTAGCCGCCGACGCTGTTGGTGAAGTCGAACTGGTGGGCCCAGTAGACGTTTCCGCGGCCCGGGTCCGCCTCGACCGTCGTACCCCACGTGGCCTCGGTGAGGGCCGTCGTACCGGACGGGAAGCCGTAGTTGGTGTAGGTGCCGGGGGTCTGCCCCGCGGCCTGGGCCGGCGCGGACAGGCCCAGAGTGGCGGCGACCGCGACGACTGCGGTCACGCAGACGGATCTGATTGATCTGATTGATCTGAAGCGACGCACAGGTTCCTCCTGAACGGTGGGGGAGGGAGGTGCTTGCAGATATGTGCTTGTGCTCGTGCTCGACAAGAGAGTGGCCGCGGTGCGTGGGTAAGGGCATGGACTTCTGGAGCGCGCACATGGACTCTCGGCGGAGTTCGACGAGGTTGGCTGATCTCAAATGCTTGAAAACGCGCTATAACTTGCACAACCAAGCATGTGCTGGGATGTGAGGGTGCGCCATGAGCCATATCGAGAACGAGCTGTACAGCCAGCCCGAGTGCTGGGACCGGGCGGCCGAACTGGCCCTGAGCCGGGGCGCGTTGCTCCCCGAACCGGGCGAGCGGGTCGCCGTCGTCGGCTGCGGCACCTCGCTCTTCATGGCGCAGGCCGCCGCCGCGCTGCGCGAGGACGCCGGCCACGGCGAGACTCACGCCCACCCGGCCTCGGAGTTCCCGGCCGGACGCCACTACGACCGGGTCGTCGCCCTGACCCGCTCGGGCGCCACCACCGAGGTGCTCCGCCTCCTCGCCGGGCTGCGCGGACGCGTCAGGACCACCGTGATCACCACGGACGCCGCGACCCCGGTGGCCTCGGCCGCCGACGACGTGCTCGCACTCGACTTCGCCGACGAGAAGTCCGTCGTGCAGACCCGCTTCCCGACCTCGGCCCTCACCCTGCTGCGCACCCACTTCGGGCTGCACTCGCAGGATGTCGTGGACGACGCGCACGACGCGCTCGCCGAGCCGCTGCCCCCGTGGCTCGTCGGCTGCACACAGTTCACGTTCCTCGGCCGGGGCTGGACCGTGGGGCTCGCGGGCGAGGCGGCCCACAAGATGCGCGAGAGCCAACTCCCGTGGACCGGCGCCCATCCGGCCCTGGAGTACCGGCACGGCCCGATCAGTGTCTCGACCCGCGGCACGGTCACGTGGATGCTCGGCGAGGCGCCCGCCGGCCTAGCCGACGAGGTGCACGCCACCGGCGGCATGTGGGTGGCCGGCGGCCTCGACCCGCTGGCCGAACTGGTACGGACGCAGCGCCTCGCGGTGGCGGTCGCCGTGGCCGGCGGCCGTAACCCGGACCGGCCCCGCCACCTCACGCGCTCGGTGATCCTCGCCCGGGTCTGAGAGGTCAACTCCGCCTGGGGGAACCGCTGTTGCGGGGGTGGGGTCAGTGCGGCGGCGCCGGCCGTGATCTCAGCACGCCGGGCGCCACCGAGTGCGGCAGCAGGTCCGCCGGGCTCTGCGGGAGCACCACCTCCAGCTCCGCCTCCTCGTGGAAGCGGTACGGGCGGTGCCCGAGCAGGCTGCCGAGATAGCGGCGTACGCGCGACATCTCGGCGCGCACCGTCACCGTGCGTGTCGGGTCGCCGAACATGTCCTCCGCGAGGCCTGACGCGCTGCGCCCGCCGGGGCGGTGCAGGGCCAGCAGATAGAGGAGTTCGGCGTGGCGCGGGCTCAGCTCGTGCGTCCAGGACCGCGTGCCGTCCGTCACCGTGACCGACCAGTGCCGGGGCCTGCTCACATCCAGGACGACACGGGTGCCGCCGAGCGGTTCGGCCGCCCCGTCCGGGCCGTCGGGCCGCAGGAGCCAGCCGCCCGGCAGCGGCGCCACCGCGCACATTCCCAGTGTCGGCACCCAGGCCCGTCCGTCCGAGAGTTCCGAGAGCTCGGACAGCGACTTGGGCAGCGCGATCCGGTCCACCGGCTGCATCCCCGTCACCGCCGCCGTCCACCCCTGGACGTCCACCGCGATCGCCCGGCCGCCGATCCGCGCGAGGACCGGCGCCGCGACGGCCCGCAACCGGTCAAGCGCCGCCGCATGCCGCTCCCGCAGCCGCGCCTCCGCCAGCTGCGCCACCGTCCCGACGAGCGAGAGCGTCGCCGGGTGCATGGTCTCCAGCGGGCCGCTCACATCGACGACGCCGATCAGCTGCCCGTCGCGCGGGTCCGTGATCGGTGCCCCCGTGCACGTCCAGGTGTGCAGCGACACCACGAAGTGCTCGGCGGAGAAGACCTGCACCGGGCGCCGCGCCACGAGCGGCGTGCCCACCCCGTTCGTCCCGACGGTCTCCTCGGCCCAGTCCGCGCCCAGTTCGAAGCCGAGCCGGTCGGCCTTGTGCAGCACCGCCGCGTTGCCCTCGCGCCACAGGACGCGCCCGTCCGCGTCGGACACGACCATGATGTGCTGCGCCGCGTCCGCGACGGTGACCAGCGCCTCGCGCAGCACCGGCAGGACCTCCAGGAGCACGGACGACTGGCGGCGCTCCTCTATCTCCTCCATGCTCAGCAGGCCCGAGCGCACGTCACGGTCCGGGTCGACCCCGCTGCGGAGCATGCGGTTCCAGGACTCGCCGATCACCGGGCGCGGCAGGATCTGCGGCCGCTGCCCCGACAGGGTCGCGGCGCGGACACCTTTCAGGAGCCGCGTGGCCAGGGAGCAGTCCATGGTGGACAGCCGGCCGAGATCGACGGTCGAGTTCTTCTGCGTCACGGGTCCTCCTGGAACAGACCAGTGCGTGGGGACGTGTGCTTATCGTGCCGCTTCACCGGCCCTTGTGGGGCGGAAAGGGCGCGACAGTTGCAACCCTCTGCAACTCTGGCGAACAGCCGTACGTCGGTCGAAGCTGAAACCGTGCCGCTCCGGCGGCGCGGGAGCTCCTCAAGGGGCCTGAAGGGCGGGGGTGATGCCGTGTCGGCGCAGCATCACCCCCGTGATCTCAGGGGCCAAGACCTGTGACCTCGGTCGTCTCCCCGTGACCTCCGCCCGGTCGGTCGCTCAGCTCACAGGGCGCGCCCGCTCGACGACCGACCGCAGGTCCAGGCTGTGCGGCAGCGTGCCGAACGCCGCACCCCAGTTCCCGCCGAGCCGCGAGGCGCAGAACGCGTCCGCGACCTCCGGTGGCGCGTGACGCACCAGCAGCGAACCCTGGAGCACGAGCGCGATCCGCTCCACGACCCGGCGCGCCCGTGCCTCGATGCCTTCCAGGTCGGCGAGTTCGGTCAGCAGGTCCTTGATCGCGCCGTCGAGACGGCGATCGGCGCCGCGCGCCCTGCCGACCTCCTGGAGGAACGCGTTGAACGCCTGCGGCTCGCGCTGCAACGCCCGCAGCACGTCGAGCGCCTGCACATTGCCGGACCCCTCCCAGATCGAGTTGAGCGGCGACTCGCGCAGCAGCCGCGGCATGCCGGACTCCTCCACGTAACCGTTCCCGCCCAGGCACTCCAGGGCCTCCGCCACCATGGGCGTACACCGCTTCGTCACCCAGTACTTGGCAGCCGGCACCGCGATCCGCAGGAACGCCCGCTCCTGCTCCGACCCGGTGTCCTGGGCCTCCGCGAGCCGCAGCGCCAGCGTCGTCGCGGCCTCAGACTCCAGCGCCAGGTCGGCCAGCACGTTGCGCATCAGCGGCTTGTCGACGAGCCGGCCGCCGAACGCCTCGCGGTACGTGCAGTGGTGGATCGCCTGCGCGACGGCCTGGCGCATGATCGCGGCCGAGCCGAGCACACAGTCCAGGCGCGTGGCGGCGACCATCTCGATGATGGTGCGCACCCCGCGTCCCTCGTCCCCGACCCGGCGCGCCCACGTCCCGTCGAACTCGACCTCGGCCGACGCGTTCGACCGGTTGCCCAGCTTGTCCTTGAGCCGCTGGATCGCGAACGGGTTGCGCGTGCCGTCCTCCAGGACGCGTGGCAGCAGGAAGCACGTGAGTCCCTCGGGCGCCTGCGCCAGGACGAGGAACCCGTCCGACATGGGCGCCGAGCAGAACCACTTGTGCCCGGTCAGCTCGTACGTGCCGTCCTCGCCGAGCGGCGTCGCCCGCGTCGTGTTCGCGCGGACGTCGCTGCCGCCCTGCTTCTCCGTCATGCCCATCCCGAACACGACGCCCGCCTTCGCGGTGGCGGGCCGCAGCCCCGCGTCGTACACCGTCGACGTCAGCCGGGGCTCCCACTCGGCGGCCAGTGCGGGGTCGGCCCGCAGCGCGGGCACCGCCGCGTGCGTCATCGACAGCGGGCAGGTGTGGCCCGCCTCGACCTGGCTCCACACCAGGAACGCGCCCGCGCGCCGCAGATGGCCGCCGGGCCGCGACCAGGCCGACGTGAGTCCGGCCGAGACGCCCTTGGCCATGAGCCGGTGCCAGGCCGGATGGAACTCGACCTCGTCGACGCGGTGCCCGTAGCGGTCGTGGGTGTGCAGCGTCGGCGGATTCCCGTTCGCGAGCACACCCCACTCCTGCGCCTGGGCGGAACCGGCGGCGCGGCCGAGGCCGCCGAGTTCCTCGCGGACCTCGGCCGTGAGCGAGGGCTCCAGATGCCGTTCGACCCCCTCGGTGAGGGCCCTGTCCGCGGCAAAAACGTCATATCCCACCAGGGGCGGAGCCTGGTTGGTCACTGCGTGGGTGGTGGCTGCCATGACAGATACGGTAAGGACGTGCACCAGGCAAAAGAAACACCCGATCGGCCACGCAGAGGCCGACTCCACCGGGCCCGCGCCCTCTATCGCAACGTCTCGAAGCGCAGGACCGCCTGGCTGCTGCTCAAGGACACCGTCAACTCGTGCATGGAGTACCGCATCCTGGGGCTCGCGGCCGAGGCGGCGTTCTTCACTCTTTTGTCCGTGCCGCCGCTGCTCCTCTCCATGATCGGGCTGCTCGCCTACGTCGACACCTGGACCGGCGCCCACACGATCGCGGGCGTCCGCGACAACATCCTGGAGGCGTCGCGCACCGTCCTGACCGACGAGGGCGTGAAGGAGATCGCCCGGCCGATCCTCGACGACGCGATGAAGGGCCGCCCGGACGTCATCTCCATCGGCTTCCTGTTCTCGCTGTGGTCGGGCTCGCGCGCCGTGTCCACGTTCGTCGACACGGTGACGGTCATGTACGGGCTCGACGGTGTGCGCGGCATCGTCAAGACCCGGCTGCTCGCCTTCCTGCTGTTCCTCGTCGCGCTGATCGTCGGCTCGGTCGCGCTGCCGCTGATGATCGCGGGCCCGGACGCGGTGATCGCCCTGGTCCCGTGGTCGGAGACCGTGGTCCAGGTCCTGTACTGGCCCGTCGTCCTCCTCCTGTCCGTGGTCTTCCTGACGACGCTCTACCACGTGTCCGTGCCCGTGCGTTCGCCGTGGATCGAGGACGTCCCCGGCGCGCTCGTGGCCCTCGCGATGTGGGTGCCGGGCAGCTTCCTGCTCCGGCTCTACATCACCAGCACCATCGAGGGCCCCACCATCTACGGGTCCCTGGCCGCGCCCGTCGCCGTGCTCCTGTGGATCGGCGTATCGGCGTTCGCGGTGCTCGTCGGCGCCGCGGTGAACGCGGCGATCGACCGGGTCTGGCCGTCCGTCGCGACCTCGGTCGCCCGCGCCGCCAACGAGCGGTGGCGGACCGCGCAGGCGGCGGAGTACGTCGCCCGCTCCGCCGCCCGCGAGGGGCACAGGGGTACCGACGACGCGGACGACCCGGACATGCCGTCCGAGTTCCCCGAGCGCTGGTCGAAGTTCCTGCCCCCGGACGACGTGTCGTCCCGCCTGCGCGCGCACGTGCGCAAGAACGGAGACCATCCGCAGGACCCCAACCAGCACGACCACGACCACAAGTGACCGGCCGCCGCCACCTCGCGCACGCGGCGTAGCCTCGAAGACGTGGCTGACGTGTACCGGGAGCGGGCGGCGCCGAGCGTGGCGGGCGCGGTCCTGTGGACCCGTACCGTCACCCCGGGCGGCGACGGCCGAAGCCCCGCACCGGACGTTCTGCCCGACGGCTGCATGGACCTGCTGTGGACCGAGGGACGCCTCTTCGTCGCCGGACCCGACACACACGCGTACCGGCCCGGCATCAGCGGCGCCACCCGGTTCGCCGGCATCCGCTTCTTCCCCGGCACCGCGCCCGCCGTCCTCGGCGTCCCGGCCCAGGAACTGCGCGACCGGCGCGTCGACCTCGCCGACCTGTGGCCGTCGGACCAGGTGCGGCGCCTGACCGAACGCGTCGACGCGGCACACGACCCGGCCGCCGCCCTCGAAGCCGTGGCCCTCGAACGGGGAGCCGCGCCGCCCGACGCCGTCCTCGCGCACATCGTGGCGTCGCTCGGCGCGGGCCGCACCGTCGCCGAGACCGCCGACAGCGCGGGGCTCGGCGCCCGCAGCCTGCACCGGCGCTCCCTGGCCGCGTTCGGCTACGGCCCCAAGACCCTGGCCCGCGTCCTGCGTCTGCAACGTGCCCTCGCGCTGGCCCGCGCGGGACTGCCGCTCGCCGAGACGGCGGCGCGGGCGGGGTACGCCGACCAGGCCCATCTGGCGCGCGACGTAAGGGAGTTGGCGGGTGTTCCGCCGACTCGCCTCGTCTGACGGGGCCGCCGCGCCTACCAGGGCGAGATCGGCTCGATCCCGACCCGGCGCCCCTCCTCGTCGAGCAGATGCCCCATGCGCTTGACGGTGTGCAGGCCGACGATGCGGTCCGTCACCGTGAGCGTGGGCAGCCGGGCGCACAGCGCGGTCTCGCGGCGCTGGATGTCTCCCAGGTCGTGCACCCACAGCGTGGCGAAGATGTTCGCGGGACCCGTGACGGCCGCGACGAGCCGGCACTCCGGGAGCGCGGCGAGCGTGCGGTGGACGGTGCCGATGTCCCGCGCGGGGACCCGGCCGAGCAGTGACACCGGGACCGGGTGCCCGGCGAGCGCGGACGCGATGTCGCAGCGGAACGTCAGGACCGCCGAGTCCGTGAGGCGGCGAAGCCTGCGGCGGACGGTGGGCGGACTGGTGTCGGTGCGCTCGGCGAGTTCGGCGAGGCCGAGCCGCCCGTCGCGGACGAGTTCGCCGAGCAGGGCCCGGTCCACGGGGTCGAGTTCGAGCCCGCGCGCCGGCTCCTGCGCCGCCATGGCATTGCCGAGCGCCGACATCTGCGAGGGGTCGAGGGAGCGCAGCCGCCAGCGGCTGCCCTCGACGTAGAGCGACGTGGCGAACAGGGCGCTGACCGACACGATCCCCGGCAGCTGGTCCAACTCCCGCGTGAGGAAGCGGCTGAGCGAGGGCAGGTCGGGGGTCAGCACGTCGAGCAGCAGGTCGGAGCTGCCCGGGGCGGTCACCTCGATCGTCGCCGCCTCCGGGAGCGTGCTCAGCCGGGCGAGCAGCCGCGACCGCTCCTGAGGCAGGCAGCGCAGCAGCACGAACGCCGTGCAGCGGTTGCGGGTGAACTCGCGGCCCGGCGCCGCGTACACCCAGGCGAGCCCCGCCCGCGTCAGCCGGTCCCAGCGCCGCGCCAGCGTGCCCGCCGTCACCCCGAGCAGCGGCGAGAGCTCCGACCAGGACGCCCGGGGCCGCAGCTGGAGGGCGTTCACCAGGGCGAGGTCGAGCTCGCTGGCGGTGACCGTTTCTCGCATCACAAGCACTCCGTACGTACGAATCCATGAATATTCGGGGCCGTCCGTGCCTCGGCCCGCACAGTAGCGACCACATTCGGTTCCGGCCACCAGAAGATCCAGAGGTGAAGCTGTGTCCACACACACAACGGGAACGGGGCGCGGACCCAGAGCGGTGAGCTCCGGCCCGGCCATGGTCGCGACGATGGCCGTCGTCGTCCTGTTCAGCGGCATCGTCCAGGGCTATCTGACCCCGCTCCTCCCCGAGGTCGGCCGGAGCCTGCACATCGGCACCGTCGGGCAGAACAACATCTACCTGCTCTTCCAGCTGGCCTGCGCCGTGCTGACACCGCTGTTGTCCCGGCTCGGTGACCTGCACGGACACCGCAGGCTGCTGCGGGTGGCGCTCGCGATGGTGGCGGGCGGCTCGCTCCTGATCGCCGCGTGGCCGTCCGCCGTGACCCTCGCCGTCGGTGTCACCCTCCAGGGCGCCCTCGTCGGCTTCTTCCCGCTCCTCGTGGGCATCCTCCGCTCCCGCGCCCCCGAGCAGAACCGCACCGGGATCTCCCTCCTCGTGGGCGTCCTGCTCATCGCGATCGGCGTCGGCGGACTCGTGGCCGGCGCGCTCAGCGAGCGACACGCGGAGGCGGGCCTGTGGACCGCGGTCCCCGTCGCCGTGCTCGCCGTCGTCGCCGGTCTCGTACTGCCGGACAGCGACATCCCGCGCGGCGGCCGCTTCCACTACGGCGCGGCGGCGCTGCTCACCGCGGGCCTCATCGCGCTCGTCCTCGTCCTCGCGCAGGGCAGCACGTGGGGCTGGGGCTCGGCGCGCACGATCGGGCTCGCCGTCGTGGCCGTCGCCGTCCTCGCGGCCTGGGTGGCCGTCGAGCGCCGGTCCGAGAACCCGCTGGTCAGCGTCCGTATGCTGGCCAACCCGCGGCTCGCGGTGGTCAGCGGCTACACGTTCTGCGCCTCGTTCGGCACGATCGGTTTCCTCGGCGCCAACGCCCTCTTCCTCGGCTCCTCACGCTCCGAGAACGGCTACGGCATGGACATGGGGCCGCAGGCCATCGCCACGATCTCGCTCGCCATGGTCGTGGCCGGATTCGCCGGATCCACGCTGACGCCGCGCCTCGCCCGGCGCATCGGCGACCGCGCCGTGCTCGCCACGGGCGGCGTCCTCGTCGCGCTCGGCTTCCTGGGCATGGCCCTCTTCCACGACAGCCTCGGCCAGTACGTGACCTCCGCCCTCGTCGTGGGCCTGGCGACCGGGCTCTTCAACTCGATCACGCGGACCCTGTCGTCGGAGGTCGTCGAGGAGCACGAGACCGCGCTCGCCGTCGGCCTCAACGAACTCGCCCTCTCGCTGGGCGCGGCCATCGGCGCCGCCGTGATCGGCGGCTTCTTCACCGCCCACGCCGTGCGTGGCACCACGCGTATCGCGGAGTCCGGCTACCTGTGGGGCTGGGGCGCGTGTGCCTGCGCCGCCGTCGTCGGCACGGCCCTCGCGCTGCGCTACCGCGCGCCCCGCGCCGAACCCGCCCCCGTACCGCACCTCGCCCCGACCGGAGACCTCGCATGACCGACACCCCGACCGCGCGCAAGACCGTGACCGGCGCCGTACGGAACTGGCGAGAGCCGGTCGTCGCCCTCAGCCACGCCCTGCACGACGACCCCGAGACCGCCCTGCAGGAACACCGCGCGGCGGCCCGGATCGCCGACCTCATGGAGAGCGCCGGCTTCACCGTCACCCGCGGCGCCGGCGACCTCCCCACCGCGGTGCTCGCCACCTACGGCACCGGCGATCTCGTCATCGCGTTCTGCGCCGAGTACGACGCCCTGCCCGGCATCGGCCACGCCTGCGGGCACAACGTGAACGGCGCCGCGTCCGTCGGCGCCGCGCTCGGCCTCGCCGCCGTCGCCGGCGAACTCGGCGTCACGGTCAAGCTGATCGGCACGCCCGCCGAGGAGGACATCGGCGGCAAGGTGCTCCTCATGGATGCCGGGATCTTCGACGACGTCGCCGCCGCGATGATGGTGCACGCCGCCCCCGACGACACCGTCGGCGCCTCCTCGCTGGCCATCGGCGCCTGGGACCTCGTCTACCGGGGCAGGCCCTCGCACGCCGCGCTCGCCCCCTGGGAGGGCGTCAACGCGCTCGATGCCATGACCGTCGCCCAGACCGCCGTCGGCCTCCTGCGCCAGCAGCTTCCGCCCGGCGTCGTCGTGCACGGCATCGTCACCGACGGCGGCCAGGCCGTGAACGTCATCCCGGCCCGCACCGCCGCCCGCTACGAGGTCAGGGCGCGCACCGTGGAGCAGCTCGCCGAGGCCTGGCAGCGGGTCAGGGCGTGCTTCGAGGCGGGCGCGCTCGCCACCGGTGCCGAGCTCGAAGTGAGCGCGCACGGAAGGGACTTCGCCGACCTGCGCCAGGACGAGGAGATGACCCGGTCCTACGCGAGGGCCGCCGGTGAGCTGGGCCGTACGGTCACCTCGCTGCACGGCGAGACAATGGCGTCGACGGACATGGGCAACGTCTCCCAGCGCATCCCCTCGATCCACCCCACGGTCGGCTACGACACGGGCGGTGCCAAGCAGCACACCCCGGAGTTCACCGCCCATGGCAAGACCCCGGGCGCCGACCTCGCGGTGCTCGACGGGGCGACGGCCCTCGCCCTCGTCGGCGTCGACCTCGCGACGTCCGAGGCACAGCGCACCCGGCTGCTCGACGGGGTGCGCAAGCGCCGGGCGAACGCGTCTTAGCCGGCGGCGGCCAGCGGTGCGAACAGGTCGACCCCGTTCCCGTCCGGGTCGAGCACCACGGCGTACCGCTGGCCCCAGAACGCGTCCCACGGCTTGAGCTCGCCGTCGTACCCGGCGGCCACCAGCTCCTCGTAGACGGCGTCCACCCCGGCCGCGTCGCCGCAGTCGAAGGCGAGCCCGTGCCGGGACGCGCCACGGGCGGGCGCCCGCCAGGACGGGTGGAACGACTTCACGGTCTCCTCGGTGTCGAGCAGGACGCGCAGCCCTCCGGTCAGGACGGCCTCCGCGTGCGGCTGCTCCTCGGCCCCTTCGGGGAACGCGAGGCCGAGGCGGCGGTAGAACGTGACGGCGGCGGCCATGTCGGAGACGACGACGCCCACGGCGTCGAGTCGTGCGGTGATCTCGGTCATGACCCCACCGTAGGCACGCGCTCCGGCGCCGGTCTTGAACGAATCGGACACCGCCCCGCCGCACCCCGCTCAGTCGTTGAACGCGGTGGCCCGCGCCACCTTCTCCCAGGCGCCGATCTCGGCACGCACCCCGTCGAGGTGGCCCACGACCGCGTCCACGGCGTCGTCGCCGAGCGGCAGCCGCAGTGGCGTCACGTCCGCCTCGAGCACGGTGATGATCGCGGCGGCGGCCTTCGCCGGGTCGCCGGGCTGGTCGCCGTCGCCGTCGCCGACCATCCGCCGGGTCGGGCCGACCGTGGCCGCGTAGTCGTCGAGCTCCGCGGAGGCGCTCGTGTTGCCGAACAGGCTCGTGCGGAACGCGCCCGGCTCCACGACGAGGACCTTGATGCCGAGCGGCCCCACCTCGGCCGCGAGCGCCTCCGAGAAGCCCTCGAGCGCGAACTTCGTTCCGCTGTACGCGGAGAACCCGGCGAACGACATCTGCCCGCCCATGCTGCTCATCTGCACGATCGCCCCCGAGCGGCGCGCCCGCATGTGCGGCAGGACCGCGCGGACCAGCGCCGCGGGCCCGAAGAAGTGCACGTCGAACAGGCCGCGCAGCTCCGCGTCCGTGGTCTCCTCGGCGGCCCCGACATGGCCGCGGCCCGCGTTGTTGACCAGGACGTCGATCCGGCCGTGCCGCACGACGACGTCCGCCACCGCCGTCCCGATACCGGCCGTGTCCGTCACGTCCAGGGTGAGCGCCTCGACCTGGTCGGGGTGGGCCGCGACCAGGTCGGCCAGGGCCGACGCGTTGCGCGCGGTGGCCACGACGACGTCGCCGGCGGCGACGGCCGCCTCCGTGATCGCCCGCCCGAAGCCGCTGTTCGCACCGGTGACCAGCCAGACCTTCGCCATCTCGAACTCCCTCTGAAAGTGCGATGAAAAGTGTGATGTCGCAGCCCGTGCTTCCCGCTGCCGTGCCCTGCTGGATCAACCATGTCGCCGGAACCGGTGGCCCGTCCAAGACCTGACGTGATAGCTGATGGTTATGGACGTACACGGCAGAGATCTGCGTTACTTCGTGGCGGTGGCGGAGGAGCTGCACTTCACCCGAGCCGCCGAGCGGCTCCACGTCTCGCAGCCCGCGCTGAGCAAGCAGATCCGGATGCTGGAGCGGCAGCTGCGCACCGAGCTGTTCGACCGGGACCGGCAGGGCGTGCGGCTCACCCCCGCCGGCGCCGCGCTCCTGCCGCACGCCCGGGCCGTCCTCGCCGTGTGGGAGACCGGCGCCGAGGCGGTCGAGCGCGCCAGGGCCGAGCAACTGGCCACGCTGGTCGTCGGGATGAGCACGAGCCCCGGCCGCGGCGGACTGCTCCCCGCGGTCCGGTCACGTTTCACCGAGGCCCACCCCGACGCCAGGATCCGGCTGCGCCAGGTCGGCTGGGACGACGCGACCGCGGGGCTCGCGGACGGCACCGCCGACGTCGCCTTCGTGTGGCTGCCGCTCCCGGACCCCGACCGCTACCGGTGGGTCGTCGTCGCCGAGGAGCCCCGCCATGTCGCCCTCCCGGAGACCCACCGCCTCGCGGCCCTGGACGAGATCGACTTCGCGGACCTCGCGGACGAACCGTTCCTCGCGCTGCCGCAGAGCGCCGGAGCGTTGCGGGACCACTGGCTCGCCACCGACGCCCGCGACGGCACGCCGCCGCGCGTCGGGGCCGAGATCGCCGGTACCGACGAGACGTACGAGGCGCTCGTCGACGGGCGCGGGGTGTGCCTGGTCGCGGCGGGCAACGCGCCGCTCATCACGCTCGGCGGCGTCGTGACCCGCCCGGTGCGCGGCGTCTCGCCCTCCCGGCTGGCGCTCGCCTGGCGCGACGGCGACCGGCGGCCGCTCGTACGGGACTACGCGCGGGCCGCCCGGGAGGCCACCGGCGCCGTTCAGTGACGTACGGCCGCGGCGAGCGCCGCGATCTGGTCGGGGCCCACGCGGCAGCAGCCCCCGATCAGGCGCGCTCCGGCCTGCTCCCAGCCGGCCACGCGGTCCGCGGTGAACGTGGCCGCGCCCCGCCAGCCGCGCGCTTTTGCGTCCCAGGACTCGCCGCTGTTCGGATAGGCCACCACCGGCTTCCCCGTGACGCGCGCGGCCAGCGCCACCGCGGGTTCGACGTCCTCGGGGGCGCAGCAGTTGACCCCCACCGCGACGATCTCGTCCGCGTCGGCGGCGAGCGCGAACGCCTCCTCCAGGGGCTGCCCGGCGCGGGTGCGGTCGCCGGCGACGCTGTAGGACAGCCACGCCGGGACGCCGAGCCCCCGCACGGCCCGCAGCAGCGCCCGCGCCTCGTCGGTGTCCGGCACGGTCTCCAGGGCGAGCATGTCCGGCCCGGCCGCGGCGAGGACTTCGAGTCGGGGCCGGTGGAAGGCCTCCAGCTCGGCCACCGTCAGGCCGTAGCGGCCCCGGTACTCCGAACCGTCGGCCAGCATCGCCCCGTACGGGCCCGCCGACGCGGCCGTCCACAGCGGGCCCGGCACCCCCTTCGCCTCCGCGCGCCGGGCTGCCTCGCGCGCCAACTCGACGCTCAGGGCGAGCAGTTCGGCGGCCTGGTCGCGTGAGACCTCGCGCCGCGCGAACCCCTCGAACGTCGCCTGGTAGCTCGACGTGATCGCCACCGAGGCCCCCGCCTCGTAGTACGCGAGGTGTGCGGCCTCGATCGCCTCGGGCCGCTCGGCGAGGAGCCGCGCCGACCACAGCTCGTCGCTGAGGTCGTACCCGGCGGACTCCAGCTGGTTGGAGAGCCCGCCGTCCAGGACGACCGGCCCCGCGGCGAGGGCTTCGGCAAGAGGGGGTGACGTCATACGGCGACGGTAACCCTGTCGGATCCCGGACGGGATCAGCGCTTGAAGGCCACCGCCGCGTACACGTTGATGTCGTCGCCGGTGACGTCGTTGATGTCGCGGTACACGGTCTGCTCGATCGGGTCGACACTCGCCACACACGCCTCGTCCGTGGGAGCGTCGTCACCCATGAAGGTCATCCCTCGCAGCTGGTCGTCGCAGGGACAACAACCCAGCCCGTGCGGGCATGGGTCCGTGATCGACTCCGGCCCGCCCGTACCCTCAACTCCCGGGTACGGGACAGGCCTTGGCCCGTGGCTCAACCCGCCGCCGAGAACGTGAAGGTGAACGTGGCCGGGGCCACCTCGTGCACGTACTGCGGGAGCGGGCCGGGGCCGCAGGACTGGGAGCCGATGCCGTGCTGGGCGTGGTCCAGGTTCACCCACACCGTGTCCCCGGCCACCAGGTCCGTGCGGTGCCCGGCCGCGTCGAGGTGTTCGCCCGTCCAGCGGCGGCCCGTGAACCAGAACTCCGGCTCGCCGTCGATCCGCAGGCCGCCGATCTCCACCCGGCGGACATCCGCGCGCGCACCGTTCTCCTGCGGGCGCACGTACGGGGTCTGGAGCTCGTCGACGGACGCCTCCCACAGGCCGAGCCGCGACGCGGCACGCGTGTCCGGGTAGGCCTCGCCGGGGCCGCCGCCGAACCAGCGCGCGTGCGTCGCGGACGACGGCAGGCCGAGGCGGACGCCCAGGCGGGGGAGCGGCACCGTCCAGTCTCCCTCGGGGGTCACCGAGACCGTGAGGGTCAGACGGCCCGTCTCGTCGGCCGTCCAGCGGTACTCCGTGCCGAGCGCGTACTGCCCGGCCGCGGGGGCCACCCGGGTCCGTACCGTCAACATGCCCGATTCCAGGGCGACTTGGTCGAGGCGGTGCCGCATGCGGTGCAGCCCGGCCGCTCGCCACAAGAGGCCGAACCGCCGGTCCTCCTGCCAGTCGGCGCCGTTGTCGTTGTCCGTCGGCGCCCGCCACACGTCCAGGCGCACCCCGGTGACCGGCACCTGTCCCACGCTCCGCAGCTCGCCCGTACGCGCGTCGAAGACGGCCGGGCCGAGCGTGATGAGCTCCGCGTCCCGCACCGGCGACACCCCGCTCGCGGGAACCACCGACTGCCGTCCCGATACGGGGAGTTGGCCCCATGCGACCACGTGGCCCCGGTCCGCCCACGCGGTGTCGTCCACGAGCGCCGCCCGTACCGTCCACTGCGTCTCCGCGCCCCGCGCCGCGTCCGGTGGGGCGGGCAGCTTGACGTCCGCGCTCTCGCCGGGCGCGAGCGCGGGCACGGGAAGCGGGCCCGACTCCACCGGCGCACCGTCCACCTCGTACGACCAGGTGAAGGCGAGCGCGGCGAGGTCCGCGAAGTCGTGGCGGTTCGTGACACGGACCGTGCCGGTCGTCCCGTCGCCCTCGATCAGGACCGGCTCGATCACCTTCTTGTACTCGACGAGTCCGGGCGAGGGCGTGCGGTCGGGGAAGAGGAGCCCGTCGCACACGAAGTTGCCGTCGTGCAGCTCCTCGCCGAAGTCACCGCCGTACGCGTACCCGTACCGCCCGTCCGCGAGGCCGTGGTCGATCCACTCCCAGACGAACCCGCCCTGGAGCCGCTCGTACGTCTCGAACAGGCGCTGGTACTCGGAGAGTCCGCCGGGTCCGTTGCCCATCGCGTGCGCGTACTCGCACAGGATGAAGGGGAGTTCGCGGCGCGCCTCGGGGCCCTCGTCCTCGTACCGGCCGATGCGCTCGACCTCGGCGTGGTCCGCGTACATCCGCGAGTAGACGTCGGTGTCGGCGCACGACGGGTCGCCCTCGTAGTGCAGCGGGCGGGACGGGTCGCGGTCGCGGATCCAGCCGGCCATCGCGCTCAGGCCCGCGCCCGTGCCGCACTCGTTGCCGAGCGACCAGATGATCACCGACGCGTGGTTCTTGTCACGCTCCACCATGCGGGCCGCCCGGTCGAGGAGCGCCGGGGTCCAGCGCTCGTCGTCGACCGGATTGCGCTGCCACCGCTCGTGGGTGAAGCCGTGCGTCTCCAGGTCGCACTCGTCGATCACCCACAGGCCGAACTCGTCGCACAGGTCCAGGAACGAGGGGTGGGGCGGGTAGTGGGACGTCCGCACGGCGTTGATGTTGTGCCGCTTCATGAGGAGGACGTCCTGGCGCATCGTCTCCTCGTCCACGGTGCGGCCGTGCTCCGGGTGGAACTCGTGCCGGTTGACGCCGCGGAACAGGATCCGCCTCCCGTTGACCTTGAGGACGCCGTCCTCCACGACGACGGTACGGAATCCGGCACGGAAGGGGATGATCTCCCCGCCCGGCGTGGCCAGTTCACCCGCGTACAGGCGCGGCGTCTCGGCCGTCCACGGTTCCACCGGCAGCGTCACCGGCTCACCCGCCCCGACATCCACGCCGAGTTCGGGCACGGTCACGCGCCCTCCCGCGCCCGCCTCGACCCGCAGCGTGCCTTCCCCGGTACGGTGGTCGTACGCGGTGTGCACGAAGAAGTCGGCGTCCGCGCCGTCGGGCCGGTGCAGCAGCGTGACCCCACGGAAGATGCCGGGCAGCCACCACTGGTCCTGGTCCTCCAGGTACGAGCCGGACGACCACTGATGGACGCGTACGGCCAGGACGTTGCCCTCCGCGCGCAGCAGCCCCTCGACCGCGAACTCGTGCGGCAGCCGCGATCCCTTGAACTCGCCGAGCTCCTCGCCGTTCAGCCAGACCCGCGCACACGACTCGACCCCGTCGAAGCGCAGCACGGCCGCCCCCGACGCCGGCCAGTCGTCCGGCAGGTCGAAGACGCGCAGATGGTCACCCGTCGGGTTCTCGGTCGGGACACGCGGCGGGTCGACGGGGAACGGGTAGACGGTGTTCGTGTACGCCGGTGACCCGTGGGCCCCCTCGCCCTGGAGCACCCAGTGCCCCGGCACCGTCAGATCCGTCCAGGCGGACGCGTCGTGGCCGGGACGCGCGAAGGACTCGTCGTGCGCGTCAGCCGTCGCCGAGAGGCGGAAGCGCCACGGGCCGTCCAGGGACAGGGACGCGGCGTCGGAGGTGGCGTACCAGGAGCGCGGCACGACACCGCCGGTCCCGGGGGACACCTGCTCGTAGTAGGGGAGTGCGGATTCCTCAGGGAGGGACACCTCGGGGAGGGACATCGTTCTCCTTGACGGTCAGGTCGTGTGCGGGGTGAGGGTGGTGCCGGTCAGGCCCGGCGACGACAGCACGCCTTCCAGGGCGAAGGTCGCCGCGCCCAGGCTCACGGGGTCGGTCGGTATCGGGGACAGGACGATCTCGGCGGCCGCGAACGGGCTGCCCAGCGCGTGCCGCGCGACGGCCTCGCGCACCTCGGTCAGCAGGGGCGTACCGAGCGCGGCCGCCACCCAGCTGCTGAGCACGATCACTTCGGGGTTGAGCAGGTTCACCAGGTCCGCGACGGCGGCGCCGAGATGGCGGGCGGTCTCCCGGACGACCCGCAGCGCCACCGGGTCGCCGCCGGCGGCCGCGCGGCCGAGCGCGCCGATCGTGGCGGTCTGGTCCTCGCCGGTCAACAGCGGGCTGTCCGGGGCGAGTTCGCGCAGCGTCCGCATGATGGCGGGCGCGCCCACGTACGCCTCCACGCACCCGGCGTCGCCGCAGCGGCACGGCCGCCCGTCCAGGACGAGCGTGGTGTGACCCCACTCGCCGGCGCTGTTCGTGACGCCGCGGTGCAGGGCGCCGCCGAGCGCGAGGCCCGCGCCGACGCCGGTGCCGAGGTTGATGACCACGGCGTCGTCGCGGCCGCGCGCGGCACCGAACCACAGCTCCGCGACCGTCGCCGCCCGCAGTGGGTTGTCGAGGTGCACCGGGTAGGGGAGGCGCTCGCCCAGCAGCGCCGTCAGTGGCACGTCGCGCCAGCCCCAGTTCGCGGCGCGGACCGCGACGCCGCGCTCGCGGTCGACCTGCCCCGGCATCGTGACGCCCACCCCGAGCACCCGCGGCGGGCGGCGCGCGTCCGCGGCGGCGACCACGGCCCCCACCGCCGCCGCGATCCGGCCGACGACCTCCTCCGGGGCGGACTCGCCGGGCCGCAGCTCCTCCTCGGCGCGCGCCGCGACGCCCAGCGCGAGATCGAAGAGCTCCGCGTGCACATACGTCTCCGCCACGTCGACGCCGACGAGCGCGCCGCCCGCCGCGTCCACCGCGATCAGCGAGCGCGGACGCCCGCCCGCGGACTCCTCGAAGCCGACCTCGACGAGCAGGCCGAGCGCCGTGAGCTCCCCCACGAGCGTGGCGACCGTCGCCTGGCTGAGCCCGGTCGCCTCCGCCAACTCGCCGCGGGAAGCGGGGGACTTGGCGATGAGGTGGCGCAGCACCGCGTACCGGTTCGCCGTCCTGATGTCGCGGGATGTGCGCTTCACCTTGTCCCCTTCCTCGGCCCGCTTCGACGCTACGGCCGCCCGCACCCTTTCGACAAGGGATTTGAAAAGGGGTTGTCAAAAGTCCCCGCCCGCGAGGGGGTGATCACCGCGGAGTACCGTCCGACCGCATGACCCAGACCGAGAACGCGACAACGCCGTCGCGCACGCTCCCGCAGACCGACCGCACCCGCCACAGCAGGCTCCGCGAGCAGGGCAGCCTCGAACGCTCCGACCTCGAGGCGATCCTCGACGCGGGGTTCGTCTGCCACCTCGGCGTCCTCGTCGACGGCCGCCCCGTCGTCGTCCCCACCGTCTACGGCCGCGACGACACCCGGCTCTACCTGCACGGATCGGTGGCGAGCCGCAGCCTGGCCGCCGAACCCGACGCGCCGATATGCGTGACCGTCACCCACGTCGACGGCCTGGTCCTCGCCCGCTCCGTCTTCGAGCACGGCGTGAACTACCGCAGCGCGATGATCCACGGCGTACCGCGCACGGTCACCGACCCCGACGAGAAACTCGCGGGCCTGCGCCGCCTCACCGAGCACGCGACCCCGGGCCAGTGGACGTACGCCCGGCAGCCCAGCCGCAAGGAGCTGGCCGCCACCACCCTCCTGGTGCTGTCCCTCGACGAGGCCTCCGTCAAGATCCGCACGGGCGCACCCGACGACGGCGACGGGCCCGACGCCGCCCTCGGCCTGTGGGCCGGCACCCTGCCCCTGACCTCCCGCTGGGGCGCGCCCACCGCCGACCCGCTGCTGCCGCCCGGCATCACCGCCCCGGCACACATCGTGGCGCGCGCGGGGACCCGGCAGGGCTGACCGGCAAGCGGGGGCATACCGTGAGTTCTCGAGCACTGGTTCTGGGAGCGAGGAGAACGGGATGCAGAGCCGCACGGCGCTGGTCGAGGACCTGATGGAGCGCTTCCCGCACGTGCCGCGGGAAGCGGTGTTCAAGGAGGACCTGCTGCGCGGCGGCGTGGCGTTCGACAGGTCCGCGCTCAGCGACAACGAGTCCGGTGACGTCAAGCCGAAGTCGTACTTCATCTTCTCCTTCGACCACGGCACGCTCCCCGAGCTCGGCGAGGCCGCGCTGCGCCGCCCGCCGGAGGAGATCATCCTCACCGGCGGCCCCTACGACCTGCGGCGCACGGTCGTCTCGGTCCGCGTGAACCCTTCGTCGCCCTACCGGGTCGCGGCCGACGAGGACGGGATGCTCGGCCTCTACCTCGACGGGAAGCGGATCTCGGACGTCGGCGTCCCGCCGATGCCGGAGTACTACCGGCACAAGCTCTCCAACGGGAAGTCCGTCATGGAGGTGGCCCCCACCATCCAGTGGGGCTACCTGATCTACCTGACCGTCTTCCGCGTCTGCCAGTACTTCGGCGCCAAGGAGGAGTGCCAGTACTGCGACATCAACCACAACTGGCGCCAGCACAAGGCGGCCGGCCGCCCGTACACCGGGGTCAAGGACGTCGACGAGGTCCTCGAAGCCCTCGAGATCATCGACAAGTACGACACCACGAAGGCATCCACCGCCTACACGCTCACCGGTGGCGCGATCACCTCCAAGCTCCAGGGCCGCGACGAGGCCGACTTCTACGGCCTGTACGCCAAGGCCATCGAGGAGCACTTCCCCGGCCGCTGGATCGGCAAGGTCGTCGCCCAGGCGCTGCCCAAGGACGACGTGCAGCGCTTCAAGGACTACGGCGTGCAGATCTACCACCCCAACTACGAGGTGTGGGACCGCCGCCTGTTCGAGCTGTACTGCCCCGGCAAGGAGCGCTACGTCGGCCGCGACGAGTGGCACAAGCGCATCCTCGACTCGGCGGACGTCTTCGGCGCGCGCAACGTGATCCCGAACTTCGTGGCCGGCGTCGAGATGGCCGAGCCCTCCGGCTTCACCACCGTCGACGAGGCCATCGCCTCCACCACCGAGGGCCTGCGCTTCTTCATGTCGCACGGCATCACGCCCCGCTTCACCACGTGGTGCCCCGAGCCGACGACCCCGCTCGGCAAGGCCAACCCGCAGGGCGCGCCGCTGGAGTACCACATCCGGCTTCTGGAGGCCTACCGCTCCACGATGGAGGAGTACGGCCTCTCCTCGCCCCCCGGCTACGGCCCCGCGGGCGCCGGCCGCGCCGTGTTCTCCGTCAGCTCGTTCATGGACAGCCTCGCGCCGGAGACCGCCCCGGCCGGCTAGCCGCGGCTCCGCCCCCACGGGCTGTGCCACTGGTCGGCGATGGCCGTCGCCCGCGCGAAGTGGGCGGCGGCATCGCCCTTCCGGCCCAGGAGCAGGGCGAGTTCACCGAGTGTGGACGCGACCGGCCGGGTCGCCACCGTGAAGCCGGAGGAGGGCGGCGGGGCGTCCCGGTAGGGCAGCAGGGACGCGTACAACTCATCGGCGCCCCGTGTCTCCCCGAGCGTCACCAAGGTCATCGCGCGGAACGTCCCGAAGACCTTGAAGAAGTAGTTCGCCGGCAGTGGTCCGGTCTGTGCCAGGACCGCGCGGGCCTCCTTCGTCTCTCCCGCCTCGGCGAGCGCGGCCGCCAGGATGTCCGCTGTCATCGGGCCGTACTCGTCGTACAGCTGCCGGGCCCACGGCAGGGACCGGCCCAACCGCCCCTGGTTCGCCCGGAGCGTCGCGACGGCGAGCGCGTGGTATCCCTGCGCGTGCGGTGATCCCTGCCGGGCCATCCGGGCGGCGGCCCGGCCGTACATGAGCTCGGCCTCATCGGTGCGGCCCTCGATGTGCGCGAGCGTCGCCTCGACGCACGCGCCCACGGCCGACGCCCCGGGCATCCGGTAGGTCCTGGCGAACTCCACGTACTCCTCGACAAGCCGCCGCACCCCGGCCGCGTCACCCTGGGCCGCCACGGCGGTGGAGCGGATGAACAGCCCGTACCAGCGGTGGGCGGGCAGGTCGTGCGTGGTGCCGAGCACCTCCAGTTCGCGGCCGAGGCGGGCCCGTTCACGCCATTCCAGATCCGCGTCGAGCTCGCGGACCAGTGCCGCTCCGGCCATCGCCCGCAGCACCGGGTCGCCCAGTCCGTCCGCCAGTGCCACGGCCTCGCGCGCTGCCTCCCGCACACGCGGCAGCCGGGCGTCGGAGAGCTCGGCCGTGTGGGCGACCAACAGGCGGCACCGCAACGCCGGTTCCAGGCCGGGCCGCTTCAGCAGGCGTTCCAGATGCGCCACGACCGGCTCGTCGACCATGCCGTAGGGCCGGGTCTGCCACGGCGTCGGCTCGGACCAGGCCGTGAACGCACGGATCAGCAGATCGTCGCGCCCCGCGCCGACGGCGTGGTCGATCGCTGTACGGCGCGTCGTGCGGGCATCCACCACCGCACCGGCGCGCACCTGGGCCCGCACCAGGCGGCCGAGCAGCTCGGTCAGCTCCGCGCTCCTGTCTGTCCCGTCGTCCCCGGACGCCACCGGGATGCGCCCGAAGCTCTCCACGGCGTCGGTGAGCAGCGAGGCGGCGGCGTCATGGGCGTAGCGTCCCTCGGCGAGGTCGGCTGCCCGCAGGCAGTAGGCCACGGCCTTCTCCGCGGTCGCCGAGGAGGCGGCCCGTACGAAGTGGTGGGCGAGGCCGGACACGTCGTCCGGGGCGACCCCCTCCAGGGATGCCCCGATCCGCGCGTGCATCCGGGTGGAGCGGAGCAGGCTCAGATCGGCCAGCAGCGTGTCGCGTACCAGCGCGTGCGCGAAGCGGACGCGGCCCGGCGCGGGTTCGACGAGCAGCCCGGCGACCAGCCCGGCCTCCAGCGCCGCCAGCACCCCGTCCTCGGCGCTCTCCGCTGCCGCGACCAGGACCTCGACGCCCGCTTCCCGCCCGGCGACCGCGGCGAGGCGCAGTACGGCGACCGCCTCCTCGGGGAGCCGGCCCAGCCGGCGACGCAGCACGTCGCGTACGCCTTCGGGCACGTCGGACAGCGCCACGAGGGCGCCCTCGCTGACGAGGAGTCTGGCGCTTTCACGGACGTAGAAGGGGTTACCACCGGTGCGTTCGGTGAGCGCGGCCACCGTCCCGGGGTCTGCCTGCGGGCCGCCCAGCGCATGGACGACCTCGGCGACGGCCGGTTCGGCGAGGCCGCGCAGAGCCACCCGCGCGGGTGAGCGGCGGGCCAGGGCCGCGAGGGTGTCGGCGAGGCGGCCCTCCACCTCGTCGGGCCGGTACGCGCAGACCACCAGGAGGGGCGTCCCCGACGGCAGGTCCGCCGCCCCCGCCAGCAGCGCGAGAGTTTCGGCGTCCGCCCAGTGCAGGTCGTCCAGCACGATGCAGACGGGCCGTTCAAGAGCCGTCGCCCCGAGCCACTGCCACACCGCGCGGTGCAGCCGGAACCGCCCGGCCTCGGCCTCCCCGCCCGACGCGGGCAGACCGGCGCCGTGCTGCGGCTCGTCGGAGAGCAGCGGTGCGAGGGCGGTGGCCGTCTCGGGCCGGGGCGGTGCGCCCGCGGCGACGCCGCGCAGCGCCTCGACCCAGGCCCACGCGGGCGGCGCACCCTCCGCGTCGGTGGTGCGGCCGACGGCGACGAGCCACCCGGCGCGGCGCAGCCGGTCACCGAGCTGGTCCAGCAACGCCGACTTGCCGAGTCCCGCCTCGCCGGTGACCAGGGCGACCTGCGGCCCGACGGGGAGCGCCCGCTCCGCTGCCGCCGTCAGCAGCGCCAGCTCTTCGTCCCGTCCCACGAACAGGTCCGGTTCGCCCGCGTCGCCGTGCCCGGACACCGGCTCGTCGTCCGCCCTGTGAAGCGCGGCCGGGTGGCCCGGGCGGGGGACCGATGCCGTGCGGTCCGGTTTCGGGGGCGGTGCAGGTGCTGCTGCCGGCGCCAGGGACGTGGCCTCGCGCAGGACCCTTTCGTCCTGGGCGAGGATCGCGCTCTCCAGCGCGACCAGGGCGGCGCCGGGGTCCAACCCCACTTCCTCGGCCAGCACCTGACGCGCACGGCGCAGCGTGGCCAGCGCGTCAGCCTGCCGCCCGGCAGCCCACAGCGCCAGCGCGTGCAGACGCCAGGCCTCCTCTCGCAGGGGCTCGTCGCGGGTGAGGAGCCCCGCTTCGGAGACGACACCGGCGACGTCCGGCCCCCGCAGTCCGATGGCCAGGGTCATCTCCCTTGCCGCCAGGCGGAGTTCGCCCAGCCGTGTGATCTCCGCGTGGCTCCACGGTTCGTCGGCGGTCTCCGCGTAGGCCGGACCCTGCCACAGCGCGAGTGCTTCCCTGAGCAGTCCCCTGGAGGTCCCTGGCTCGGCGGCGGCACGGCTTCGCGCCTCTTCCAGGAGCCGTTCGAAGCGCCATGCGTCGACCGCGTCCCCGGGCAGCCGCAGCGCGTACCCCGGCGGGGAACTCACCAGCAGGCGTGCCGCCGCGCGCGGGGCCCGGCCGGGTTCGAGGAGGCGGCGGAGGTTGGACACGTACGCCTGGAGCGACGCCACCGCCCGGGCCGGGGCGGACCCTTGCCAGAGGTCCTCGATCATCCGGTCGACGGAGACGACCCCGCCACGCGCGGACACCAGCAGGGCCAGGACGGAACGCTGCCGGTGGCCGCCGAGGGGGATCGCCTCGCCGTCCCGTTCGGCCGCGAAGGACCCGAGCACGCGTATGTAGACCATGACGCCGTACAACGTAGACGGGTTCGATCGGCTTCCGCCCGGACAAGACCGGATGACGGCCGGGCGAGAACCCGGCCGGGGCCGCGGCCTGTGGCACTCCCGAATCGCATGGGGAGCCACCCCGCCCGAGGCGCTTGCGACGTCCCTTCCAAGTGCCTTCCAAGCGCCCTCCACGTCCAGTTGGCGACGCTCTTGCCATGGAGACGACGAACGCACACCCGGTCATCGAGGTCCCGAACACCCACGAGATGGTCGTCATTCACCGCGGTCTGCGCCGCGAGGCCCGCCTGCTGGTCGAACTGGTCGCAGCGGTGGCACCCGGGGACACCGCACGGGCCCGGTTCCTCGCGGAGCACATTCGCACCTACCGTCTCGGCCTGCACAACCACCACACCGGCGAGGACGAGCACCTCTGGCCGCTCCTGCTGGCCCGCGTCGACCTCGAAGCCGATGCGGTGCTGCGCATGGAGGCGCAGCACGACCGGGTGGCCGAGACCCTCAAGGCGGCCGATGAGGCACTGCCCGCCTGGGAGCGTACGGCAGGCGAGGCGGAGCGGGACGCGCTCACGGCGGTGCTCTGTGAACACCGCACGGTCCTGGTGGAGCACCTCGACGAGGAGGAGAGGTCGCTTCTCCCGCTCGCCGCACGGCACTTGACCGCCGCCGAGTGGAACGCCATGGGCGAGCACTTCGCGGCGAGTGCGCCCAAGCCCAAGCTCCTGTTCTTCCTCGGCATGGCGCTGGAGGAGGCCGACCGGGCGGAGCGCCGGTCCATGCTCGCCGGCCTGCCCTTCCCGGCCCGTCTGCTCTGGCACGTCATCGGCCGGCCCGTTTATGCCCGCACGGTGCGCACCATCCGCCGCCCGCTGCGCTGACGACTCCCCGCCCGGCACCACCTCACCCCAGGAGATCCGCCATGACCGTCAAGCACTTCGCCGGCGCCCTGGCCGCCCTCGGCGCGGCGTTCATCATCTACATAGGCCTGAGCTACCTCATCGCACCGCAGGACACCGCGCCGGACTTCGGAGTACCGACCTGGCCCCGGCACGACGGCACGGCCTTCCTCGCCGTCAAGGGGGTGCGCGACATCGCTACCGGCCTGGTCATCCTCGTTCTCCTGCTGACCGGACAGCGCCGGGCGCTGGGCTGGGCGATGGCCGCGATCACCTTCGTACCGGCCGGCGACATGGCGATCGTCCTGAGCAACGGCGGATCGGCCGCCACCGCCTACGGGGTCCACGGCGCCACCGCCGCGTGCGTCGCGCTGACCGCCGTTCTGCTCCTTCGCGAGCGTACGGTGGCCCCCGCGCGGCCCGAGGCCGAACGTGCCACCGACTGACCACCGGCCACATCCACGCCTCTGCCCCTGCCTCTTCAAGGAGAAGCCGTGTCTCTGATCGTTACTTCCTCCGGCGACGCCGACGCGTTCGACGAGTCCGTGATCGTGCGCGCGGCCGATGCCGAGACCATCGGCGCCGGCCCCACCACCCTCCGTCTGCTCGCCGACAGCAGTTCCACCGGCGGCGCGCTGTCCACCCAGCGGGTGACGCTGCTGGACGGCGCGGACGGAGCGGCGCCCCACCACCACTCCCGGTCCGCCGAGCTGTTCTACCTGCTCGACGGCACGGCGCAGCTGCTCTCGGGCGAGCAGGTGGTGACCGCGGAGCGCGGTGACCTGGTCGTCGTCCCGCCCGGCCTGGCGCACGCCTTCGCCGCCGCGCCGGGCGAGAACGCCGACATCCTCATCGTCATCACTCCGGGTGTCGAACGCTTCGAGTACTTCCGCCATCTGGAGCGCATCGCCTACGGGAAGGTGCCGCCGGAGTCGCTCCTGGACGTCCAGGAGCTCTACGACACGTACTTCACCCGCAGCGAGCAATGGAGCCGGGCCCGGAGCTGACCGGCGGGCCGCCCCGGTCGTCGCCGAGGTGCGGTGCCGGCCGGACGCCCGCCCCGGTCCGGCTGTGGTCAGGCCGCCCGCTCCCGCAGCACCGCGAGCGCGCGGTCGGCGTGGGCGCTCATCCGGAACTCGCTGCGGACCACTTCGAGGACGACGCGGTCCTGTCCGAGGACGAACGTGGCCCGCTTCGTCGGCGCGATCGAGAAGCCGCGCGCGACCCCGAACCGCTCGCGCACCTCGCCCTGCGCGTCCGAGAGCAGCGGAAAGCCGAGCGTGTGCTTCCCGGCGAACTCCGCCTGGCGCTCGACCGGATCGGCGCTGACGCCCACGGGCCGCGCGCCGACGGCCGCGAACTCGGCCGCGAGATCCCGGAAGTGACAGGCCTCGGCCGTGCACCCGGGCGTCATGGCCGCCGGGTAGAAGAACAGGACGACGGGCCCCTCGCTCAGCAGCTCCGACAGCCGCGTCGGGGTTCCGCTCTCGTCCGGCAGGGTGAAGTCCTCGACGGTGTCGCCCGCTTCGACGCGCTTGCTCATGATCCGGCCTCCTGGGCCTTGGCCACGCCGCGCGCCCACAGGACGAGCGGCACCTGAAGGGGAAGCCGCACGAGGGCCGCGGTCCGCAGCGGCGCGGGCTTGTCGCGCCAGTCGACCGCCATCTGCACATTGGCGGGGAAGACGCCCACGAAGAACGCGGCCGTGTACTGAGCGGCCCTGCGGCGCGTCCACGGCAGCGCGATACCGGCCGCGAGCGCGAGCTCGACGGCGCCGCTCGCGTACGTCCACGCGCGCGCGGAGCCCGGCAGTGCGCGGGGCACCGTGGCGTCGAAGGACTTCGGGGCGACGAAGTGTGTCACCCCGGCACCGGCGAGCAGCCCGGCGAGGGCGAGTGACTTGCGTGTGGACGACGAGCGGGCCCTGGAACGGGGCCTGGAACCGGAAGCGGGGCGGGGCACGGAACCTCCTCGGATGACTGGCGCGCGATATTACTCGGGAGTAAGCGCGCTGGGGAAGCCTGCGTGACCGAGCCCCTGTCGCCCCTGGCCTATCCGACGTCGAGATAGTCGCGGTCGATGTTCACCGTGGCGCCGCCCCAGGTCTCCTGGACCTCGCCGGCGTACTGGTGGATGCGCTGACTGCCCGGCCAGGCGGAAGCCGGGACGTAGCTGCCCGCGTCGGTGACGGCGGCACCGTTCCACGCGGCGAACCAGATGTGGTCGACGCGCGTGTACGCCGGGTTGTCGTGCTCGGCCGCCGCGTCGCGGATACCGGAAGAGGCGCCGGAGTAGAAGCCGGAGAGATAGCCGCCGGCGTGCAGCGCCTCGGTCCAGCCGGACAGGTAGGAGAGGACGGCCGCCTTGCAGGAGGCGGTGGAGGCGTAGCCCTCGATGTCGTTGTAGAGGGCGCTCCCGGCCGGGATTCCGAGCGCCCGGGCGGCGGACACCGAGCCGACGGCGGCAGTGGCGCCCTGAGAGCGTGCGGTGGCCGGATCGGCGGACATCCTGTTGGAGAAGGTGGTGCAGGGGGCTTGCCTGCCGACCTCGATCGGGATGAGCCGCCACCCCTTCGCGGTCTGCTTGCTCACCCAGGAGGCGGTGAGGTTCGGCTGCGCGCAGGCTCGTGTCTGGCCGCTGATGTAGACGCCGACGGCGCCGTACGGGGACTTGCCCCGCCAGGCGTCCATCGTCCCCTGGGAGGGCGCGGTGCAGGCGTCGAAGCCATGGCCGGTGAATTCGCCGGGCTGCGCCCCCGCGGCGGCCGCGGTCCGCGCCGCACGGGCTGTCGGCAGCGGCGCGGGATTGCCGCCCGCCGTCAGGGTCGCCGACCCCAGGACCTTGCGTACCGCGGTCTCGTTGGCATCGGTGTGCGACGCGGTGACGAGTACGCCCGCGCTCTCGACAGCGACCTGGATCTCGTCGTTGGTGGAGACCGCGCCCGGAGCGACGGCCGATTGACCGGCGGCGCGTGCCGTGGAGGGCGTCACACGGTTGGGGTCAAGACCGGCAAGCGGTTCGACGACCAGGCCCTCCGTGCGTCCGACCAGCCTCGCCGGACACGTCGACCCGTTCCCGGGACGGCCCAGATAGACAGTGGGCCGGTCGAAACGTACGCAGGTGTCGGGGCGCCGGTCGAGGTCGACGACCTGCCACGTGGCCGGGACCTGCACCTGGTAGCCGTGGTACGTCACCACTTGTGCGCCGTCCTGCGCTTCCGCCGGAGCTGCCCCGGCGGGCGCTGCGGACAAGGCCCCCAGTGCGACGAGCAGTGCCGCCGCGGTGGCGGCCGGGCCGCGCCTGCGCCGGATGATCGGACGAAGTCGCACGACAGTCTCCTCTTCGGAGGGGGATCAGGGTGACTGCAGCGCTAGGTGTACCGCGTCGGGCCAGCGAGGCGGCCGTACGACGCGAGGGAAGCGACGAGGTGTCATCCACTTTCCGCAGTCGCGGACACCGTCGACCCTCGCCGCATCTCCCTCGACCGGCATCCGGCTGAGGAACGGGGGGTTTGGGCGCTGAGCCGATACATGCCTGGTGCCGCGGCTGAGTAGCCGCGGGAAGCGCTGCCGACGGCGATTGCGATTCCGCCGACTTCTGGGGCGCGAGGAGCGGGGTCGCGACGGGGGCGTAGGGGGCCGGGCGGGTCGCCGGAACAAATGCTTGGCGCGCGGGCCGTCCCGTCCCGTACGCTCGGCGACGCCCGCCACGCAGTGGTGTGCGCACACGCGAGAAGCCAGGAGGTGGACTTCGATGAATGCCGTCACGCAGGGCGCTGCCCGCGTCCAGAAGCCCGTTCATCCCACCTCCGTGGCCACCGGCTGACCAACCAACTTCTCCCGCGCCTGTGAGCGCGCGCCGGGGCCACCCTTGTGAAGGGTCACCCCTTGAACTCCCCTTTCTCCACGGACATTTCCCGGCATCCTCTCGCCGACTTCGGCTGGGACGACGACTGGGCCACCGCGTTCGCCCCGTACGCCGCGCAGGGCCTCTTGCCCGGTCGCGTCGTCCGTGTCGACCGCGGTCAGTGCGACATCGTCACGCCCGGAGGACCCGTGCGCGCCGACACGGAGTTCGTCACCCCGCACGACCCGCTGCGGGTCATCTGCACCGGTGACTGGGCGGTGGTCGACGCCGACGGCGGCGATCCCCGCTACGTCCGCACGTATCTGCCGCGCCGCACGTCCTTCGTGCGGTCGACCTCGTCGAAGCGGTCGGAGGGCCAGGTCCTCGCGGCCAACGTCGACCACGCCGTGATCGCCGTGTCGCTCGCCGCCGAGCTCGACCTCGGCCGTATCGAGCGGTTCCTCGCCCTGGCGTGGGAGTCCGGCGCCCAGCCCGTCGTCGTCCTCACCAAGGCCGACCTCGTGCCGGACGCCGCGACCATCGCGCACCTCGTCTCCGACGTGGAAACGGCGGCGCCCGGCGTGCAGGTGCTCGCGGTCAGCGCCGAGCGGGACCACGGCATCGACACGCTCGGCGCGCTCCTCGACGGGACGTCCGTGCTCCTCGGCCAGTCCGGAGCGGGCAAGTCGACGCTCGCCAACGCCCTGCTCGGCGCCGATGTCATGGACGTGCACGCCGTGCGCGACGTCGACGGCAAGGGCCGGCACACCACGACCACCCGCAACCTGCTGGTCCTGCCGACCGGCGGCGTCCTGATCGACACCCCCGGGCTGCGTGGCGTCGGGCTCTTCGACGCCGAGGCCGGCGTCGGGCAGGTCTTCTCGGAGATCGAGGCCCTGGCAGAGGGGTGCCGGTTCCACGACTGCGCCCACGACGCCGAGCCGGGATGCGCCGTGCTGGCCGCGCTCGACGACGGGACACTGCCCCCGCGCCGCCTCGACAGCTATCGCAAGCTGCTCCGCGAGAACCGGCGGCTCGCCGCCCGCACCGACGCCCGCCTGCGGGACGAGATGCGGCGCGTCTGGAAGATGCGCGGCGCCCAGGGCCGCGCCGCGATGGAGGCCAAGCGGGGGCGCCTCGGCTGAGCCGGTCTCGCGCGCGGCCCCCGCCGTCCCGTACGGGGCGCGGGGGCCGCGGCACACCCTGCGCCCCAGCGCCATGTCCGAATTCCGCCAGCCCCCGACGGCGCGCAGGCGCACACTGGAGGGCGTGATGATCGATGAGGACACGCGGTACGAAGCGGTGCGCAGCCGCGACGCGCGCTTCGACGGGGAGTTCTTCTTCGCCGTCGAGACGACCGGCATCTACTGCCGCCCCAGCTGCCCCGCGGTCACCCCCAAGCGAAAGAACGTCCGCTACTACGCCACCGCCGCGGCGGCGCAGGGCTCCGGTTTCCGCGCCTGCCGGCGCTGCCGCCCCGACGCCGTGCCGGGCTCGGCGGACTGGAACGTACGCGCCGACGTGGTGGGCCGCGCGATGCGCATGATCGGCGACGGCGTCGTCGACCGCGAGGGCGTCGCCGGGCTCGCGGTGCGCCTCGGGTACAGCGCCCGCCAGGTGCAGCGTCAGCTCACCACCGAGCTGGGCGCCGGACCCGTCGCCCTGGCCCGCGCCCAGCGCGCCCACACCGCGCGCATCCTGCTCCAGACGACCGGCCTGCCGATCACGGAGATCGCGTTCGCCGCGGGCTTCGCGAGCGTGCGCCAGTTCAACGACACGATCCGCGCGGTCTACGCCCGTACGCCCACGGAGCTGCGCGCCGAGGCCCCCGCCACCCGCGCCACCGCCACAGCGGCCGGTATCCCCCTGCGCCTCGCCCACCGCGGCCCCTACCAGGCCCGCCCCCTCTTCGACACCCTCGCCCGCGAGGCCCTCGACGGCGTCGAGGAGATGACCGGAACGCCGGGTGCCCGCATCTACCGGCGCACCCTGCGCCTGCCGTACGGCACCGGCGTCGTCTCCGTCGACGAGCGCACCAGGTCGACGCCCGCGAGCCGCGCCGCGCACCACGGCGGCTGGCTCGACGCCCGCATCCACCTCACCGACCTGCGCGACCTGACGACGGCCGTGGGACGCCTGCGGCGCCTGTTCGACCTGGACAGCGACCCGTACGCGATCGACGAGCGCCTCGGCGCCGACCCGCGCCTCGCGCCGCTCGTCGCCGCACGGCCCGGCCTGCGCGCACCGGGCGCCGCCGACCCCGACGAGCTGGCCGTGCGGCTCCTCGCCGGGCGGGCGGAGTCGGCGCGGCTCGTCGAGCGGTACGCGAAGGCCGTCGACGCGCCCTGTGGCACCCTCACCCATGTCTTCCCCTCACCCGACGACCTCGCCGGGGAGCCGGGACCCGTCGGCGCGCTCGCCACGGCCCTCGCCGGCGGCGCCCTGCGCCTCGATCCGGGCGCCGACCGCGACGACGCCGAGGCCGCCCTGCGCGCCCTGCCGGGCGTCGAGGCCCGCACCGCCGCCCTCATCCGCATGCGGTCCCTGGCCGACCCGGACGTGGCCCTGCCCCACGGGCCGGGGCAGGAACCCGTACCGGAAACCTGGCGCCCCTGGCGCACGTACGCACAGCAACACCTCTGGACACAGCGACAGTTGGAGCAGCAGTCATGACCGTGTACTACACCGTGCTCGACAGCCCCGTCGGTGAACTTCTGCTCACCGGCGACGAGTCGGGCGCCCTCACCTCACTGTCCGTGCCCGGGCAGAAGGGCGGCCGCACGGTGCAGCCCGGGTGGCGGCGCGCACCCGAGCGCTTCGCCGACGCCGAGAAGCAGCTCGCCGCCTACTTCGCCGGTGAACTCAAGGAATTCCACCTGGAGTTCAGCACGGAGGGCACCGAGTTCCGCGAGAAGGTGTGGGCGGCGCTCGACGCCGTGCCGTACGGCGCGACGACCACGTACGGCGCCGTGGCCGCGAGCATCGGCGCCTCGCGCGCCGCGGTCCGCGCCATCGGCGGCGCGATCGGGGCCAACCCCCTCCTCATCGTCCGCCCCTGCCACCGGGTGATCGGCGCGGACGGCTCCCTCACCGGCTACGCGGGCGGACTCGAGCGCAAGCAGCAGCTGCTGTCCCTGGAGGGAGTCCTCCAGGACCACTAGTCGTCGAGCCCCCAGCTGTGGATCTTGCGCGGGTGGATGCGGATGAGTTCCTCGCTGAAGTGCGCGCCCAGGTGGTGCGGGCCGGTGAGGAGTTCGGCCTCGCCCCGGATGTCGACGCCCCGGACCTTCCACGGCTTGACGCTGAGGATGTCGTCGACGACAAGCGCGACCTTCGGGTTCGCCTGGAGGTTGCGCCACTTCTTCGTTTTCCCGAGCGCGTATCCGCCGACCAGGATCGTCCCGTCGTCCTGCGGGAAGAACCCCACCGGGTTCGCCTGCGGCTGGCCCTTCGGGTCGACGGTGGCCAGCCGTCCCAGGCGCTGGGACTTCAGATACGTGATCTCGGCCTCGCTGAATTCGGTCATGGCCTCAGCCAAACACGATCGCCCCCGCTACGCATCGGGCCCCGGCCCTAGGGCCGGGGCCCGATGCATCTCGTCGGCTGGGACCCCGCTCCCTGATCCAGCCCGACCCGAACGAAAGACCCTACGAGAAGAGGCGTGCGTACCTGTCGTGCCAGGGGTGCGCCTCCTCCAACTGCGCGCTCAGGGCGATCAGGGTGGCCTCGTCGGCGGGGCGGCCCACCAGGGAGACGCCCACCGGGATGCCGCCCTCCGGGGTCCAGTACAGGGGGACGTTGACCGCCGGCTGGCCCGTCATGTTGTACGGGCTGGTGAACGCGCTGAACGCGCTCTGGCGGCGCAGATTGTCGAGCGGGTCACCGGACTCGTCGAAGAACTCGAGCGGTTGCGGCAGCGTCGCCAGGGTCGGGGTGAGCACGACGTCGTAGCCGGACGTCGCCCGTACCGCGTGGCGTGCGGCGCGCTGCATCCCGGTGAGCGCGGCCGCGAGCTGCTCGCCGCTCACCCCACGCCCGAACTCGCGCCAGGCCCGGGTCACCGGCCGCAACAGCTCCTCCGCCCCGGCGTCGAGGGCGTGGCCGAGCGACTGAACCCCCCACGCCGTCACGAAGTGGCCGCTGATCTCGGGGCCGAACGGCGTCGGGATGTCTTCCACGATGTGCCCGAGATCCTCGAGCAGTCGCGAGGCGTGCTCCCAGGCCGCCACGCATACCGGGTCCACCGTCACGCCGTCTGCGGCGGGCCGCGCGTACCGGCCGATGCGCAGCCGCCCGGGGGAGCGCTCGGCGTGGGAGAGGAACGTCTCGCCCGGCGGGAGCGGCGGCGCCCAGTGCGGGTCGCCCTGCTCGGGCCCCGCCAGCGCGTCGAGCAGCGCCGCCGCGTCGCGCACGCTGCGCGCCAACGGACCTTGTACGGAGAGGCCGTTGACCTCGATCCCGGCGGGTCCCGAGCTGACCCGGCCACGCGACGGCTTGATGCCGAACAGGCCGCAGACGCTCGCCGGGATCCGGATGGAGCCGCCCCCGTCGCTGGCGTGGGCGACCGGCACCAGGCCGAGCGCCACGGCCACCGCGGCCCCGCCGCTGGATCCCCCGGCGGACAGGGCCGGGTCCCACGGGTTGCGGGCCGGACCCGCCACATCGTTGTCGGTGTAGCAACAGCAGCCGAATTCGGGGGTGTTGGTCTTGCCTAGGCTGATCGTGCCTGCCTCGCGAAGCCGGGTCACGCTGTAGGCGTCGGCGTCCGGCACATGGCCCGCGAAGGCTTTGGACCCGTACGTCGTGCGCACGCCGGCCGTGTCGACCAGATCCTTGACCGCCGTCGGCACGCCGAACAGCGGTGGCAGGTCCCCGTCCGCGCGCCGCTCCTGCGCGGCCGCCGCTCCGGCCAGAGCGGCGTCGGACGTCACCGTCAGGAAGGCGCCGAACCGCTCGTCGTAGCGCTCCACCCGGTCCAGGTGATGTCGTACGAGTTCCACCGGGCCGACCTCGCCCTTGCGGACGGCGGCGGCCTGTTCGAGCGCGCCGAGTGCGTGCAGTTGAGTCGGGGCGGTCATGCGGGGCTCTCCTTCAGCTCGGCGACCTGCCGGGCCACCAGTTCCTCGTGCTCCTCGACGTCGCGGCGGGCGTCGCGCGGCCGCCACCTGCCCGTCATCACGAAGATGAACGGCAGGAACAGCACCTGCCCGCCGAGACACACCCACCACCAGGTCTGCCACGCGTGCGCGTTGTCCGCGCTCGCCCGCTGCACCTCGGGTCCGTGCTCGCGCAGGATCTTCAGCTGCGGCGCCGCCTTCTGCACGGTCCTCAGCCCTTCGGCGCCGACCTCCTTCTGCGCCTGGGCGAGCAGCGGGGCGGGCACCTTGTCCGGCGCGTAGGTGCCGAGTTCGGCGAAGAGCTTCGGGTGGGCCTTGGTGATGGCGAGGGCCGGAGCCGCCTGCACCGACGCCGCCTTGACCTCCGCGCCGTGTTCGATCAGCGGGGTCACGGTGCTCACCACGAGCGGTACGAAGGCGGCGGACAGGGCGACGGTGATCCGCACGATCCAGCCCCACACGGCGAGACCCGTGGCGGTGGCCGCCGGGTTGTGCCGCTCGACCGTCTCCGTGAAGCTCGCCATCCACGGCGAGTACGCGATACCGCTGGTGACACCGATGCCCGCCACGATGAACGCGAACGTGTAGTAGCCGGTGTGCGGTTGGGTGGCGTGCAGGGTGAACGCCAGCGTGAAGCCTATGGACCCGAGCCCGCCGAGCAGCATGAAGGGCTTGCGCACGCGCAGGCGGTCCGAGAAGAGGCCGGCGAGGACCAGGGAGATCGCGTTCGCTCCCCAGTACCAGTTCAGCAGGGCGTTGGCGCGCTGGGGGGAGTACCCGAAGGTGGTGGCGAAGTAGAGCACGAAGTTGCCGACGGCGGCGAAGTACAGCAGGAGGTAGACGCTGATGGCGACGGCGGAGCCGATGACGTCGAGGCGGAGCATCTGGCGCCACTGACCGCGCAGCGCAGCCTCGGTGTCCATCCCCTTGGCCCGCGCCTCGACCAGGGCACGGTCGCGCAGGCTCACCATGATCTGGTCGCGCAGCGCCGGGGCGAGCTCGCGCAGTCCGAACAGCGCGACGACGAACACGACGAGGCCGCTGATGCCCGCGTAGCGGATCTCGTCCTGCCAGGTGGTGGCGCCGCTGAAGGTGCGGGAGGTGACGGCGGTGACCACGAGGCTGCCGATGATCGGCCCCATCGTCCAGTGGCCCATCGCCGAGGCCCGGCCGAGCTGCGGCGAGAAGTCCCTGATGAGCGCCGGGGTGGCGACCAGGATCATGCCCTCGACGAGTGACACGGCCGAATAGACGACCAGATAGCTCGCCTTGCCCGGCGCGTTGGGCAGGACGAACGTGGTGAGCAGGCCGACCAGGAGCAGGCCGTAGACCACGATGTTCGCCCGGCCCCAGCGGTCGGCGAGACCGGCCACCAGGGACGAGAAGGCGCCCACCGCGTTGGCGGCCACCGATATGTACACGAAGTACAGGAACGTCATGTGGTAGTGGCTGATGATGGCTGTCGACACCGCGTACTGGATGTACAGCTGGTAGTAGAGAACGATCGTGGCGAGCACCACGATCGCCAGGTACCAGAACCGGGGACCGCTCTCGGGGTAGCGGTCGAGCCGTCTGCCGCCGAGGCCGTTCAGTGCCGACGGGAACGGCCGGCTGGTGCGCCGCGCCGTGTCCGCCGGTGACGAAACCGACATCATGCCTCCCTGCTGTCGAGACACACGCCAGCGCGTGCATGGTCGGGGAGGCTAATACCGTCCAGTCGGTATCTCCTAGGGGTGGGACAAGGATTTGTGTTCCCTTTATGGCGGGAGCGTGGGTCCCGGTCCCGCCCGGAGCAGGGCAGGACCGGGATGCCGGCCAGGGGTTCACGTCAGGCGGGCAGTCCCCAGCGCGGGGCCGGCGCGTTCGCCATGACCGGCCCGACGCTCAGGTCGGGGCGGTCGCCCTGCGCCGTGACGAGCGCCGAGCCGCCCTTGCGCAGGGTGATCCGGATCGCCCCGTCGCCCGCATCCTCGTAGCGAAGTGGCCTGCCCCGCCCGTCTCGTACGTCGACCGCGCCCGCGATCCCGTGCCGCACCACGCACGGCGCCCCCGCCTCGCTCGCCAGTCGCACCCAGCGCGTCGTGCCGCCCTCACGCACCGCACTCAGCAGAAAGGCGCCCTGCGTACGGAAGTTGTGGACGGTGAGGTCCTTCCATGCGGCGGGCAGGGCCGGGAAGACGCGGATCACGTCGCCCCAGGACTGGCACACCATGTCGTGCAGGGACTGGGCGGCCGACAGCGGCGTCTCGATGACGGGGCCCGACTCCTTGTACATGGTGTTGGCCTGGATGAAGCGGGACATCAGCTGGCCCAGGTACTTGAGCGCGTCCTCGCCCTTGCCGAGCAGCGCCGACATCGAGGCCGCGCCCGTGAACGTATAGCCCTGGAGAGCCCCTTCGAAGCCGACCCAGTGGGCCAACGACTTCTCGATCAGGGCGAGTTCGTCGGGGGTGCGGCCGGTCAGCTCGTACAGCGGGTACACCGCGAGCATGTGCGAGTAGTGGCGATGGGACTTCGCGAAGGGGATGTCCGCGCCGATCATGAAGCCGTTCGTGTCCGTCGGGTAGGCCACGCGCCTGGTGAGCACCTCGCGCCAGCGCGGCGCCAACTCGTCGTCGATGCCGAGGAGTTCGGCCGAATCCAGCAGGGTCCGACAGCCCCACGTCAGGAGCATCAGGTCGTAGTTGCAGTCTCGGGTGTTGCCGCCGTACTCGGGCGAGAACGTCGCGGGCAGGTGCAGCTTGCCGTCGGCTCCCGGCTCCAGGAAGTGCAGGTAGTAGCTGATCGCCTTGCGCAGCAAGGGGAAGAGGACGTCGCGAAGGATCTTCTCGTCCATCGTGTGGCGGTAGCTCAGCCACACGTTGTGGAGTGCCCAGGTGAGGTTGCCGACCTCGGGGGTCGGAGTGTCCTGGCCGGGGATGCCGACGCCGTAACCCTGCGCGTTGCTCGTCGCGCCGCCGTTCACGAGGTGCATGTCCGTGGTACGCGGGATGCCGAGCGAGTCGGCTCGGTACGGGGCGGCCATCTCGGCGGTGAGGTTGTCCCGGAATTCGCCGAGCGCCCGTGTGACGGCGTCGAGTTCGAGGTGGTTCGAGCCGTGGATCAGCCAGTACTCCAGCTGCACGTTGAGGTTCCACCAGGTCGCGGGCCACGGCGTCGGCTCCAGCCAGGGGCCGCTGGTCGCCATCACGGGGGCGTCCCGGCGGGCGGCGGACGCCGTCTTGTAGAGCTGGATCCAGTAGAAGCGCTGGATGCGCGCGTCGGGGACGGACAGGAAGCTCTTGCGGTAGTACGCGTGCCACCAGGCGCGATGGGTCACGGCGAGGGCGTCGTACGGGAGCCGGGCCGCGGCCCGCACCGTCGAGACGGCCCGGTCGCGGGCGGTGGACTTCGGGAAGGAGTGCGCCACGTTCACGTACAGCGTCCGCCGCTCGCCGCGGGTGCGCTCGCGCCAGGCGGTGACGTACTGGCCGCCGGACAGGAGCGGCTGGACGGAGACGGAGACGCCGTCGTACTCACCGGACTCGGCGGGCGGATTGCCCAGGTAGCCGGCCGGGATCGGCTGGAACGCGGCGCGCGGGCTGATGGACTGCGCGGGGTGGAAGACCCATGCGAAGCCGCGCTCGCCCTCGGACGGGGTGACCTCGACGGCGAGGACGGAGAGACCGTTGGTGACCTGGGCGCGGATCGTGAGCGTGCCCTTGTCGGTGGTGAGGGTGCCGGTCAGCTCCGCGTCACGAAGGCGCAGGCGCCAGTCGAGGCCGGTGACGGCGCCGACGGGTTCGAGGGTGAAGTAGCCGATGGGCAGCCGCGCCAGACCGAACAGCGAGCCGAACTCCGGCCGGTGGTCCTGGACCTCGGAGTGTTGGACGTTGAAGCGGATCGCGTTCTTCCCGGGCTCCTGGTAGATCCCGGAGCCGAGCAGGCCGTTGCCCAGGTACGGGCCCTCGTACCAGGTCTTCGGCATCTTCTGCCAGACGAGATCGGCGTCGTCGAGGACAGTGCGCCAGGCGTCTTCGGAGGGGGTGCTCGCCGCTGGGGCGGGGATCGCGGTGGGGGTGGCGGCGGTGGCCTGTGACGGCAGCCCACCCGCCAGCGCGGCCCCGGCGAGGGTGGATCCGGTGGCGAGCACGGTCCTTCTGGACGGTCTTGGCATGGCGCGGCCTCCACGTGTCGAAGCAGACGTCGATTCATCGGAGCTATCCCCTGCGGCAAGCTAGAGATGTGACGAGGGCCCGTCAATATGCCGGGAGAGATCCGATGTAACTCGTGCTACGTGGATGCTGTACGTGTACATGAACCGGAGCGCCTAGCGCCAGATCACGGCCCCGATCCAGGCGCCCACGATGAGCAGGCAGGCGAAGAGTTCGGCCAGGACGCTGGAGCCGCCGGCGCGCATCGCGGTCCGGGTCGAGGCGACGGCGTCGCCGTGCCGGCCGAGGCGCAGGCGCTCGCAGAGGTAGATACCTCCGATGAACCCCGGGATCGATCCGATCACCGGGATCACGCAGAAACCGACGAGGGCTCCGGTCCCGGCCCATATCGCGGTGCGGCGCGTGGCCCCGCTCTCGCGCAGCCGGCGCGGCGGGAGCTGCCAGCGAAGCACCTGGGCGGCGAGCAGGACCGCGGTGGCGCCGACCAGGACACCCCAGGCCGGCCCGTTCGGGTCCTGGAGCGACCACACGAGGACCGCGGCCCACACGAGCCACGACCCGGGCACCCCGGGCACGAGCACCCCGCACAGGCCGAGCAGCATCACCACTCCCACCAGCAGGAGTTCCCACACGCCCATCTGCCAAGAGTGCCGGACAACGACGGAACCCGCAGATCGCAGAGCTTCACGCTCCGCCACCACCGACGGCTTTCGGCCGCGGAACTCGGCCCTCCGCGACACGCTCCCCGCGCGGCTCCGCCCGCCGCGGAACTCAGCCCTCCGCGAGGTGCTCCCCGCGCGGCTCCGCCGGAACGTCCCGAGACACCCAGCCCCGCTCGTACGCGTGCCAGCCCAGCTGGAGCCGCGTCGTCACACCGGCCAGTTCCATCAGGCGCTTCACCCTGCGCTGGACCGTGCGAAGCCCCAGGTCGAGCTGCTTGGCGACGCTCGCGTCCGTGAGTCCGGCCAGAAGAAGGGAGAGGATCTCCAGGTCCGTGCCGTCGGGGCCGTCCGGCTCCTGCTCGGTGATGGTGCGGCTGCTCTCGCCGAGCCGCAGCGGCAGCGCGTCCCGCCAGACCGCCTCGAACAGGCCGGACAGCGACTCAAGGAGCCCGCTCGCGTGGACGACGAGCGCCGCGGGCTCCGCCGTGCGCGAGGTCAGCGGCACCATCGCGAGCGTCCCGTCGGCGATCACCAGCTTCGTCGGTACCCGGTCCACGACCCGTACCTGCTCGTCCCGCCCGATCGCGGCCGACAGCTCCGTCAGCCCCGTCGGCATCGAGAGCACCTCGCGCTCCACCACGACCCGGTACGCGACGCCCCGGCCGGTGGCCTGCTCCTCCGCCTCGTTGTCCATGCCCGAGACGGCGATCGGATTGCCGGTGACCAGCGCGCACACCTCGTCCGTCGCGCCCAGCTGAAGCTGGAGGAACCGCTGCGCGACGGCCGCCGCGCCCGTGACCACCTCGACCAGGTCGTGCACGGCCGGCTCCGCGGCCTGTGCCCGGTACTCCTCCGCGAGCAGCGCCGCCGCCAGCTCCGCCTTCTCCAGCTCGTGCCGCTGCTGCGTCAGAAGCGCGCCGAGCGCGACGCCCGGCGGGGCCGCCACCCAGCGCCCCGGCCGCGCGGACGACTGCGCCGCGAGCCCGTGCCGCTCGAGCCGGCGCAGCGCGTGCTCTGTCTCGTACTCGGCGAGGGCGAGCCGCCCCGCGAGATCGGGCACGTCGGCCGCGCCCAGCGACACGAGCGCGCGGTAGGCGCTCTCGTGCATCTCGTCCAGACCTATCGCACCCAGCATGCGGCGATGCCCCTCCCCGAGCCTCGGTTCCGGCGGCACCGTGGCGGGAAACGGCCACGGCACAAACCCGCCGCGCCCCATCTTCCCCGTATCACCGCTCTCTCTGCCAATGTGGCGCCACCGCAGCACCAACATCCGCCGGGAATGGGGCCTTTGCGCCGTATTCACCTGCGCTTTCACTTGGGGAGAGGGAGAGCGATGCGCGCGATATCGCGTACGGCTTTGGGGGCGGCGACCGCCGCCGTCCTGGCCGTCACCGCGGCTGTGCCCACCGTGGCCGAGCCACGGGGGGACGCCAAGAGACCGCTCGTCGGCAGCGAGGCCGCCGCGAAGGAGGGTGCGGGCTCCGTCGTCACCCTCGTCACGGGCGACCGGATCCTGGTGACCAAGGACGGCTCGGGCCACAGCGCGGCGACCGCGCTCCCCGGCGAGGACGGCACCGCCCCCCTCGTGCAGACGCGGACGTCGGGCCAGGACCTCTACGTCTACCCCGCGGGCGCCGTCACGGCGATCGCCGACGGCCGCGTCGACGAGGAGCTCTTCAACGTCACGGGCCTCGTCCGCCAAGGCTACGACGACGCACACAGCAAGACGCTGCCGCTCATCGCGGTCTACGACAAGTCCGTGGACGTCGCCCGCAGCGCGCCCGCCGCCCCGCGCGGAGCCGAGCGCGGCCTCGTGCTCGACCCGGTCGACGGCGTGGCGCTGAAGGCCGACAAGAAGAAGGCCGCCGACTTCTGGGCGGACGTCACCGACACCCGCTCCCGCGCCGCCGGCTCCCTCAAGAAGCTGTGGCTCGACGAGAAGGTGGAAGCCAGCCTCGACCGGTCGACGAAGCAGGTGCACGCCCCCGAGGCGTGGGCCGCCGGCTACGACGGCAAGGGCACCAAGGTCGCCGTCCTCGACACCGGTGTCGACACCGACCACCCCGACCTCAAGGGGCGCGTCGCCGAGTCGAAGAACTTCACCGACTCCCAGGACGCGGGCGACCACCAGGGCCATGGCACCCACACCACGTCCACCGTCGGCGGGACCGGCGCGGCGAGCGACGGCAAGCAGCGCGGCGTCGCCCCCGCCACCACGCTCCTCAACGGCAAGGTCCTCAACGACTCGGGCTCCGGCGCCACTTCGTGGATCATCGCCGGTATGCAGTGGGCCGTCGACCAGGGCGCCGACGTCGTCTCCATGAGCCTCGGCAACCCCGCGCAGACCGACTGCACCGACCCGATGGCCACCGCCACCGAAGAACTCGCGCAGTCCTCGAAGAACACCCTCTTCGTCATCGCGGCGGGCAACACCGGCCCCGGCAACAACACCGTGTCCTCGCCCGGCTGCGCCCCGAGCGTCCTGACCGTCGGCGCCGTCGACCGCGACGACTCCACCGCGAGCTTCTCCAGCCGCGGCCCGGCCTACGGCTCGCACACCCTCAAGCCCGAGATCACCGCGCCCGGCGTCGACATCTCGGCCGCCGCCGCGGGCGGCCGGGGCGTCTACGCGTACCGGTCCATGAGCGGTACGTCGATGGCGACCCCGCACGTCGCGGGCGCCGCCGCCATCGTCAAGGAGCGCCACCCCGACTGGAGCGCCCAGCAGATCAAGTCGGCCCTCGTGTCCTCCGCGGACGCGGACATCCCCGGCGACGTGCGCGAGACCGGCGGCGGCCGCCTCGACGTGAAGGCCGCGATCGACGAGAAGGTGCTCGGTGCGAGCGCCGTCCAGGGCGGCAGTTTCAACTGGCCGCAGGACAGCAGCGACCGCACCACCGTCGACGTGCCGTACACCAACACCACGGACAAGCCGGTGCGGTTGAGCCTGGACGTCAAGGGCGTCACCGGTAACGACGGCTCAGCGGTCCGCTCCTCGGTCGCGAAGCTCGGCGAGCGCACGGTCACCGTCCCCGCGGGCGTCACCGTCAAGGTCCCCTTGAAGATCGACCCCACGGCCTCGCTCAAGGCCGCCCAGTACGGCGACGTCACGGGCCGCGTCCTCGCGACCGCCGACGGCGTCAGCGTCTCCACGCCCTTCTCGCTGTACGTGCAGCCCGAGACGGTCACCCTGCGCGTCAAGCTCGTCGACCGCTCCGGCAAGCCCGCCGGCGCCCAGTCGTCCGTCGACCTGATCGGCACCGACGACGCCAGCGGCGAGCGCCGCTTCAACGAGGGTGCGGCCGACCAGACGTACCGGGTGCGTCCGGGCCGCTACTTCCTCTCCAGTTTCGTCGCCACGCCCGAGTCCGAGGGCACCCTCCTCGACTCCCTTTCCTATCTGGCCCGTCCGCAGCTCGAGGTGAAGAAGGACACCACCGTCGTCCTCGACGCGCGCAAGGCGAACCGGCTCACGGTGAAGACCGACCGGGCCTCCGAGTCGCGCGGCGCCACCCTCGGGTTCGCGCGCAGCTGGGACGACACCTGGCTGCACGCGGGCACCGCGTCCGGCGGCCGCACGATCGCCGGCTACTACGCCGACGTGGAGGGCCGGGCGACCGACGGCAGCTTCGAGTTCGACAGCTTCTGGCGGGCGGCGGCCCCGCAGCTCGCCGAGTTCGGCGTAGTGGGCGGCCCCGCGTTGCACGCGGTGGCCGGAGCCACCAACTCGGCGAACCTCGACGGCATCGGCAAGGCGCAGGTCGTCGACGCCAAGTCCGGTACGGCGGCCGAGCTCGCAGCGGCCGGGGTCAAGGACAAGATCGCTCTGGTCAAGCTCGCCGACAGCGGTGCGGCCGCGGCCGTGTCCAAGGCGGCCAAGGACGCCGGAGCCACCGCCGTCCTCGCATACCGCTCGATCCCGGGCCGTTTCTACCCGTCCATCGGCTTCATCGGCGGCCCCCTGGCCGTCATCGGCATCCCGTCCGACGAGGCCGCCGACCTGCTGGCCCGCATCGCGGGCGGCGAGGTGACCCTCCACTGGAAGGCCACGGCGAAGAGCCCGTACATGTACAACCTGGCCTTCCCCGAGACCGGCCCGGTGCAGAGCGCGCGCACCTACACCGTCCACGACCGCGACCTCGCCGAGAACAAGGCGACGTACCGCGCGATGGGCACCCCCACCGACTACCTGGACATCCCCAGCGTCACGCGCCCCAGCGGATTCTCCGCCTACTTCGGTGACTTCGAGACGGTCGCGGCGCCCTCACGGCGCACCGAGCTCTACTCGCCCGGCACCACCGGCTTCGGCCACCAGGTCTCCAGCAGCTTCCCCTGGGGCGAGTTCATGATCGACCCGGTGCGCACCTACAAGAAGGGCGAGCACCGCACCGAGGAGTGGTACGGCGGAGTGCTCGCGCCCACCACACCGCTCGACGGCGCGGGCAAGCCGGCGCTCGCCGCCGAACGCCAGGGCAACCTGATCGGCGTCGCGCCCGGCTTCTGGGGCGACAGCGAACACCAGGGTGTCCAGGGCAGCTTCGGTGACTTCGGCTCCATGGACCTGAAGCGCGACGGCGAGGTCATCAGCCACAGCCCCTTCCCGTCCGGTGTGTTCGACGTTCCGGCGGACGACGCCGCGTACGACCTGTCGCTGCACACCTTCAAGCAGAGCTTCGGCGCCTGGAACCGCTCCCCGGAGACGCAGACGACCTGGTCGTTCCGCTCGCACCTGGAGGAGGACGTCTACTCGCAGGGCATCCCGCTGCTCTTCCCGCACTACGCCCTTTCGCAGGACGACCTCAAGACGCTGCCCGCCACGGACGGCCAGCGGATCACCCTCACCGCGACCGGACACGCCGGCTACACGCCCGGCAAGCTCACCTCGGTCAAGCTGTCGTACTCCTACGACGGCGGCACCACCTGGACCGAGGCGCCGACCGCGCAGAGTGACGGCAAGTGGAGCGCGACCGTGAACCACGCGGGCGCCTCCGGCAAGCAGGTCACCCTGAAGGCCCAACTGACCGACGCCAACGGCAGCTCGGTCGAACAGACGGTGACGCGCGCCTACGACGTGCGCTGATCACCGAACGAGCCGGTCCGCCGGGCGTCCTTCCCGTGGGGGGTGGGGCCGCCCGGCGGACCTTTTTTGCTTCAAGCCGGGTCATTTGGGGTCATTTCTGGTCGTTTTCGAGTGTCCCGTTTTCGTACGGCCCGAGCGGTGGACAATAAGGGCATGAGCCAGCAGGGGGAGAGGAACTCCGGCCGACACGGTCAAGGCGACGACTGGTGGGGGCCGTTGTACGACGACTCCACCGACGACACGGGTCCGACACCGGCCCCGGACACCCTCGACGACCGCTTCGCCTCGGCGTCGGGGACGGTCTCGCCACCGGGCCCTGAAAGGGGCGAGGAGCAGGCCCCGGCGCAGGCCCCGGAGCCGATGTCTGAGCAAGTCTCAGAGCCGGCGCCCGAGCAGGTCACGGAGCGGGCGCCGGTTCCGGAGCAGCGGAGGGTGCCGCCGCCACCGCCGTCACTGCCACCGACCTCGCCCGCCCGGCCCATGGACCGGCCGCCGGATCCGGGCGCCCCGCGCGCCCCGTGGGAACCCCCGGCACGCGCTCCGGGGCGCCCCCAGAGTTTTCCGCCCGGGCCACCGCCGCCCGGTCACCGGCCGCCGCCACCGCCTCCAGCCGCGGCGCCGGACCTCCGCTCCTTTGACCCCGGTGCGCCGGGCCCCGACGCCGGTGTCCCCGGCCCGGAAGCCTTCGTCGACGAGCCCGAGGTCCGCCCCGCAGCCCCCGTGATCCCCTACGTGGGCGACGGCCCGCCCACGTACGACGCCGAACCCACCGCGCTCCCGCCCGCCGACCCCGACACCCTCGACGATCTCGTCGCCGACACCGTCCTGGACGGCGCCACGTACGGGACCTCCACCCTGCGCGCGGTGTCGGTGCGCGGGGACTCCGCGCGCTACCGGGGCGAGCCCCGCCGCGACTGTCTGCTCACCGCCCGGTTCGGCACGGGACCCGGCGCCCTCATCCTGGTCGCCATGGCCACCGGCGCCCGCGCCGCACCCGGAGCGCACCGCGCGGCGGCCGAGGCCTGCGACTGGATCGGCCGCGCCGTCGGCCGCAGTCACGCGAGGCTCGCCGAGGACATCCGTGCCGCCCACCGGGGCGACCTCAAGTCGGGCCTTCACCGCCTGACCGACCGCAGCCTCGGCAAACTCAGGGCGAGCGCCGCCGAGCAGGGCCTCGAACCTGAGGAGTACACGGCGAGCCTGCGCTGCCTCCTGCTGCCCGCCGACCCCGGCTGCCGCACCCGCGTGTTCTTCGGCGTCGGCGGGGGCGGCCTGTTCCGGCTGCGCGACGGCGAGTGGCAGGACATCGAGCCGCAGGTCTCCGAGGCGTCGGGCGCCCCCGTCGTCGGCTACGGTTCGCCGCCGCCGGAGACCCCCGACGGCGACCGCCTGACCATGGATCTCGGGATCACCACGCCCCCGAGCCCGTACGAGCCGGCGCCCGAGCAGCCCCGCGACCCGTTCCGCTTCCGCGCCTCCGTCGCCCGGCCGGGTGACACGCTCCTGCTGTGCACGTCGGGCCTCGCCGAGCCCCTGCGCGGCGAGCCGGAGCTGTCCGGGCACCTCACGCGCCGCTGGCAAAGGAGCGGCCCGCCCGGCCTCACCGCGTTCCTCGCGGACACCCAGGTACGGGTCAAGGGGTACGCGGACGACCGCACGGCCGCCGCCGTTTGGGAGGCGTAACCGCGCCCGCTGTGAATTCATGGGAATCAAGTGTCCGGAGTGACCAGAGTGACTGGAGTATCCGGAGTTCCCGGTTCGTGAAGGGGCGCGTGAGTCATGGCCAAGCAGAACGTCGCCGAGCAGTTCGTCGACATCCTCGTCCGCGCGGGCGTCAAGCGCATGTACGGAGTGGTCGGCGACAGCCTGAACCCGGTCGTCGACGCGATCCGCCGCAACTCCGCGATCGACTGGATCCACGTACGGCACGAGGAGACCGCCGCGTTCGCCGCCGGGGCGGAGGCGCAGATCACCGGGAAGATGACGTCCTGCGCCGGCTCCTGCGGGCCTGGCAATCTGCACCTCATCAACGGGCTCTACGACGCCCACCGCTCCATGGCCCCGGTCCTCGCCCTCGCCTCGCACATCCCGTCGAGCGAGATCGGTCTCGGCTACTTCCAGGAGACCCACCCCGACCGGCTCTTCCAGGAGTGCTCGCACTACAGCGAGATGATCTCCAACCCGCAGCAGATGCCGCGCGTCCTGCAGACGGCGATCCAGCACGCGGTCGGACAGTCGGGCGTCAGCGTCGTCACGCTGCCCGGCGACGTCGCCGACCGGCCCGCCCCCGAGAAGTCGGTCGAGACGGCGATCGTCACGTCCCGGCCGACCATCCGCCCCGGCGACACCGAGATCGACCGGCTCGTCGAGATGATCGATGACGCCGCCAAGGTCACCCTCTTCTGCGGCAGCGGCACCGCGGGCGCGCACGCCGAGGTCATGGACTTCGCCGAGAAGATCAAGTCGCCGGTCGGGCACGCCCTGCGCGGCAAGGAATGGATTCAGTACGACAACCCGTTCGACGTCGGCATGAGCGGGCTGCTCGGGTACGGCGCCGCGTACGAGGCGACGCACGAGTGCGATCTGCTCATCCTGCTCGGCACGGACTTCCCGTACAACGCGTTCCTGCCGCAGAAGGACGTGAAGATCGTCCAGGTCGACGTCAGGCCCGAGCACCTCGGCCGGCGCTCGAAGCTGGACCTCGCCGTGTGGGGCGACGTGCGTGAGACGCTGCGCTGCCTGACCCCGCGCGTGCAGCCGAAGACGAACCGGCGCTTCCTCGACAAGATGCTGAAGAAGCACGCGGACACCCTCGAAGGCGTCATCAAGGCGTACACGAGGAAGGTCGAGAAGCACGTCCCGATCCACCCCGAGTACGTCGCCTCCGTGCTGGACGAACTCGCCGCCGACGACGCCGTGTTCACGGTCGACACGGGCATGTGCAACGTGTGGGCCGCGCGCTACATCTCGCCCAACGGCCGTCGCCGCGTGATCGGTTCGTTCTCGCACGGCTCCATGGCCAACGCGCTGCCGATGGCGATCGGCGCCCAGTTCGTCGACCGGAAGCGCCAGGTCGTCTCGATGTCGGGGGACGGCGGGTTCTCCATGCTGATGGGCGACTTCCTGACCCTCGTCCAGCACGATCTGCCGGTCAAGGTCGTCCTCTTCAACAACTCCTCCCTCGGAATGGTCGAGTTGGAGATGCTCGTGGCCGGGCTCCCGTCGTACGGGACGACGAACAAGAACCCCGACTTCGCGGCCGTCGCTCGCGCGTGCGGCGCGTACGGGGTGCGCGTGGAGAAGCCGAAACAGCTGGCCGGGGCCATCAAGGACGCTTTCAAGCACAAGGGCCCCGCCCTCGTCGACATCGTCACCGACCCCAACGCCCTGTCGATCCCGCCCAGGATCAGCGCGGAGATGGTGACGGGCTTCGCGCTCTCCGCCTCCAAGATCGTTCTGGACGGCGGCGTCGGCCGCATGGTGCAGATGGCCCGCTCCAACATCCGCAACGTGCCGCGCCCGTAGCGCCGCCGGACCACGAGTTCGTTGGTGGATGAATCCACAGGAGTGCGGACATGCGTGCGGGGCATGCATTCCCGTGTACGCGTTCGAGCGTGGTCGCAGGAGAAGGGGCAAGGTCATCGGCGTGCGGGCGGGGGTCATGAAACGGCTGGTACGAGGGCGCGTTCCCACCACGGTGGCCGGACGCTCCCCAACGGAGGAAGCACCAGGGAACGACGGCACGACGGACGACGGCACGACGGACGACGGCGGAGGCGCGCTGCTGAGGCGCACGCTGGGGCGGTCCGATCTGCGGGCGGTGCCCGAGGCGAGGCGCGCACTGCGCGAACTCCTGGACGACTGGGGCCCGCCGGAGAGGTCGGAGACCGCGGAGCTGCTCACCAGCGAACTGGTGACGAACGCCCTGGTGCACACCGACCACGACGCCGTCCTCACGGCCACCGTCGGGCCGAAGCGGCTCCGGGTGGAGGTCAGGGACTTCGTGGGGCGCAGGCCGAGGCTGCGCGTACCGGTCGCCGACGACGGTACGAACGGCCGGGGCCTCGTCCTGGTGCAGTCCCTCGCGGACGCCTGGGGCGTACGGGCACTGGGCGTGGGCAAGGTGGTCTGGTTCGAACTGGACGGCGGCCCCGCGTGACACCGCGGGACCGCCGCCCGGAACGGCACGCCCGCCCGGCCGAACTCCCTTCGGACGCCCCCTAGCCGAATTGCTGCTCGAGGTCCTTGAGCTTCTGCTCCAGTGAGTCGAGCCGCGGCAGGGCCTGGGTGTCGTCCTCCGCCGTGAGGTCGACCGTGACGGGCTTGCCGGCTTCAGGGCCGCCTCGGACGGCCTGGAGGGAGGGACGCGCGCGCAGCGGGAGCTGTTCCAGGGGTGAGGGCGGCGGGTCCTCCGATATGGCAGGCTCCGCGCCACCCTGCCCCGCGCCGGCCCCCGCGGAAACGGCGGTCTGCACGTCCACCTGACGCCCTGCGCGCCCGCCGAGCGTGGGGTGGCCCCGGCTGATCGCCTTGAGCTGGGCCCGCTCCAGCTTCTCGTGCTCGCGCCTGCGCAGCCGGGTCTGCTCCTTCTCGCGCTTGTCCTCCCGCACCTCGTCCACCGCCTCGTCCAGGGTGCGCACACCCTCGAGCAGCATCAGCGACCAGGCGCCGTACGTCTCGCGGGGCGCGCGCAGCCACCGGACGATCCGGATCTGCGGCAACGGCCGTGGCACCAGGCCCTGTTCACGCAGGGCCGCGCGGCGCGTCTGCTTCAGCGCGCGGTCGAAGAGGACCGCGGCCGACAGTGACATGCCGGCGAAGAAGTGCGGGGCGCCCGCGTGGCTGATGCCGCGCGGCGCGTGCACCCAGTTGAACCAGGCGGCGGCGCCCGCGAAGGTCCATACGAGTATCCGGGAGCCGAGCGCCGCGTCGCCGTGGCTCGCCTCGCGCACCGCGAGCACCGAGCAGAACATGGCCGCGCCGTCGAGGCCGAACGGGACGAGGTACTCCCAGCCCCCGGTCAGGTTCAGGTTCTGCTGGCCGAAGCCGACAAGCCCGTGGAAGGAGAGCGCGGCGGCCACGGCGGCGCAGCAGAACAGCAGCAGGTAGGACGCGGTGCCGTAGACGGCCTCCTTGCGCCTGCGGCGTTCCTCGCTGCGCTCCCACGAGTCGTCGGACGAGGCGGCCGCCCTCTCCCCGGCGCGCTTGCTGCGCGCGAGGACCGCCACCGCCGCCAGCAGGCCCAGGAGCAGCACGGCGCCGGGAAGCAGCCAGTCCAGCGATATGTCGGTCAGTCTCATCTGGGGTCCCTTGCGTCGCGGTAGGGCTTTTCGGCCGCCATATTGGCTCAAGGCCACCGGTGCGCAAGGAGTTTCGGGACAAGAGAACGCCATTGGAGTGCGAGGGGGCGTACGAAGCGGGCATGCGCTCGAACTACCTTGAGAATGAGGGGAGTTGAGTTCGAATCGCGTCACCCGAAAGGGTGGTTCATGACGAGGGGGTTGCCGTCGTCGCGTTCAGGCGGTTGCGCTCAGCCTCGCCACGCGGTCCGCGTCGCAGGTGCGGGGGCACGTCACACAGGTGTCCTCGGGGCGCAGCGTGTAGAAGAGGCAGCAGCTCGCCCGGTCGCGGGTCGGCAGCGACTGCCCCTCGGGGCCGGTGAGTTCACGGAACGCGGGCTTGCCGACGTACGGCTTCGTCGTGCCGGGCAGCAGCCGTTCGAGCTCCCGCATCGCCCGGCTCTCCTCGCCGAGCAGATGGGCGATGTACCAGAGGCCCTCGACGATCTCGTCCGTCGCCATGCCCCACAGGGCGCGCGGGCCGCGCCGCATCCGCGGTCCGAATCCGGTGAGCACCGGGCCCAGGTGGTCGGCGACGGCCGCGCGCACCTCGGCCCGCAGCGCCTCCTCGTCCGGTACGACATGGGCGCCCGGCAGTGCGGCGGCCGGGTCGCCCGGCAGGCAGGCGAAGTCGGTGACGCGTACGGCCATCCGTCCCAGCGTGCGCTGGAAGGCGACGTTCGTCACGGGGAAGCGCGGGACGCGGCGGCCCAGGAACCATGGCACGGTGACCAGCAGGCAGGCGGGCCAGGCGTAGCGGTGCAGGCCGAAGCTGGCGACGACGTCCGGGCGGGCCTGCTGCCCGTAGTCCTTGAGCACCTGCGCGTCGTCCCACGCGAGGAACGCCTCGAGGGCGGGTCCGCCCTCCGCGAGCCGGGCGGCGGCGACCCAGCCGCTGCCCTGAGGGAGCTGCTCGGTCTCGGCGAGCTCTGTGATCCGCAGACCCGCGAACACCTCGGTCAGCCGGGCGTACGCGGGCGTGAGGGCGCTGGTGGCCACGGGGGCCGATGCGGGAAAAGGCATGCAGGGGACCACCGAATCGCGATCGTTTGCAGGTAAGCCTTACCTTACCCGAGCGATCGGGGGTTTGAACTGCGGGCCCAGCGGCCTATGGTTCTGCGTTGGACGAATTCCGCGGATTACCGACGACCGGGGAGGACCTGGGTGGAGCAGGCCAGAACGCGCGCCGACAGCGCCGCCTCAGGGCTGCCCGCGGGCGTTCCCGAGCAGCGGGGCACCGTCGGCTGGCACCAGGTGCCCGAGCAGACCCGGGGCGAGCACACCCACAGCGAGACGCCGCTGCCGCCACGCCCCCGCGTCGAGCGGACCTCCGTGCGCGGGCAGGTGCTCGACGCGCTGCGCACCGCGCTCGTCGACGGCGAGCTCGTGCCCGGCGAGGTCTACTCCGCCCCCGCCCTCGGGGACGGCCTCGGCGTCTCGGCGACGCCCGTGCGTGAGGCGATGCAGCAGCTGGCCCGCGAAGGTGCCGTCGAGGTCGTGCCGAACCGCGGCTTCCGCGTCACCGAGCGCAGCGCCCGCGAGCTCGCCGAGCTGGCCGAGGTGCGGGCGCTGATCGAGGTGCCTGTGGTGCTGCGGCTCGCCCGTACGGTGCCGGTGGCGCGCTGGGCCGAGCTGCGGCCCCTGGCCGACGCGACGGCCGTCGCGGCCGCCGGCGGTGACCGCGCGCACTACGCGGAGACGGACCGCGCCTTCCACCGCGCGATGCTCGCCCTGAGCGGCAACGAACAGCTCGTCCAGGTAGCCGACGACCTGCACCGCCGCTCGCAGTGGCCCCTGCCCGGCGGCGGACCGCTGTCCCGCCGCGCCGACCTGGTGGCCGACGCCGCGGAACACATGGCACTCCTCGCGGCGCTGGAGGCCCAGGACCTCACGGTGGTGCAGGCGCTGGTGCGGGAGCACTTCGCCGGGGCGGCGGACTAGGGCCTCCGACAGGGCCCCGGACAGACAGGCCCCCGGATCGTCGGGCCCTCGGACAGACAGGCCCTCGGATCGTCGGGCTCTCGGACCGTCAGGCCGCCGTCGGCAAGTGTTCAGCCAGCCACGTCGGGACGCCGCCCAGGAGGCGGAACAGGCGGGACGCCTCCGCGCGCAGCCGCGCCGCCGCCTCCGGATCGGGCTCCGCCTCCGCCAGGGAGGCGAGCGCTGGGGCCGTGCCGACCAGGTAGCCGAGCTCCTCACGGATGCGCAGCGACTCGGCGAAACCGTGCCGCGCCTCCGCCAACTCGCCGTCGCGCAGGGCGAGTCCGGCCAGATGGCGCCAGGTGAAGGAGAGCAGCAGCGGATCGGGGTGCGCCGTCGCGCCCGCGTGGGCCCTGCGGTACGCGGCCCTGGCCGCTTGCGGCGAGTCGGACAGGTTCTCCGCCATCAGGCCGCGCCGGAAGTCGAGCAGGGCGCGCCCCGGGGCGCCGGGCGGGAGCAGCGCGGCAGCCCTGCCGAGCGCGGAGCGTGCCTCGTCGGCCCGGTCACGTACCCCCAACAGCGTTGCCGAGTAAGCGAGTTGGCCGCGCTCGCAGGCCGCGGCGCCGCGTTCGCCGTCGTCGTGGGCCAGGGCCTCGGCGGCGCGCAGCGCGTCCTCCGCGGCGGCCCAGCCCTGCTCGGTGTAGAGGCAGCGCTCCCCGAGCAGCGCGGCCCGCTGGAGCGCGGCCCGCGCGTCCGTCGCGGCGAGCCGCTCGAGCAGCGAGGCCGCGTCGGTCCAGCAGGCGCGCGAGCGCAGCCGCCATACCGCGGTCTGGAGTGGATCGTCCCCTGCAGTCGTTCCGGAACCAGACATGGCGGTATGCGCCACGTTGCCCTCCCCGAGCACACCATTGAGCCGAGCTGTCGTGCGCGCATCTCAGCATGGATGTGCGCACTCGGCCAAGGGGGTAGGTGAAAGATTTCACAAACGCATGGGGTGGCGGGCGGGGTTCGAAACGCCCCTCGGGGGGCCCGAGTTCAGCTCATACGCAGGGCCAGGAAGAAGTCCAGCTTGTCCTCGAGCCGCGAGAGATCGCGGTTGGTGAGCTGTTCGATCCGCCCGACGCGGTAGCGCAGCGTGTTGACGTGGAGGTGCAGACGGCTCGCGCAGCGCGTCCACGAACCGTCGCAGTCGAGGAACGCCTCCAGGGTCGGAATGAGCTCGGCGCGGTGCTTGCGGTCGTAGTCGCGCAGCGGGTCGAGGAGGCGGGCCGTGAAGGCGCGGCGCACGTCGTCCGGGACGAACGGCAGCAGCAGGACGTGCGAGGCCAGCTCCTGGTGGCCCGCGGCGCACACGCGCCCTGTGCGGGCCGCGGCGACGCGCCGGGCGTGCCGGGCCTCCTCCAGGGCCCCGCGCAGCCCCTCCGCCGAGTGCACGGCGGCGCTGACGCCCAGCGTGAGCCGGCCGTCGTCCGCGAGGCCCGCCGTCAGCGGGTCGCGTACGGAGTCCAGGAGCGCGTCGGCGTGCAGCCCCGTCTCCGCCCCGTCGTGCTCGTCCGGCACGGCGGGCAGCGGCACCAGGGCGATGGCCTCGTCGCCGTTGTGGGCGACGGCGATGCGGTCGGAGGGCTCGGGCCCGGCCGACAGCGGGTCGACGAGGATCTCCTCCAGGAGTGACTGGGCGACCGGGCCGCCCTCGATGTCGCCGCCGTCCCACTCGACCTTCGCCACGATGACCTGCCAGTGCGGGGCGGCGCCGAGGCCGGGGAGCAGCACGGGCGCGGCGACGCGCAGGCGTGCGGCGATCTCGGCGGGGGCGGCGCCCGTCTGGACCAGTTCGAGGACCTCCTGCGCGAGCCGGCGGCGCACGGCGCGGGCCGCGTCGCGGCGGTCGCGCTCGACGGCGATCAGCTGGGTCACGCCCTGGAGCAGGTCGAGCCGCTCCTCGGGCCAGTCGCTCGCGTCCGCCTCGACGGCGAGCAGCCAGTCGGACAGGACCGTCTCGCGCACGTCACGGGAGGCGGGCGTCGCGCCGCGGCCCGCGCTGCGTATCGGGAAGAGCGAGTACGTCGTGCTGTTCAGCGTCACCCGGTGCGGCCCGCGCCGCCCGGTGCGGGTGGCCGCCAGGTGCTCGGCCGCGAGGCGGGCGCAGACGGCGGCAGGCAGCTCGGGGCCGGTCGCGCTCGACCCGGCGATGGCCCGGCCCGCGGGGGAGAGCACCCAGGCGCGCAGGTCGAGGTCGGTGCCCAGGAGGTCCAGGACCACGTCGGGGCCGCCACCCGCCGGGCCGGACGTCATGAGGCGCCGGTGCCGGTCGACGACGGCGGCCAGGTCGCCGGCCCGCTCGCCCGAGACCTGGCGCACGACGTGCTCGGTGACCGTCGCGAAGGCGACCGACTCGTTCACGGCGAACAGCGGGAGCCGGTGGCGCGCGCACGCCTCGACGATGTCGTCGGGGATGGCCCCGAGCTCCGCCTCACCGGCCGCCAGCGCGGCGACACCGGCCGTCGCGAGGATGCGGACGAACGGTTCGGAGTCCGCCGCGTCGCGGCGCCACGCGAGCCCGGTGAGGACCAGCTCGCCGCCGGAGAGGTAGCGGCTGGGGTCCCGCAGGTCCGTGGTCATCACACCGCGCACGGTGCGGTCCAGTTCGTCCTCGCCGCCGAGCAGCCTGAGGCCCAGCGCGTCTGTATCAAGTAGGGCGCGCAGCCGCATCTCGTTGCCGCCGATCTGTCTCGAAGATTGTGCTTGTCTGAACGTGAGGCGGCCGGGGCCGCTCCCCAGGTACCGCGTCCGTGTTGCGTGTGGTTCTGCGTTTCCAGGGGAAAGCGGTGGGGTTTCCGGTGACCGCTGTTTATATGAATCTACAAGACGTCCCGGTTGGCCAGCCAACTCCTTCATGGTTTCCGTGACTGACCACGGCGGAGTGCCGCGCTGTGTACTGAGCCCACTCCACGTAAACAGCACATGAACGAGCCTTCGAGGTCCGCACATCCCGTGGCTCGATCCGTTCGAACGACCGACCACGAGATCACGAAGAAGAGAGCCGCTCATGGACTTCCTTCGCCCCGCCAGCTGGGAGGAGGCGCTCGCCGCCAAGGCCGAGCACCCCACCGCTGTGCCGCTCGCGGGTGGCACCGATGTGATGGTCGAGATCAACTTCGACCACCGGCGCCCCGAGTACCTCCTTGACCTGAACCGCATCGGGGAGCTCGGCGAATGGGAGGTCGGGCCGGACATCGTCCGCCTCGGCGCCTCCGTCCCCTACACCAAGATCATGCAGAATCTGCGCGCCGAGCTGCCCGGCCTGGCCCTGGCCTCGCACACGGTGGCCTCGCCGCAGATCCGCAACCGCGGCGGTGTCGGGGGCAACCTCGGCACCGCGTCGCCCGCCGGTGACGCCCACCCCGCGCTCCTCGCCGCCGACTGCGAGGTCGAGGTGGAGTCCGTACGCGGCTCGCGCCGTATCCCGATCGACGCGTTCTACACCGGCGTGAAGCGCAACGCGCTCGCCCCCGACGAGCTGATCAGGGCCGTCCACATCAAGAAGGCCGACGGCCCGCAGCAGTACTCCAAGGTCGGCACCCGCAACGCGATGGTCATCGCCGTGTGCGCCTTCGGCCTGGCGCTGCACCCCGAGACCCGTACGGTCCGCACCGGCATCGGCTCGGCAGCGCCGACCCCGGTCCGTGCCAAGGCCGCCGAGGAGTTCCTGAACGCGGCGCTCGAAGAGGGCGGCTTCTGGGACAACGGCAAGATCATCACCCCTTCGGTCGCCAAGCAGTTCGCGGACCTCTGCTCGGCCGCCTGCAACCCGATCGACGACGTCCGGGGCACCGCGAGCTACCGCCGGCACGCCGTCGGCATCATGGCCCGCCGCACCCTGACGTGGACCTGGGAGTCGTACCGCGGCACCGCCGCAAGCACGGAGGGAGTCGCGTAATGCGCGTCAATTTCACGGTCAACGGCCGTCAGCAGGAAGCCGACGACGTGTGGGAGGGCGAGAGCCTCCTGTACGTCCTGCGTGAGCGCATGGGGCTGCCCGGCTCCAAGAACGCCTGCGAGCAGGGCGAGTGCGGTTCCTGCACCGTCCGCCTCGACGGCGTGCCGGTCTGTTCGTGCCTGGTCGCGGCCGGCCAGGTCGAGGGCCGCGACGTCGTCACCGTCGAGGGCCTCGCCGACTTCGCCAAGCAGCGCGCACAGCACGGGGGCTGCGCGAGCGGCGCCTGCGGCGACGACGCGGGCAAGGCGGGCACCTCCCTCCAGGACGCCCGGCAGTGGGAGTCCAAGCCGAGCGACTCGCAGACCGGCGAGGGCGACGAACTCTCGCCGATCCAGCAGGCGTTCATCGACGCCGGAGCCGTCCAGTGCGGCTTCTGCACCCCCGGCCTGCTCGTCGCGGCCGACGAGATGCTGGAGCACAACCCGAGCCCGACCGACGCGGACATCCGCGAGGCGCTCTCCGGCAACCTCTGCCGCTGCACCGGCTACGAGAAGATCATGGACGCGGTCCGCCTCGCGGCCGCCCGTCAGTCTGAGGCGGTCTGACCATGGGAACCACCGGTACACCCACGAACATCACGCAGGGCTCCAAGACCAAGGGCGGCATCGGCGAGTCCACGCTCCGCCCGGACGGCACCCTCAAGGTCACCGGCGAGTTCGCGTACTCGTCCGACATGTGGCACGAGGACATGCTGTGGGGCCAGATCCTGCGCTCCACGGTCGCCCACGCGGAGATCGTCTCCATCGACACCTCCGAGGCCCTCGCCCAGTCCGGCGTCTACGCCGTCCTGACCTACGACGACCTGCCCACGGCCGTGAAGAACTACGGCCTGGAGATCCAGGACACCCCGGTCCTCGCGCACGGCAAGGTCCGCCACCACGGCGAGCCCGTCGCCATCGTGGCCGCCGACCACCCGGAGACCGCGCGCCGCGCCGCCGCCAAGATCAAGGTGGAGTACCGCGAGCTGCCGGTCATCACGGACGAGGCGTCCGCGACCGCGCCCGACGCGATCCTCATCCACGAGGGCCGCGACGACCACCACATCGGTCACGTCCCGCACCCGAACATCGTGCACCGCCAGCCGATCATCCGCGGCAACGCCGACGAGGCCGCCGAGAAGGCCGACTTCGTCGTCAAGGGCGAGTACACCTTCGGCATGCAGGACCAGGCCTTCCTCGGCCCGGAGTCCGGCCTCGCCGTGCCCTCCGAGGGCGGCGGCGTCGAGCTGTACGTCGCCACCCAGTGGCTGCACTCGGACCTCAAGCAGATCGCCCCCGTCCTCGGTCTGCCCGAGGACAAGGTCCGCATGACGCTCGCCGGCGTCGGCGGCGCCTTCGGCGGCCGCGAGGACCTGTCGATGCAGATCCACGCCTGCCTCCTCGCGCTGCGCACGGGCAAGCCCGTCAAGATCGTCTACAACCGGTTCGAGTCGTTCTTCGGCCACGTCCACCGCCACCCCGCGAAGCTCTACTACGAGCACGGGGCGACGAAGGACGGAAAGCTCACGCACATGAAGTGCAAGATCGTCCTGGACGGCGGCGCCTACGCGTCCGCCTCCCCGGCAGTCGTCGGCAACGCCTCGTCCCTCGCGGTCGGTCCGTACGTCATCGAGGACGTCGACATCGAGGCGATCGCGCTCTACAGCAACAACCCGCCCTGCGGCGCCATGCGCGGCTTCGGCGCGGTCCAGGCGTGCTTCGCGTACGAGGCCCAGATGGACAAGCTCGCCGACAAGGTGGGCATGGACCGGGTCGCGTTCCGCCAGCTCAACGCGATGGAGCAGGGCACCCTGCTGCCGACCGGCCAGCCGGTCGACTCGCCGGCCCCGGTCGCCGAACTCCTGCGCCGCATCAAGGCGATGCCGATGCCGCCCGAGCGCCAGTGGGAGTCCTCCGAGGGCTCCGACGTGCGCCAGCTGCCCGGCGGTCTGTCCAACACCACGCACGGCGAAGGCGTCGTACGCGGTGTCGGCTACGCGGTCGGCATCAAGAACGTCGGCTTCTCCGAGGGCTTCGACGACTACTCGACCGCCCGCGTGCGCATGGAGGTCATCGGCGGCGAACCCGTCGCGACCGTGCACACCGCGATGGCGGAGGTGGGCCAGGGCGGCGTCACCGTCCACGCGCAGATCGCCCGCACCGAGCTGGGCGTCGCACAGGTGACCATCCACCCGGCCGACACCCAGGTCGGCTCCGCAGGTTCGACGTCCGCGTCCCGTCAGACGTACGTCACCGGCGGCGCCGTCAAGAACTCCTGCGAGGCCGTGCGCGAGCAGGTCCTGGAGATCGGGCGCCGCAAGTTCGGCACCTACCACCCGGCGTGGGCCACGGCCGAACTCCTCCTGGAGGGCGGCAAGGTCGTCACCGACGGCGGTGAGGTCCTCGCGGACCTGGCCGACGTCCTCGAGGGCGAGGCCGTCGACGTGGAGCTGGAGTGGCGCCACCGCCCGACCGTGGCGTTCGACCTCGTCACCGGGCAGGGCAACGGCCATGTCCAGTACAGCTTCGCCGCGCACCGCGCCGTCGTCGAGGTCGACACCGAGCTCGGCCTCGTCAAGGTCATCGAACTGGCCTGCGCGCAGGACGTCGGCAAGGCGCTCAACCCGCTGTCCGTGATCGGCCAGATCCAGGGTGGCACCACCCAGGGCCTCGGCGTCGCGGTCATGGAGGAGATCATCGTCGACCCGAAGACCGCGAAGGTGCGCAACCCCTCCTTCACGGACTACCTGATCCCGACCATCCTCGACACGCCGACCATCCCGGTCGACATGCTCGAACTCGCCGACGACCACGCCCCGTACGGGCTGCGCGGCATCGGCGAGGCCCCGACCCTGTCGTCCACGCCGGCCGTCCTCGCGGCGATCCGCAACGCGACGGGCCTGGAGCTCAACCGGACCCCGGTACGCCCCGAGCACCTCACGGGGACGGGCCCGGCCTGACAGCTCTCCGGACGGTGCGTGCCTCCCAGGAACGTCACACTTCCCAGCCCGCACCGTCCGGAGCCTTCAAGTACCGCACCGCTCGCGGTCCTTTTCAGCACCACAAGCACCACAAGCACCACAGGCACCACCGGCAGTACAGGCACCACCGGCAGTACAGGCACCACCGGCAGTACAGGCACCACCGGCACCACAAGCACCACCGGCAGTACAGGCGCCACAGGCGTCAACTCATCACCAGCAGCACGGTTTCTTGCGTATCACAGCTACGCATTACCCCGTTCGTCTCGGGCCGTCCCCCGGGTCGTGCAGCCCACGCACCATCCCAAATCCCGCGATCTCCAACCACGTTCGTGCGGGTGTCCCTGTGAACCTTGGGAGTAGGCACCATGACCCAGCAGTCCCTGGAGCCGAAGACCACCGCCGAAGACGCGGGCGCAGGCTCGCGTCCGTCGGCCGGCAGGTCTTGGCTCGACCGGTACTTCCACATATCCGAACGAGGATCCACTGTCGCGCGTGAGGTGCGCGGCGGCGTCACGACCTTCATGGCCATGGCGTACATCCTGCTGCTCAACCCCCTGATCCTGTCCGGCAAGGACGTGGCGGGCGACACGATGGGCCAGAAGGCCCTCATCACCGCCACCGCCTTCGCCGCGGCGTTCACCACGCTCCTCATGGGCTTCGTCGGCAAGGTGCCGCTCGCACTCGCCGCCGGCCTCTCCGTCTCAGGTGTGATCTCCTCGCAGGTCGCCCCCGAGATGACGTGGCCGCAGGCCATGGGCATGTGCGTGATGTACGGCGTGGTGATCATGCTTCTGGTGGTCACCGGCCTCCGTGAGATGATCATGAACGCGATTCCGCTCGCGCTCAAGCACGGCATCACGATGGGCATCGGCCTCTTCATCGCCCTGATCGGCCTCTACAAGTCCGGCTTCGTGCAGGTCGGCAAGGCCACCCCGCTCGCGCTCGGCTCCACCGGAGAACTCGCGGGCTGGCCCGTCCTGCTCTTCGCGGGCACCCTGCTCCTGATCTTCATGCTCCAGGCCCGCAACACCCCCGGCGCCATTCTCATCGGCATCATCACCGGCACCGTCGTCGCGATGATCCTCAACGCGCTCGGCGTGATCAACCCCAAGCAGTGGGCCAACGGAGCCCCCGAGCTGCACGGCAGCGCGGTCTCCACGCCCGACTTCTCGCTCTTCGGCCATGTCGAGTTCGGCGGCTGGGGCAAGGTCGGCGCGATGACCGTCGGCATGATCGTCTTCACCCTGGTGCTCGCCGGCTTCTTCGACGCGATGGCCACCATCATCGGCGTCGGCACCGAGGCCAAGCTCGCCGACGACAAGGGCCGCATGCCGGGCCTCTCCAAGGCGCTGTTCATCGACGGAGCGGGCGGTGCCATCGGCGGCGTCGCCGGCGGCTCGGGCCAGACCGTGTTCGTCGAGTCCGCGACCGGCGTCGGCGAGGGAGCCCGCACAGGACTCGCGGCCGCCGTGACCGGCCTGTTCTTCGCGGCCTGTCTGTTCTTCACCCCGCTCACCGCGATCGTGCCCCAGGAGGTCGCGTCCGCCGCGCTCGTCGTCATCGGCGCGATGATGATGATGAACGCCCGGCACGTCGACTGGGCGGACCGGGCCACCGCGATCCCGGTCTTCCTGACCGTGGTCCTGATGCCCTTCACGTACACCATCACCACCGGTGTGGCCGCGGGCGTCATCTCCTGGGTCGCCATCAAGATCGCCCAGGGCAAGGCCCGGGAGATCGGGGCCTTCATGTGGGGCCTCACGGCGATCTTCCTCGTGTACTTCGCCCTCAACCCGATCGAAGGATGGCTGGGCGTCCACTGACGCCCAGCCCGAGAGGGCCCCGCGCCCTCCACGCAACCGACAAGGAGACCCAGAGATGCTGGACATCGCCGAAGAGCTGCACCGGTGGGTCGAGCAGGGACGCGACTTCGCCGTGGCCACCGTGGTGGCCGTCGGCGGGAGCGCGCCCCGGCAGCCGGGAGCCGCACTCGCCGTCGACAGCGACGGCACAGCGATCGGCTCGGTCTCCGGCGGCTGCGTGGAGGGCGCCGTCTACGAACTGTGCCGACAGGCGCTCGAGGACGGCGAGACCGTCCTCGAACGCTTCGGCTACAGCGACGACGACGCCTTCGCCGTGGGGCTCACCTGCGGCGGAATCATCGACATCCTGGTCACCCCGGTTCGCGCGGACACCCCGGGACGGGAGGTGCTCGCGGCGGCGCTGTCCGCCGCCGCCCGAGGAAGGGCGGCGGCGGTCGCGCGCATCACCCGGGGACCGGCCGAACTCGTGGGCCGCGCCATCCTCGTACGCGACGACGGCGACCCCGGGAGCGGCTTCGCGGGTGACTACGAGGGCAGCCTCGGCGGCCACCCCGAACTGGACCGCACCGCGGCCGGCGAGGCCCGCGCGCTCCTCGACGCCGGACGCACCGGCACGGTGGAGATCGGCGAGAGCGGCTCGCGCTGCGGTGAGCCCCTCACCCTCCTGGTCGAGTCGTCCGTCCCCCCGCCCCGCATGATCGTCTTCGGGGCCATCGACTTCGCGGCGGCGCTCGTCAGGATCGGCAAGTTCCTCGGCTACCACGTGACGGTGTGCGACGCGCGCCCCGTCTTCGCGACGCCGGCCCGCTTCCCCGACGCCGACGACATCGTCGTGGAATGGCCTCACAAGTATCTGGAACGCACGCGGACGGACGGACGCACCGTCCTGTGCGTCCTCACCCACGACGCCAAGTTCGACGTCCCGCTCCTCCAGCTCGCGCTGCGCCTGCCCGTCGCCTACGTCGGCGCGATGGGCTCCCGCCGCACCCACCTCGACCGCAACGAACGCCTGCGCGACGTCGGCGTCACCGAGCTCGAACTGGCGCGCCTGCGCTCGCCGATCGGCCTCGACCTCGGCGCCCGCACCCCCGAGGAGACGGCCCTGTCCATCGCCTCGGAGATCGTCGCCAACCGGCGCGGCGGCAGCGGCGTCGCGCTGACGGGCGCCCACACACCGATTCACCCCGACGGAGTGCGGGCGCCCTCCGGGCGGATCGGGTCCGTGGCCTGACCGGCCCCACCGGCTTCACCTTCCTGAAGGCCGAGCGCCGCCTCCTGGATGGATCCGAGCAGCTGGGCGAGTGCTATGACGAGCATCCGATGCGCCAAGTCCCTGACGAAGAATGGTTGTTCGTACGAGAACCCCGGATTGTTCGCCGCCTCGGTGACATGGGCGAGCCGGCCGAGGACCGCGTCGAGTCGGTCGCGGGCCTCCTCGCCGAGGGTGTCGTGGCGCGCGGTCAGGAGTGCCTTGAGGTCAGCCCGTCTCCGGTCGGCCTGCTCCCTGATGAGCCCGAGAGTCCTGGCGGCGACCGACCCGGCGTCGTACGCCCTGACGTCTCCCAGCCGGTCCGCGAAGGTGTTGCGGAGGTCGATGAGGAGCGCCGGGAGCGTGTCCGGCAGCTCTTGCGCGGGAGTCTCGGGGGCGGCGTCCGGCGGTGACTCGCCGGCGGCTGCGAGGGCGGACACGACGGACTCCCGTACGGGGGTGGGGGTGGGGATGCGCACGGGCGCGGGCTTCGCCTCGGGCTTTGTCTCGCGCTCCGCTTCGGGCGGTGCCACCTGTGACGGCAGCTTCACCGCGGCCACCACCGTCTCCACCACCTTCGGTTCGGCCTCCTGTGGCCCCGGCAGGAACTTCACCTCACCCGGCTCGTACGTGTCGGCCGGCCCGAGATACGCGCCGGCCGCCTCCGCCGCGAGCCGGAAGAACCACCACCGGTCCCGGGCGTCGTACCGGACGCGGGCCGTGAACATCAGCGCGCACGCCTGCATCGACAGGAGCCACTGACCGGCCCACTGGCCCGAGATGGTGCGCTGGTTCAGCCAGCTGCCCGGCGCCCTGCGCACCTTGTCGACGGTCCGGGCGAGCCCCTGCGGGATCAGCAGACCGGGGGTGTCCCGGCCGACGAGCACGTCGAGGAGTTCGGCGCGGGCGTCGTCGGACATGTGCGGCAGGAAGTCGGCCACCAGGCAGAGCAGCAGATGCATGGGGTCACGGGCGAGTAGCGCCCGCTCGTCGAAGCGCGACAGGTCGATCAGGACGTAGCGGCCGATGTCCGCGTCAGGCTCCTTGGGCACCATGATGTTGCCCGGGTGCAGGTCGCCGTGGGCCCGGCCGCGCATCGGGTAGTCGATGGTGCGCTCCGCGAGGGGGCAACTGCCGGTCAGGTGTACAGGGTTGGGCAAGGGGGCGGCGTTGGCGCGGCCCGGTCTGATCCAGGCGGTTTCGAGGTCGAGGCCCAGTTTGTCGCGGACCCAGACGGCCAGTGGTTCCGCCGGTTCGAGGCGCTGGTCGAGGAGCTCGGAGACGAACGCGGCCGCGGTCATCTCCCCGTCCGACTTCTCGTCCGGGTTCCAGTCGGCCAGCAGGGACCCCGTGATCTGCGCCGCGACGCCGGGCATGCGCCGCTGCCGCAGGATCGTGCTGAGCGTCACCATGCTCTCGTCGTTGCCCGCGAAGCCCTGGAACATCAGCCAGGCGTCGTCCACCGGCATCGGATCGTAGAGCTGCTCCACGAGATGGTCGCGGGGGAACGAGGGATCGCCGTTCGGCAGGGACCGCCTCGCGGCGATGAGTCGTCCCGGTTCCATCGAGGAGTCGCCGTCCGGGGAGCAGAGTTTGATGATCATCCGGCGTGTGGTGCGCCCAGGATCGCTGTCCCGGACGAACACGGAGGCCAGGGACGCGCCGCTGCCCCCGGTGTCGAGCCAGGCCGGGGCGGTCAGTGGGCGGTGGTTCTGCTGCTGCCACTGGTCGAGCAGCGCGGCGGTGCGCGCACCGAACCGGGCGAACTGGCGGGAGCGGTCCATCAATTCAGTATCACCGCAAGGACCGCGCGCGTGTTCGCCCTCGCGTGATATCTCCTGCGAGGAGGACGAGAAGGGGGAGGCGACGATGGCACGTCTCAGGGGGAGCAGGCGCCCGAGGTGGCGCCCGGCGCCGGGTGACACGGTCGACGCGGCACGGCTGCGCGAGGAGATCACCGGGCACGAGGCCGGCACCGGCGGCCCGCTCAGATTCGAGGGGCTGCGCGTACGCGGCCGGCTGGACCTGTCCCGCTGCCGCGTCGACTCCGTGCTCGAACTGGTCGACTGCGTCTTCGACGAGCCACTGCGCTTCGCCGAACTCACCGTCAGCGCACTGGACTTGTCGGGGTCGAAAGCGCCTGCCCTGCACGCGAACCGGGTCACCGTCGATGGCGACCTGAGGCTGTCCGGGGCCACGCTCGGCAGCGGAACGCCCGTACCCCGGCCGCTGACCGGCCCGCCCGCGGCCGGAGACGGCCCCCGAGTGCCGCGCCGGCTGCCGGAGGACTCCACCTCGGCCGTTGTCGAACTGGCCGACGCACGCATAGACGGCAACCTCGTCGTCGAACAGCTCACCGTCGCCGACTCGGGCCCCTGGTCCCTGCTCGCCCCCCGCCTGAACGTGTCGGGCTCGGTCCACGCGCGCGGCCTCACGGCCTCCGGCGCCCTCTATCTGAGGGACGCCCAGATCGCCTACGCCCTCAACCTCAACGGCGCGGACGTCGGCGGCCTGGACGGCACCGGACTCGCCTGCGGTCGCGGCCTGTATGCCGACTGGGGCTTCCGCAGCGCCGGGCAGGTGCTGTTGCGCGCCGCCACGATCGAGGGCGTGGTCACGTTCCACGACAGTGTCATCGACGCGCCCGCGGGCGCGCTGCTCCTGAGCCGGCTCCGGGTGCCACGGCTCCGCCTCGATCTGCGCGAACCACCGGCGGGCGCGGTGGTCCTCCAGGACGCTGCCGTCGACGTACTCGTGGACTCGGCCGCCACCTGGCCCGCCCCGAGCCGGCTCAACCTCGAGGGCTTCACGTACAAGCGCCTCGAAACCGCCGGACCCGTCGACGTCCGCACCCGCATCGGCTGGCTGACCCGCGACCCGAACGCGGGTGCGGGCTCCTTCGAGCAGCTGGCGACGTCGTACGAGAGCGCGGGCGACGAGCGGTCCGCGCGCATCGTGCGGCACGCGAGGGAGCGCCATGTGCGCCGCCTCGACCGGCTGTCGGGGCGTGTCTGGGGCCTGGTCCAGGACCTGCTGTTCGGCTACGGCTACGCCCCGCGCCGGGCGCTCGTCTGGCTGCTCTCCCTGGCCGCCGCGGGTTCCCTGTGGTTCGCGTACCACGAGCCGCGCGCGGTCGGCGGCTCCGGGCAGCGGGCTTGGGACCCGGTCCTGTACAGCGTCGACCTGCTCATCCCCGTGGCGAGCCTCGGCTACCGCGGCTCCTGGGACCCGCAGGGCGCGGGCAAGGCCGTCGCCGTCTTCCTCGTGGTCTCCGGCTGGACGCTGGCGACGGCGGTCCTCGCGGGCGCCAGACGCGTCATCGGAAAAGGGTGAGTGATCAGAAGGGGGTGAGAGATCGGTCGGGTGGTCTCAATTCCCGTACTGCAGGAGCTTCTTGACGGCACGTCCGAACATCATGCGGCCCGCCCTCGCGAGCAGCGGGTCGCACCATCGCGGCAGCGGGCCCACGCGGATCTCCTCGCGCCACGCGACGAGGGACCCGGCGCCGTACGGCGCCACCTCGATCTCGGCCCATCCCGTGACGAAGGTGCCGCGCTTCTCCAGGCGGCACCGCCCGGCCGAATCGCCGTACGGGGGTGCCCAGTCGACGACCTCCATCGGGTCGTCGAAGGTGAGGTGCCCGACGCCGGTCCGCGGCACGAAGACGGTGCCCTCGCCGGTCGGGGGCGGGGTCGCGAGCCTGACGCGGGTGAGGGGGACGACGTCCCCGTGCCGCTCCCAGTCCGTCATGCGGCGCCACGCCTCGGCGGCGGAAAGCGGCGATTCACGGGTGATTCGGAAGAAGGCCACGCCCGGATCCTAGAACCGCGGGCGCCCTTCCCGGTGCTGCCCGGCGCGCGCCGGATCTCCGTGCTTCCTAACTCCTAAGACCCTACGATCTGTTGTACCAATTTGATCACGCCCCCCCGCACCGGCTGGAGCGCCACATGGCACACGCCCCCCACGTCATCGACCCCGCGGGCCGCGGCCTCCACGCGGAGGCCGACCTGCTGCGCACGCACGGCACCGCCGCACTGGTCGAACTTCCGGGCGGCATACGGGCCTGGGCCCCGACCCGGTACACGGTCCTCAAGCAGCTCCTCGCCGACGACCGCGTGTCCAAGGACCCCAACCAGCACTGGCCCGCCTGGATGAACGGCGAGTTCCGCGAGACCTGGGTCAACTCCTGGGTGGGCGTGACCAACATGTTCACCGCCTACGGCAGCAATCACCGCCGCCTGCGCAAGCTGATCTCGCCCGCGTTCACCAAGCGTCGCACCGACGGCCTGCGCCCGCGCATCGAGGAGCTGACCGCCGGCCTTCTCGACCGGATGGCCGAGTCGCCCGACGGCCGTGTCGACCTGCGTGCGGCATACGCGCACCCGCTGCCCATGCAGGTCATATGCGAGCTGTTCGGGCTGCCCGAGGACCGGCAGGCCGATGCCGCTCGCCTCATCGCCGGCATCATGGACACCACCGTCACGCCCGAGCAGGCCATGGCCGTCTGGCAGGAGGTGCAGGAGCTCCTCGGGGGCCTGGTCGCCCTCAAGCGTGAGACGCCCGCCGACGACCTCACCAGCGTCCTGATCGCCACCCGCGACGAAGAGGACGGATCGGGCCTGACCGAGCAGGAGCTCATCGACACGCTGCTGCTCGTCATCGGCGCCGGTCACGAGACGACCGTCAACCTCATCGGCAACGCCGTGCAGGCCCTGCTCAGCCACCCCGACCAGCTCGCCCGCGTCCTCGCGGGCGAGATCCCCTGGAGCGACGTGATCGAGGAGACCCTGCGCTGGGCCCCCTCGATCGCCAACCTGCCGCTGCGGTACGCCGTCGAGGACATCGAGCTGCCCGACGGCGTCAAGATCCCCCAGGGCGACCCGATCCTCGCGACGTACGCCTCGGCCGGGCGCGACCCGCTCCGCCACGGCGACGACGCGGGATCCTTCGACGTCACGCGCGTGGACAAGGAGCACCTCGCCTTCGGGTACGGCGTCCACTTCTGCGTCGGTGCCCCGCTCGCCCGGCTCGAAGCGGCGATCGCGCTGCCCGCTCTGTTCGAGCGCTTCCCCGGCCTCGCCCTCGACGCGAGTGAGGGCGCGGCCCCGCACGTGGAGTCCTTCATCGGCTACGGCTACAGCGAGTTGAGGGTCACCCTGTAGAGCCCATGTGATGCGGGGGAGGCGGTTCAGGGCCGGTAGATCTTGCCCGGCTCGGCCTTCCCCGGCGCGAAGAGCTGCGGCACGGTCACGAACACGTAGCCCTTCGCCTTGAGTTCGTCGATCACGCCGGGCACCGCGGGCACGGTGCCCTTGTAGATGTCGTGCAGCAGGATGATGCCGTCACGCTTCGTCTGGTCGACGACGCGCCTCCTGATCAGGGCCGAGTCGTTCGTCGTGTAGTCCTTGGCTGTCACGCTCCACAGGATCTGGGCGAGCCCCTCCTTCTTGGCGAGCTCGCTGACGTGGTTGTTCGTGCGGCCCTGCGGCGGCCGCATCAGCGTCGGCCGCTTCCCGGTCAGCCTCTCTATCGCGTCGTCCGGCCGTTCGAACTCCTCCCGTATCTGCGCGTCGTCGATGTCGGTGAGGATCTTGTGGTCCCAGGTGTGGCTCGCGACCTCGTGCCCCTCGCGCTCCATACGTCTGACCAGCTCCGGGTACTTCGCGATGTGGTTCCTGCCGAGCAGGAAGAACGTCGCCGGGACGTGCTTCTCCTTCAGGATGTCGAGCAGCCGAGCGCTGTTCTCGCTCGGGCCCGCGTCGAACGTGAGCGCCACGCACTTCGCCTTGCGGCAGTCGACGGTTCCCGGCGAGGCCGCCGCGTTCTTGGCGTCCGCGTGGCCCCTGTCGGCCCTGGCCCCGCTCGGGGCGGTCGTGTCGTACGACGTGCAGCCGCTCAGGCCGAAGGTCAGGGCGCCGGCGGTGAAGAGCGCGGCGGCGGCGTGGAACGCGGCCCTGGTTTTCCTCATCTTCTGAATCGCGGTAGGCATGCGAGGACTATACATAGCGTGTATACACTGAGTGTATATCTGGGGTGTATAGCCGTCCGGCCTGCCGCGATGCCATGGGACGGGCACTGATCCGCCCGGCGGCCGCGGCGGGGAGGGCCCAACCGGGGCATGCGCGCACGATTGACAGCGCGTGCGCCGTTGCGGATGGTGTCCCTCTGGCGCGACGCCTGACGGTTGGGGGACCGAGATGGGTGTGGGGGACGGGCACGCGGGGTCGGGATCCGGGTCGGATCCGGAATCGAGGTCAGGGGCGCCTTCGGGATCGTGGGAGCGGGAGCCGCGGGACGCGGTGCCGGCGGATGCGATTCCCCGGAATGCGGTGGAGCCGGAGTTGGAGCCGGAGGCCGGCCCGAGTGGCTCGGCTGCCCCTGGCCCTGACGCAGATCCGGGCCCAGGTGCCGCGCCGAGTTTCGGGCCTCCCGGGTCAGGGGCGCCCGTCACGACGAGGTCGGCGCTCGGACCGGCCGCACCCCGACCGCCGAGCCCACCAACGCCGCAGGCGTACGCCGCCCCACCGCCCCCGCCCACCCATCCGCCGACATTCGGACCGCCACCGCCACCGCCACCGCCACAACCACCGGTGGCCCCCGCACCCAAGACTCCCGTCGATCCCGTGCGCGCCGTGGCCGTCGGCCTGCTCAACCTCACCGGACTCGGGGCCGGTTACTTTCTCCTGCGGCGCTGGGTCCTGGCCGCCGTCTGTCTCGCCGCCACGGCCGCGCTGCTCGTACTCGCGCTGCCCGCCGAACCCGACGGCGTACCGGCCGGACTGCTCGTCGGGTACGGGCTCCTCCTGCTCGTCGCCGCCCTGGACGGCGCGCGGCGGGCCTCAACTGGGCTACTGCGCAGTCCGGTTGTGGCGATGGCTCTCGGAATCGTGCTGCTCGCCGTGCCCGCCGGAGGCGTCGTCGCGTACGGCGCGGCGCGCGACGACGCCGTGGAGGAGATGCTGCTCGGCCGCCTCGACGACGCCGACGCGCTCGTCGCGAAAGCCGCCGCACGCACCTCGTTCACCGAGGGCCGCGCCGACTACACCACCGCGCTCGCCCGCTACCGCGAACTCGCCCACGACCACGCGGGATCCAAGGCCGCCGGACTCGTCCCCGACCGGCTCGACGCCTACTACAAGGCCGTCGCCAAGCCGTACACGGACAAGAAGGACTGCGAGGCGATCGAGCCGCTCACCTATCTGCGGACCGTGCCCGGCAAGCACATGGACCGTGACGTACTCGGCTCCCTCGCCACCTGGCCCGACAGACCCCTCGCCGCCTCCCTGTACGCGTGCGGCACCGGCAGACTCGGCACCGAGACCGCCGGGTCCGACGGCGGCGAACTCGGTCAACTCCTGGATACGTTCCCGAAGTCGGAGCAGGCGGGACAGGTGGGGGGCGCCCTGCGCGACGCCGTCGCCGCACGCGAGCGCAGCCTCGGTGGCGCCGAACCCTGCACCGCCACGGACGAACTGCGCAGCATCGGTCAGACGGCCGACGCGCTCCCGGACGATGCGGGGGCGGGCGTGGCGGCCGACGTCGACAAGGCCGTAGAGAAGGGCGTCTACGCCTGCGGGGTCGACGAGTTCAAGGACAAGAAGTTCGGCGACGCCCGCAAGACTCTGGCCGACTTCGCGGACACGTACAAGAACAGCAAGCACCGGGCCAGGGCCGAGGACATCGCGATCGCCGCCGAGATCGCCGGGCTGCGGCCCGCCGCCGGTGATCACCTTCCGCCCGCCGGGAGTCCGGGCGGCGCCCGGATGACGCTCGTCGTCAGCAATGACGGCCCCGGCCCTGTCGAGGTCCTCTACACGGGCCCGGTCACCGGCAGCGTCAAGCTGGCCGCCTGCGGCTCCTGCACGATGTACTCGAGCGAGTCGGCGGGCAGGAGCAGGGCCTGCAAGGCGAACAGGAAGTACCCGAAGGCGACGATCAGGCTGCCCGCAGGGAGTTACCACTTCCTCCACAAGCACAGCGCGGACACGACGGCGGCCGTCTCCGACCGCGCCGCCGGGAGCGAGATCAGGCCGGGATACTCGTACACGCAGTGCAGTTATGTCGTGCGCGGCGGCCTGTGATCGGCTGACCCCTCGCCGGGCGGCGCCGCGTGCGGGACGGGGCAGCCGCGCAGGCCCGGCGTCGGGAACGTGCCGAGTTCACTGACGCGGTAGCCCTTCGGGTAGCCCTTGATCTCCCAGTTCTGGCGGGCCTGGTGCGGCGCGCGGCGGGGCGGCAGCAGACGTACCGCACGGCCGCGCAGGCGGACGGCGCCCCGGACGAGCGTGCGTGTGAGAGGGCTCGGTGGCTCGTAGTCGAAGGCGCGCAGGAGCGGCTCGTCGAGCAGGGCGACCGTCGCCTTCTTCAAGACCGGTTCCAGGACGCCCGGATACCAGGACGCCATGAGGGTGAGCGTCGCGTCCGACACCCGCCGCCCGGCCTCGTCCCGGCCGAAGTGCTCGGCCTCGTACGTATCGAGGCAGGTCTCGAACTCCTCGTAGGACTCCGGGATGCCCTGGATTCCCATGTGCCGGCCCAGTGCGCGGTAGTAGTGCGCCGAGGCGATCACCTCGTGGCGCGAGAGGCGGCGCCAGCCGTAGGTGTCGATCCAGCGTTTGGGCACGACGACGAACGTGCACAGGACGTAGCGCATGTCGTCGTTGCTGATGTCGTAGCTGCGGTGCATCTGGTTGATGCGGCGGATCGCCGTGCGCCCCTGGATGCTGTCGAAGCCGTGCTCGACGACCGTGTCGAGGAGTAGTGAGGTGTCGTCGTACCGCTTCTGCGAACGCTCCGTCAGTTCGGCTGTCCGATCGAGCAGTTGGCCGATGCTCGGTACGGCGTAGGTGCGGTAGAGCGCCAGCTCCAGTGCCCGAGTGAGGTCCCACGGGAATTCGTAGGTGGCGGTCAGCCGGTAGATCGTCAGCCAGTCCCGGTCCGGGTCGAGCCGCCGGATCTGCCGGAGCCGTTCGTAGCGCTGCATGCCATCCCCCATCTGTGGCCGGGAGATCAACCCTACGGCGCCGCCGCGGCACCGGGACCGCTGCGGCGCGGTATGAATTCCGGCGGTGAAGTGCGGGGCGGCGCAGGGCAGTTCGGGTTCCGGCGGGAGGGGGCGGGTCAGACCCTGGTCGGTACGCGGCCGGCGGCCTCGGCCTCCCGGCTCAGGCCCAGCCGCTCCGCGGGCACCCGGTGCGTCTCGCGCGCGGTGAGGGCCGCGATGACCGGCGGGACGCAGAGCGCCGCGGTGAACAGGGCGACCGCGGACCAGTCGTCGCCGCCGGGACCCGCGATCTGCGCGGCGAAGGTCACCGCGAACCCGGCCACTGCGAAGCCGATCTGCGTACCGATCGCCACACCGGAGAGCCGCACCCGGGTCGAGAACATCTCGCCGTAGAAGGACGGCCAGATGCCGTTGGCCGCGCTGTACACGACGCCGAAGGTGAGGATGCCGAGGACGAGGACCAGCGGGTACGACCCCGTGGAGATCGCCCACAGGTAGCAGGCCATCAGCACGGCGCTGCCGACGGCGCCCACGAGGTAGACCGGCCTGCGGCCGATACGGTCCGAGAGCTTCGCCCAGAGCGGGATCGCGCCGAGGGCCGCGACGTTGGCGAGGGCGCCCACCCACAGCATCCCGGACCGGTCCATGCCCACCGAGTCGCTCGTCGCGTACGACAGGGCCCACACGGTGAAGATCGTGCTCACGGAGGCGACCAGGGATCCGGCGACGACGCGCAGGACGTCGGCCCAGTGGTCACGCAGCAGGACGGCCAGCGGCAGCTTCACGACGCCCTCGGTCGCGGCCTGCTTGGCGAAGGCCGGGGTCTCCTCCAGAGAACGCCGGATCGCGTACCCGACGACGGCGACGGCGACGCTCAGCCAGAACGGGACGCGCCAGCCCCACGAGAGCAGCTGGTCCTCCGGCAGGGCCGCGATCGGGATGAAGACGAGGGTGGCGATGAGCTGGCCGGCCTGGGTGCCGCTGAGGGTGAAGCTGGTGAAGAAGCCGCGGCGGCCCGGTGGTGCGTGTTCCAGCGTCATCGAGCTCGCGCTCGCCTGCTCACCCGCGGCGGAGATGCCCTGGAGCACACGGCACAGCACGAGCAGGAGGGGGGCCAGGGAGCCGACCTGCGCGCGGCTCGGCAGGCAGCCGATGAGGAACGTCGACAGACCCATGAGGATCAGCGTGAAGACCATGATCTTCTTGCGGCCGAGCCGGTCGCCGATGTGGCCGAGGAAGAGCGCGCCGACGGGGCGGGCGGCGTAGGCGACGCCGAAGGTGGCGAGGGAGAGCAGCGTCGCGTTCGCCGGGTCGGACTCGTCGAAGAAGACCTTGGGGAAGATCAGCGCGGCGGCGCTGCCGTAGATGAAGAAGTCGTAGTACTCCAGGGCGCTGCCGGTCCAGGCCGCGAGCGCTGCCTTGCGCGGCTGGCCCTCGGGGGCCTGTGGCGGCGCGGCGGCGCCGGGGGAGGGGACGGTCACGGCGTACTCCTAGGGGGACACTTCGGCGATGAAGTGAGCGGAGGGGTGCGGGGTGGTGTCGTGGTGTCTTTCGCCGGCCCTGGGATGGGGGCGGTGGCGCTAATTAACCCACTGGGTAGTTAGTAGCGGATGGCTACGGATGTTGCGCTGGCGTTACCCGCGTGTCAAGAGGTGGGCCGCGGAAACTTCCGCGCGGGCTACCCGCCCGGCACCCTGCCTCAGTCCTCGGTGCGGTCCGCCGTCAGATAGGCGATGACCATGTCGCCGAGCATGGTCCGGTAGTGCTCGCGCTGCTCCGCCGCCACCAGGTCACGGCCGAAGAGCGCACCGAAGGTATGCCGGTTCGAGACCCGGAAGAAGCAGAACGAGCTGATCATCGCGTGCAGGTCGACGGCGTCGATCTCGGCCGTGAACAGGCCCGACGCGCGCCCGGTGTCGAGGATGCGCCGGATCACCTCGATCGCGGGCGAATTGAGCGCGCCGAGCTGTTCGGAAGCGGCGATGTGCTCCGCCTCGTGGATGTTCTCGATCGCGACCAGGCGGATGAAGTCGGGGTGCGCCTCATGGTGGTCGAAGGTGAGCTCGGCGAGCCGGCGGATGGCCGCGACCGGGTCCAGGTGGTCGACGTCGACCTCCTGCTCGGCCTGCCGGATCGCCGAGTACGCGTGCTCCAGAACCGCCGTGAACAGCTGTTCCTTGCCGCCGAAGTAGTAGTAGATCATCCGCTTCGTGGTGCGGGTGCGGGCCGCGATCTCGTCGACGCGGGCGCCCGTGTAGCCGGCGCGCGCGAACTCCTGGGTGGCGACGTCGAGAATCTCGGCCTTGGTGCGGGCGGCGTCCCGGATCCGTCCGGCGGGTCGCGTCGGCTCTTCGACTGTGGCCATGCGTTCCTCCGGGTCGGTTCGGTGCTGGTGATTGTAGAAGCAGCGCCGGGGTCGGTGAGTGGCTGCCCTTTCCAGGATGCCGCCTTCCTGGTATTACTAACGAACCAGTTCGTACATTAGGAGAAACGGTGCCTCAGGACTCCTGCCTCGTCGGTCTGATCGGTTCGGGCATCGGCCCCTCGCTGAGCCCCGCGCTCCATGAGCGGGAGGCCGACCGCCAGGGCCTGCGCTATCTCTACCGGCTGATCGACATCGACCCCCTGGGTGCCACCCCCGACAAGGTCGGCGACCTGGTGAGGGCGGCCCGGGCCGTGGGCTACGACGGCCTGAACATCACCCACCCCTGCAAGCAGCTCGTCATCCCGCACCTCGACGAGCTCGCCCCGCAGGCCGAGGCGCTCGGCGCTGTCAACACCGTCGTGTTCGAGGGTGGGCGCGCCGTCGGCCACAACACCGACGTCACCGGATTCGCGGCGTCCTTCGCCCGTGGCCTGCCCGACGCCCCGCTCGACCGGGTCGTGCAGCTCGGCGCGGGCGGCGCGGGCGCGGCCGTCGCGCACGCCGTGCTCACCCTGGGCGGCGGCCACCTCACCGTCGTGGACGCGATGCCCGAACGCGCCGCGGACCTGGCCGCGTCGCTGAACCGGCACTTCGGCGAGGGCCGCGCGTCCGCCGGGACCCCGGACCGCATCGAGGAGCACCTCGCCCGCGCCGACGGCCTCGTCCATGCCACACCCACCGGCATGGCCGCCCACCCCGGACTCCCGCTCCCCGCCCGGCTGCTGCGCCCGTCCCTGTGGGTCGCGGAAGTCGTCTACCGGCCGCTCGAGACGGAACTGCTGTGCACCGCAAGGGAGTTGGGCTGCGCCACGCTCGACGGCGGAGGGATGGCGGTGTTCCAGGCCGCCGACGCGTTCCGGCTCTTCACGCGCCGCGAGCCGGACAGTACGCGGATGCTCGCGGACATCGCCGAACTGGCGGGCGCGGCGGCCGCACGGGGCTGACCCCGCCCGCCACCGCCGACTCGTCCACCTCCACCCCGTCCCCCTCCCAAGGAGCACCGCCGTGCGCACCTCGATCGCCACCGTCTCGCTCAGTGGATCCCTGACCGAGAAACTCACCGCCGCTGCCTCGGCCGGATTCGACGGGGTGGAGATCTTCGAGAACGATCTCCTCGCGAGTCCCCTGACCCCCGAGGAGATCAGGGCCCGCGCCGCCGACCTCGGCCTGACCATCGACCTCTACCAGCCGATGCGGGACATCGAGGCCGTGCCGCCGAAGGAGTTCGAGCGGAACCTGCGCCGCGCCGAGCACAAGTTCCGGCTGATGAACCGGCTCGGTACGGACACCGTCCTGGTGTGCTCCAGCGTCTCGCCCCTCGCCGTCGACGACGACGCTCTCGCCGCCGAACACCTCCACCGGCTCGCGGAGTCGGCGCAGGAACACGGCGTCCGCGTCGCCTACGAAGCACTCGCCTGGGGCCGCCACGTCAGCACGTACGACCACGCCTGGCGCATCGTCGAGGCGGCGGGGCACCCCGCGCTCGGCACCTGTCTGGACAGCTTCCACATCCTCGCCCGCGGCTGTGACCCCAAGGGCATCGAGGGCATCCCCGGCGAGAAGATCTTCTTCCTCCAGCTCGCCGACGCCCCGCTGATGGCGATGGACGTGCTCCAGTGGAGCCGCCACTACCGCTGCTTCCCCGGGCAGGGCGGCCTGGACGTGACCGGACTCGTCCGGCACGTGATCAACGCCGGTTACACGGGCCCGCTCTCGCTGGAGGTGTTCAACGACGTCTTCCGGCAGGCCGACGCGGGCCCCACCGCCGTCGACGCCCGGCGCTCCCTGATGCTCCTCCAGGAGGCCGCCGGGATCGCGGCGCCGCCCGCACCGGTCCAGCCCACCGGCTTCGCCTTCGCGGAACTCACCACCCCGGACGCCGGTGCCGTGTCCTCGCTCCTCGGCGCGCTCGGCCTGGCCCGGACGGCCAGACACCGCAGCAAGCCCGTCGAACTGTGGCAGCGCGGCGACGCCCGCATCCTCGTCACCACGGATCCGGTCCGCCACCGCGACGGGCTCGCCCTCGCCGCGCTCGGCCTGGAATCCCCCGACCCGGTGGGCGCGGCGGCCCGCGCCGAGTCGCTCCTCGCCCCCGTACTGCCGCGTCACCGGGCACCGGAGGACGCCCCGCTGGACGCGGTGGCGGCGCCCGACGGCGTGGAGATCTTCTTCTGTGCGACGGACCGGGCGGGCCTGCCGAACTGGCGGGAGGACTTCCCACCCCTGACCGGCGCCGGCATCGGCGACGGAGACCGGGACCCGCGGGGCGCCGTCCTGCGCATCGACCACCTCGCCCTGACCCAGCCCTGGCACCAGTTCGACGAGGCCGCGCTCTTCCACCGCACGGTCCTCGGGCTCAGGCCCCAGGAAAGCGTCGACGTCGCCGACCCCTACGGTCTGCTGCGCAGCCGCGCCGTCACGAACGACGACGGCAGGGTGCGGATCGCCCTCGGCATCGGCCCCGGCCCCGCCGACGACGCCGGCCGCGCCCAGCACATCGCCCTGGCGACGGACGACGTGGTCGCCGCCGCGCGCGCCTTCCAGGACGCGGGCGGGCACCCGCTGTCCGTACCGCCCAACTACTACGACGACTTGGCGGCGCGCTTCGAGTTCGCCCCGGGCGAGGCGGAGACGTACCGGGAGCTCGGCATCCTCTACGACCGCGACGAGAACGGCACCTTCCGGCACTTCTATACGGAGACGGTCGGCCGGGTCTTCTTCGAAGTGGTCCAGCGCGACGGCGGATACCGCGGTTACGGAGCCCAGAACGCCCCCGTCCGCCTCGCCGCCCAGCACGCACTGCGCCCCGGACGCAGGTAGGCCCCGCGCCGTACCGCCACGACGCCTCAGTCCAGGCAGAACTCGTTCCCCTCCGGGTCGGTCATCACGATGTAGCCCGTGCTCAGCGGGGGAGCGGGCTCGTCGCGGCGTACCCGCGCGGCACCCAGCGCGACGAGCCGGGCGCACTCGGCCTCGAGCGCCGTCATCCGCTCCTCACCCTCAAGACCGGGGGCCGCACGGACGTCGAGGTGGACGCGGTTCTTGGCGGCCTTGTCCTCCGGCACCTGCTGGAAGAACAGCCTCGGGCCCCGCCCGTCCGGGTCCTCGACGGCCGACCTCGTGTTGCGCTGCTCCTCCGGTACGCCGATCCGCGCGAGGAAGTCGTCCCACGCGGCCAGCGGGTCGGCGCCCTTGGGCACGTCGACGCCGGGCGGGCCGGGGTGGACGTAGCCCAGTACGTCGCGCCAGAACGACGACAGCGCCCTCGGGTCGTGGGCGTCGAAGGTGACCTGGATGTGGCGGCTCACAGGGTGCTCCGTTCGTAGCGGGATGCGTGTGTGTGCGGGCAGAGGTCCGCAGGACAGTGCGTCCGCGCCCCTGAAGCCACCCTGACACCTCTTGCGGACAGATTCGGTCCGTAATCCCGGTGTGCCGGAGCCGAAAGCTGCTTGGTCGTTCAACCAATGCCCACGGCGTCGGGGTGGCGTATTCCGTGTGGTGCACCAGTCGTTTCCGGCCCTCCTCCCGGCTTCACTGGCTGTGAGGCAGCAGCTGAGGGGCGTTGGAGACATGGATCTGAACACGGTGAAGGAAGTGCGTGACGCGCGGCTGCGTGAGCCTTGGCAACCGGGCGACGCATGGCTCGGCGGGGGCACGTACCTGTTCTCCGAGCCGCAGCCCCATCTGCGGCGCCTGGTGGATCTGAGCCGCATGGGCTGGGAGTCGCTGACCCACGGTGAGGACGGCTCGCTGGAGATCGCGGCGACGTGCACCATCGCCCAACTCTCCCGTTTCGGGCGGAAGTTCGGGGCCGAGGCGGCGCCGTTGATCGAGCAGTGCTGCCGTGCCTTTCTGGCCTCGTTCAAGATCTGGAACATGGCGACCGTGGGCGGGAACCTGTGCAACGGGCTGCCGGCCGGACCCATGATCTCGCTGACCGCCGCACTCGACGGCACATGTCTGCTCCAGTCGCAGGCAGGGGTGAGGCGGACCGTGAAGGTCGCCGACTTCATCACCGGCGCGGGCCGCAAGGACCTCGGCGAGGGCGAGCTGCTCCGCTCGGTCACCGTGCCCGCGCGGGCACTCGGCTGCCGTACGGCCTTCCGCCAGGCGTCGCTGTACGGGCTCGGCCGCTCGGGAGCGCTGGTCATCGGGACGCTCGATCCGGTGGACGGGTCGATGGCGGTGACGATCAGCGCGGCGACCGTACGGCCGTTCCGCCTCTGGTTCCCGCTGTCGCCCGACAAGGGCGAACTCCGGCGGGCGATCGAGGCGGCCGTGGGCGAGGACGACTGGTTCGACGACATCCACGGACTGCCCGAGTGGCGGCGGCACATGGGCTTCCGCCTCGCCGAGGAAGTCCGCCATGAACTGACCCGGCTCTCCGAGGACGGTGCACGATGAGCTTCGACATCGAGGTCAACGCCCAGCATTTCGACACCGAGCCACGGGCGGGCCAGTGTCTGCGTACGTATCTGCGTGAGCGCGGCTGGTTCGGGGTGAAGAAGGGCTGTGACGCGGGCGACTGCGGCGCCTGCACGGTCCATGTGGACGGGGAGCCGGTCCACAGCTGCCTGTATCCGGCCGTACGGGCACAGGGCCGCTCCGTGACGACCGTCGAGGGCCTCGCTTCCCCGGAGGGTGAACTCCACCCCGTCCAGCAGAAGTTCCTCGGCGCCCAAGGGTTCCAGTGCGGCTTCTGCACGGCCGGATTCCTGATGACGACGGCCGCCCTCGAAGCCGAGCAGGGCACCGAACACGACGACGGCAAGCTGTCGGACCTGCCCCGCGCCTTCAAGGGCAACATCTGCCGGTGTACGGGATATCGCGCCATCGAGGACTCCGTGCGGGGCGTGCAGCACACCGAACGCCCCTGCGCGGGCAAGGCAGTCGGCAAGAGCCTTGGCGCGCCCGCCGGCCCCCAGGTCGTGACCGGCACCGCCCGCTACACCTTCGACGTCGAGGTGCCCGGCCTCCTCCACATGAAGCTGCTGCGCTCCCCGCACCCGCACGCCCGCATCCTCTCCATCGACACAGCGGACGCCCTGCGCGTGCCCGGAGTGCACGCCGTCCTCACCCACGAGGACGCCCCGGAGACCCTGTACTCCTCGGCCCGTCACGAGCACCCCACCGAGGACCCCGACGACACCCGCGTCCTCGACGACACCGTCCGCTACGTCGGCCAGCGCGTCGCCGCCGTGGTCGCCGACAGCGAGCAGGCCGCCGAGGAAGGCTGCCGACGGGTGGAAGTCGTCTACGAGCAGCTCCCGTACGTCACCGACCCCGAGAAGGCGATGGCCCCCGGCGCCCCCGTCATCCACGAGGGCAAGGGCCCCGAGGTGCGGATCTCCCGCGTGGAGAACAACGTCGCCGGCGAAGTGCACGGCGAGATCGGCTCCGTCGCGGACGGCTTCGCCGACGCCGACATCGTCCACGAGGAGACCTTCCGCACGCAGCGCGTCCAGCACGCCAGCCTGGAGACCCACGGCTGCGTCGCCTACTTCGAGCCCAAGGAGGACGGCACCGGCGAACGCCTCACCGTCCGCTCCTCCACCCAGACCCCGTTCCTGACGCGCCGCGCCCTGTGCGCCCTGTACGGGCTGCCCGAGGACGAGGTGCGCGTCGTCGCCGGGCGCGTGGGCGGCGGCTTCGGCGGCAAGCAGGAGATGCTGACGGAGGACATCGTCACGCTGGCGGCGCTGAAACTGCGGCGGCCGGTGAAGCTGGAGTACACGCGGGCGGAGCAGTTCTACGGAGCGACCACACGCCACCCCTTCACCATCGGCATCAAGGTCGGCGCCCGCACCGACGGCACTTTGACCGCGATCCAGATGCGCGTCGTCTCCAACACCGGCGCCTACGGCAACCACGGACCCGCCGTCATGTTCCACAGCGTCGGCGAGTCGTTCGCCGTCTACCGCGCCCCGCACAAGAAGGTCGACGCGTTCTCCGTCTACACCAACGTCGTCCCGGCGGGCGCCTTCCGCGGTTACGGCCTCGGCCAGGTCACCTTCGCCGTCGAATCGGTCATGGACGAGCTGGCCCGCCGTCTCGGCATGGACCCGCTGGTCTTCCGGGAGAAGAACATCATCGGCCCCGGCGAGCACATGCTCAGCCCGATCGGCGAGGAGGAGGACCTCCACATCGCCTCGTACGGCCTCGACCAGTGCCTGGGGGTCGTGCGCAAGGCGATCGCCGAGGACACCAGCGCCGAGCAGGCCCCCGAGGGCTGGCTGGTCGGGCAGGGCACGGCCATGGCGATGATCGCGACCGGCCCGCCCGGCGGGCACTACGCCGACGCCCGCGTGTCCCTCCTGGCCGACGGGACGTACGACATCGCCGTCGGCACGGCCGAGTTCGGCAACGGCACCACCACCGTCCACAAGCAGATCACCGCCGGCGCGCTGAACACCACCGAGGACCGCCTCGCGGTCCGGCAGTCCGACACCGACGTCGTCCGCCACGACACCGGCGCCTTCGGCTCCGCGGGCACGGTGGTGGCCGGCAAGGCCGTCCTCCTCGCCGCCGGCTCGCTCGCCGAACGGCTGCGGACCTTCGCCGCCCGGCACACGGGGGTCGCCCGCCACCTGTGCGTCCTCGGGGCCGAGGCCATCGACTGCGCGGGCCGGGTGGTGACGCTGAAGGAGCTGTACGAGGCGGCCGAGGCGAAGGGCGCGACGGACGAGGTGGCCGCCGACGGCCACTGGGGCGGCTCGCCCCGCTCCGTCGCCTTCAACGCCCAGTGGTTCCGCCTCGCCGTCGACCCCGGCACCGGCGAGATCCGCATCCTGCGCAGCGTCCACGCCGCCGACGCGGGCAAGGTCATGAACCCGATGCAGTGCCGCGGCCAGGTCGAGGGAGGCGTCGCGCAGGCGCTGGGCGCGACGCTGTTCGAGACGGTACGCGTCGACGACCGAGGCGAGGTCACGACCGCCGCCTTCCGCCGCTACCGCCTCCCGCAGTACGCCGATGTCCCGCGCACCGAGGTCCACTTCATGGAGACCACCGACGCCATCGGCCCGCTCGGCGCCAAGTCGATGAGCGAGAGCCCCTTCAACCCGGTCGCCCCCGCCTTCGCCAACGCGCTGCGCGACGCCACCGGCATCCGGTTCACCGAGATGCCGGTCACCCGGGACCGCGTCTGGCTCGCCCTCGACCGGCACAACTGCGTTCCGGGCGCCTGACTCGGGCTGAGCGGATTTCGGGCTGAACGGATTTCGGGTGGAACGGAAGAGGAACGGCACCATGGCAGCACCCGACCGGATGGACGAACGGCTGCGCGCCCTGGGCCTCGTGGAGGGCCGGCGGATGGCCCAGGCCCTGGCCGGCAGCCATCTGCACGCCGAGATCCAGACCCTGGCCACCAAGGCGGGCCGGACGCTGGGGGGACGGAACGTCGGCCACATAGTGGGAACGGACGCCCGTGGCGCCCGGTCCGACGCGTACCTCACCCCGGCCGACGACCACCCCCTGCGCCGTACGGCCGAGGACGGTCGGCAGGCCCACCGGCTGCTGGAGATCAACTTGCTCGACGAGCACAGGGGCTTCGGCGGCTCGTACCAGGGGCTCGGGTTCCGCCTGCCCGCCGACCTGCTCGCGCTGTGGCGGCGGTGCGGCGGGTCGGTCGGGCCTTTGAACCCTGAGGGTGAGGTACTTCTCGGAGTGCGTCAGGCTCCGGACACCTACGACCCGCAGGCCGGTGCCATGCCTCGGACCGGGCTCGCGGTCGGCAACGGCACGGAGAGGACACCATGGGCAGGATGCGTGCAAAGGGCCCCGAAGGGAGTGGGGCGGCGCGGCTGCCGGCGCGTCTGGCGGTGCTTGCGGCGGTGGGTTCGGTGGCCGTGCTCGTGCTCGCACTGGGAGAGGGCGGGCTCGTCATTGTCGGGGCCGGGCTCTTCGGGCTGGTCGTCTGCGCCGCGGGCGTCTGGTGGTTCGTGGCGCACCGCGGCGCGGTACGGCTGTTCGGGGCGCTCCTCGCGGTCGTGGCACCCGTCGCCGTCCTGGTGCTCTTCGCGCACGACGGTCTGTGGCTGACGGCTCTGGGTCTGTGCCTGTGCTGGGGTGCGGCGGCGGCCTTCGCCCGGGCGGCGCTGCGCAGGTCGCGTCCGGAACGCCCGTGGCGGGCGATCGCTGTGCCCCCGCCGAACCGGCCGGTCCTGATCATGAATCCGAAGTCCGGGGGCGGGAAGGTCGGCCGCTTCGGGCTGGTCGAGCGGGCGGAGGAACTCGGCGCTCGGGTGATCCTGCTCGACCCGTCCGCCCCGGCCGACGTCGCCGCGCTGGCCCGGCGGGCCGTGGCAGAGGGCGCGGACCTGCTCGGCGTCGCGGGCGGCGATGGCACCCAGGCCCTGGTCGCGGCGGTCGCCGCCGAGCACGACCTGCCGTTCCTCGTCGTCTCGGCCGGCACCCGTAACCACTTCGCCATGGACCTGGGCCTCGACCGCTCCGACCCGTCTCGCTGCCTCGACGCGCTGACCGACGGCGAGGAGCTCCGGGTCGACCTCGGCGACGTCGGAGGCCGGGCCTTCGTCAACACCGTGTCCTTCGGGGTGTACGCCGACGTCGTGCAACGGCCCGAGTACCGAGACGACAAGGCGGGCACGGCGCTGTCCCTCATGCCGGACCTGCTGCTCGGCGAAGGGGTGCGACGGCTCGACGCACAGGTCGACGGCACCGTGCTCTCGGCCCAGCAGGCACTGCTGGTCAGCAACAACCCGTACGCCTCACCCGACGAGTTCGGCGCCGGCGGCCGTCGGCCGAGTCTCGACGACGGCGAGCTGGGGGTGCTCGGGATCCGGGTGGAGGACGCGGCGCAGGCCGCCGACCTGGCTGTGCGGGGCACGGGGTCCACAGGGCTGACCGTCATGACCGCACAGCGGGTCGAGGTGACCGCCGGCACGGACGAGATCCCCGTCGCGGTCGACGGCGAGGCGCTGCAGATGCCCACCCCGGTCATGTGCACGTTGCGCCCGGGCGCGCTGCGGGTCCTCGTACCGCGCGACCGTCCGGGCGTGGTCGCACCTGCGCCGGCCATGAACTGGCGACTGATCATCGATCTTGCGCTCGGTCGCAGCGGGCGGACCGAGGACGAGCAGACCCCGGCCTGACGAACGACGAAAGCCGGCCGTGAACGGGGCGCAGCCGACGCGGGACGACACCCTCCACGCGCATCGCCGGCGGACGCACGCGGTGCCGTGGTTTCGTGCTTCGACCTGGCCGGCAGCCGAAGCGCCCGAGGAACTCGTGCATGAATCAGCCACCCTCTCAATACCGAGAACCTGCACGTTCATGCAGTGCCGCTCGTGTTTCCCGGAGCAGTACGGAGTGTCGGCGGTGATCCGGTCGATCGGCAGCAGGGTGCCGTCCAGGATCACGAACGCCTTCGTCGAGGCCGTCTTCATCGCCTCGGCCGAGGTCGGTGCGACGGCGGCCGGCACGTCGACGGCCTCGGGGACGTATCGGTGGACGGTTGCGATCCCGATCCCGAATCCAGCGGCGAGCTGGGCATGGGTGTCGCCGCACCGCAGGTGAGCCGGCGCAAGGAGCGCCTGACGGCCGGCGGTCAGGCGCCGCCGGCGTGTGCCGATCTCCAGCCGCCGGGCGATGAGTTGACCAGTCAGGTACTCAGGGTGCCGGTGGACAGATCTATTGATGACGGGTAGGCAAGCACACGAAGCTCCTGGCGGCACGGGTGATCTTGGTCGAGATACCGTGTACCAGGGGCTTCGTTGCGTCCATGCACTGCTGCCGGCCCTCAACTCCCGTCGCCTGCGGGCAGGCCGGAAGTCGATCTCAGTGGGTTGGGCGCCGCGGGGCGCTGGCCACCCCTGCCTCCCGACCGCTGAGCGAGGCGTCCAGGGTCTCCTGGGCCGTGCGCATCGCCTCGATGTACTTCGGCTCGGACATCCGCTGCCAGGCCAGGTCCGGTGCGATGTGCTCGACCCGGCTCATCACCCACCAAATGTTGCCGAACGGGTCCCGCACTCTGCCGCCGCGATCCCCCCACGCACTGTCAGCAGCCTCGGTGACCACCAGTGCCCCGTGCGCAACAGCAGCAGCCATGGCGGCGTCCGCGTCCGGGACATAGACCCGCAACAGGGAGGGCATCACCGGCCAGTCGGGCCGTCGGTCGAAGGCCAGCACGACCGTGTCGCCCACTCGGATCTCGCCGTGACCGATGGTGCCGTCCTCGACCGGCACCCGTGCAATCTCTTCGCCGTCGAACGCGACGGTGATGAAGTCGAGCAGTGCGCCGGTGTCGTCGGTGACCACCCACGGTGCAACGCTGGTGTAGCCCTCGGGTGCAGTGTGACTCATCGGTGTCGTCCCCTCCTACTGGTTCTTCGTGACGTGACGACACTAGGGATCAACTAGGACAGTTCTGGTCCTAGATGATCCCGGAATCCCGGCGTGGGTACGGGACTCGCCGGCCGGCTGGAGGCGGGCTCCATTGTCGGAAGATGCGAGAGCGAACGGCGTGGGGACCTGAAGCGCGATTGCTTGCCCTCAGAGCCAGTCTCGTCGTTTGAAAATCACGTACAGACTGACACAAACCACGCCCATCAAGCCGACGGCGAAGGGGTATCCGAAGCTCCAGCCCAGCTCCGGCATGTTCTCAAAGTTCATGCCGTAGATAGTTCCTACCAGTGTCGGAGCAAAGAGAATCGCCGCCCATGAAGAGATGCGCTTGATCTCCTCGTTCTGCTCGAAGCCCGCTTCGGCCAGTGCCCGCATCTCCGCGTTCTGCTGCTGGGTCACCTGCGTCGCGTTCACCGTCAGGATGTCCGCGAGGGCCTGGCGGAAGCCGTCGACCCGTTCGCTGGTGTGCGTGACGTGGTCGGCGACGTCCCGCAGGTAGCGCTGGAGTTCCTCGTCCGTGCCGTACTTCGCGAAGCCCGCCATCAGGGCGTGCAGCATGCCGACCAGGGGGCGGGTGGCGCGCTGGAACTCGACCATTTCGCGGGAGAGTTCGTAGATGCGCCGGGACACCTCGGGCGCACCGGTGAACACCTCCGTCTCGATCTCGTCGATGTCCGTCTGGACGCCGGCGACGACCGGGGCGTAGCCGTCCACGACCGCGTCGAGGATCGCGTAGAGCACCGCCTCGGGTCCGAGTTTCAGCAGCTCGGGGGAGTCCTCCATGCGGCGGCGCACACCGGACAGGTCGGGCGCCGCGCCGTGGCGGACGGTGATGACGAAGTCCGCTCCGACGAACACGTGCAGCTCCCCGAACTCGACCTCCTCCGGCGCGTCCAGGTAGCGGGCGGCACGCAGGACGACGAACAGCGTGTCCCCGTACCGCTCCAGCTTCGGCCGCTGATGCGCCTCCAGCGCGTCCTCGACCGCGAGCGGGTGCAGGTCGAACTCGCCTGCCAGGGAAAGGAGTTCGGACTCGGTCGGGCGGGCCAGGCCGATCCATGCCATGCCCTCCGGCTGCTCGCGCAGTTCGCGGAACGTCTCGGCGAGCGTCGCGGGCGACGACACCCGCACTCCGTCCCGGTACAGCCCCGCCTGCACCACGCTGGCCGTCTCCGACGCCGGGTCGGTGGGTGTGGCGGGCGGGGGCGGAGTGGTGTCGGACTCGGGCGGGTTCACCGGCGGCTGTCCGGCGGTGCGGCGCCACATGTACTTCTTCGGTTCCGCTCCGGGGCGGGCCCGCCGCTCTGCCATGTCTCCGCCTTGCGTGTCGAAACGGCTGTCACTTCGGCCACTGTGCAGGATATATGGCCCATATACGGCCGCTGCGGGGTGATCGTCGGTCACCGTGGGGCGGCGCGACGCCCTCACGGACGGGGCCGAGACCGCCGCGCGCACGCTGGGGGTCACAGGCCCGTGCGACATCCGCTTCGGGACCGTACGGCCCGAACAGCGGCAGCCGAAGCGCTGGGCCGACCGTCGGGGATCAGTCCGCGCGGCCCGTCGCCGCGACCGTCACGCCCAGGCCGATCATCGCGAAACCTCCCGTGCCGCCGATCAGTGACAGGCGCCGGTCGGACCGGGCGAACCACGTACGCGCGGCGGACGCCGTCAGGCCCCACAGCGTGTCCGTGACCAGGCCGATCGAGATCGGTATCAGCCCCAACAGGAGCATCTGCGCGGGCACTTGACCAGCCGAGTGGTCCACGAACTGCGGCAGGACCGCCGCGAAGAAGACGATGCCCTTGGGATTGGTGACCCCGACGAGCGCGCCGTCCGCCACCGTTCGCAGATCGCCGCGCGGCGGGCCCTGCGGCCCCCGGATGTCCTCGGCCCGCATCTCTCTGCGGTGCCGGAAAGCCTGCACGCCGAGGAAGACCAGATACGCGGCTCCCGCCAGCTTCACCGCCATGAACACCGCTGCCGAGCGCTCCACCAGGGAACCGATCCCGAGCGCCACGGCCACCACGAGCACGTACGAGCCGATGACATTGCCGAGCGCCGTCGCGACCGCCGTCCGCCGTCCGTGCGCGAGCGCGCGCCCGATCACGAAGAGCACGCTCGGCCCAGGGATCACGATCACGAGGAGCGACATCGCCGCGAAGGCGAGATACCGGTCGGTGGACACCATGTTCCCCAGCATGTCCCGCACGGCCCTTTCCCGTCCATGGAGCACTTGAGGGCGGTGCTCCTGACTCCCGAGGGCATTGCCCTCAAAGAGCGGCTAAGGCAGCAGCCCCGCCCTCCGTGCCGCCACCACCGCTTCCAGGCGCGTGTGCGCGCCCAGTTTCCGCATCGCCGACCGCAGATAGCCCTTGACGGTCTCGGGCCGCAGGCCGAGCCGCTCGGCCGTGACCGCGTTCGTCGCGCCGGTGGCCACGCACGCGAGGACGTCCATTTCGCGTGGCGTGAGGCCCACGTCCCGTACTCGTGGCGGAGCCGTCGCCGAGGCGAGCCGCCCGCACACCGCGAGGAGTTCCTCGCGCAGTGCCGGATCCACGACGCGAGGCGCGAGCGCCCGCAGCGCGCCGTGCGCCTCCCGCACCTCCTCCCACGCCGCCGAACCGACCGCCGCGCCGGCCCCCGAGCCACCCGCGCCAGCAACCGCCCCGGCCACCCCAGGAGCCACCCCGCCGGCCCTCGAGCCGGCGGCCCCCGCTCCCGCCACCGCCGCCAGCAACGCCCGCGCCTCGTCTCGTACCACCAGAGCCTGTTCCACGTCGCGCGCTGCCGCGACCGCCTCGCCCAGCGTGCGGTCGCCCAGCGGCTGGGCGGTGCGCAGCGCCCCGTAGAGGACACCCCGCACCCGGCGCCGTACGACGACGGGGACCGCGAGGACCGAGAGCAGGCCCTCGGCCGAGACCGCCGCGTCGTACTCGTGGCTGATGTGCCGCGAGACCGGGTAGTCCGTGACGGCGCACGGCCGGGACAGGGCGAGTGCCTTGCCGCCCAGGCCGTTGCCCGTCGCGATGGCGAGGCCGCGGAGGGCGCCCGTCACCGCGCCGCTCAGCTCCCCGATGCGCACCGAGCCGGTGCCGCCCGTCATGGGGCCGCCCGTCATGAGTCCGCCGAACGCGACGGGCAGTCCCGTGCCCCGCCGCAGCCGCACCAGAGCGGCATGCATCTCCACCGCGTCGGCCCCGTCTGCGCTCACTCGCCGTGTCCCTCCAGAGAGCGGGTCGTACACCACCCCCGTCCGGGGGTGGTGAGATCTGCGTCACGGATTACACGATGGCAGGCACGGTCCGCAATGAGGAGGACACATGACGACGGCGACCAGCGGTACGGATCCGAGCCCGACCGAGCAGTTCCGCACGGCGAGGGACTTCCTGCTGCGGAACGCGGACGACTACACCACCGCGTACGAGGGCTTCGCCTGGCCGCGCCCCGAGCGGTTCAACTGGGCCCTCGACTGGTTCGACGCCATCGCCGACGGCAACGGGAAGACGGCCCTGCACATCGTCGAGGAGGACGGCCGCGAGGGCCGCTTCACCTTCGACGAGCTGCGCCGCCGCTCGAACCGCGTCGCGAACTGGCTGCGTGGCCAGGGCGTTCGCGCGGGCGACCGGGTCCTCCTGATGCTCGGCAATCAGGCGGAGTTGTGGGAGATCATGCTCGCCGCGATGAAGCTGCGGGCGGTCGTCATCCCCGCGACGCCGCTGCTCGGCCCCGCCGACCTGCGCGACCGCGTCGACCGCGGCCGGGCCCGGCACGTCATCGTGCGGCCCGAGGACGTCGAGAAGTTCACCGAGGTCCCCGGCGACTTCACCCGCACCGTGGTCGGCGCGGGCGCCACGAACGGCTGGCTCTCGTACGAGGACGCCGACGACGCCTCCGAGACGTTCGAGCCCGACGGCGTCACCCTCGCGAAGGACCCGCTCCTCCTGTACTTCACCTCCGGCACGACCGCCCGGCCCAAGCTCGTCGAGCACACCCATGTGTCGTATCCCGTAGGGCACTTGGCGACCATGTTCTGGATCGGTCTGCGTCCCGGCGACGTCCATCTGAACATCTCGTCGCCCGGCTGGGCCAAGCACGCCTGGTCGAACTTCTTCGCGCCGTGGAACGCGGAGGCGACCGTCTTCCTCTACAACTACACGCGCTTCGACGCGGGCCGGCTCATGGAGGTCATGGAGCGCGCGGGCGTCACGTCCTTCTGCGCGCCGCCCACCGTGTGGCGCATGCTCATCCAGGCCGACCTGACGCAGCTCGCGACGCCGCCGCGCGTGGTCGTCGCCGCGGGGGAGCCGCTGAACCCCGAGGTCATCGAGCAGGTGCGGCGGGCCTGGGGCATCACCGTCCGGGACGGGTTCGGGCAGACGGAGACGGCCGTGCAGGTGTCCAACAGCCCAGGTCAGGAGCTGAAGACCGGCTCGATGGGGCGCCCCAGCCCCGGCTACAGGGTGGAGCTGCTGGACCCGGTCACCGGCGAACCCGGCGCGCAGGAGGGTGAGATCAGCCTCGACCTGTCCGAGCGTCCCGTCGGCCTCATGGTCGGCTATCACGGAGACCCCGAGCGCACGGCCGAGGCGATGGCGGGCGGTTACTACCGCACCGGTGACATCGGCTCGCGTGACGCCGACGGCTATCTCACCTACGTCGGCCGGTCGGACGACGTGTTCAAGGCCTCCGACTACAAGATCAGCCCGTTCGAGCTGGAGAGCGCGCTCCTGGAGCACGAGGCGGTCGCCGAGGCGGCGGTCGTGCCCGCCCCCGACGAGCTGCGGCTCGCCGTCCCCAAGGCGTACGTCGTCCTCGCCGAGGGGTACGAACCCGGGCCCGACACGGCGAAGCTGCTGTTCGAGCACTCGCGGGACGTCCTCGCGCCGTACAAGCGCGTCCGGCGCCTGGAGTTCGCCGAGCTGCCCAAGACGGTCTCCGGCAAGATCCGGCGGATCGAGCTGCGCGAGCGCACGGCGCAGGGTTCCACGGCCGAGTACCGCGAGGAGGACTTCCGATGACACGCGAACCCCTCACGACAATCCAGCCCCCGCCCCTCTCGTACGCGCACGGGACGGACCCGGCGCCGCTCCTCGGCGACACGATCGGCCGCAACCTCGACCGTGCCGTGGCCGCCCACCCCGACCGTGACGCACTGGTCGACGTGCCGTCCGGACGGCGCTGGACCTACGCCCAATTCGGCGCGGACGTCGACGAGTTGGCGCGCGGGCTGCTCGCCAGAGGTGTGCTCAAGGGTGACCGGGTCGGGATCTGGGCGGTCAACTGCCCCGAGTGGGTCCTCGTGCAGTACGCGACCGCGCGCATCGGTGCGGTCATGGTGAACATCAACCCTGCCTACCGCGCACACGAGTTGGAGTTCGTGCTCAAGCAGGCGGGCGTCTCCATCCTCGTCGCCTCGACCGAGCACAAGGGCAGCGACTACCGGGCCCTCGTCCGGCAGGTGCGGGAGCGGTGCCCCGAGCTGCGCGAGACGGTCTTCATCGGCGACCACGGATGGGACGCCCTCACGGCGGGCGCGGCAGCGGTGACGAGGGAGCAACTCGACGCCAGGCAGGCTGAATTGAGCTGTGACGACCCGGTCAACATCCAGTACACCTCGGGCACGACCGGCTTCCCGAAGGGCGCTACGCTCTCCCACCACAACATCCTGAACAACGGCTTCTGGGTGGGCGAGACGGTCGGTTACACCGAGCAGGACCGAGTCTGCCTGCCCGTGCCCTTCTACCACTGCTTCGGCATGGTGATGGGAAACCTCGGCGCCACGTCGCACGGCGCCTGCATCGTCATCCCCGCCCCGTCCTTCGACCCCGTCGCCACGCTCCACGCGGTCGAGCGTGAGCGGTGCACGTCGCTGTACGGCGTCCCGACCATGTTCATCGCCGAGCTGAACCTCGCCGACTTCGCGACGTACGACCTGTCGTCGCTGCGGACCGGCATCATGGCGGGCTCGCCGTGCCCCGTCGAGGTCATGAAGCGGGTCGTCGCCGAGATGCACATGGCGGAGGTCTCCATCTGCTACGGCATGACCGAGACGTCGCCCGTCTCCACGCAGACGCGCCGCGACGACGACCTGGAGCGCCGCACCGGCACGGTCGGCCGCGTCCTTCCGCACATCGAGGTCAAGGTCGTCGACCCGGTCAGCGGCGTGACGCTGCCGCGCGGCGAGCCTGGGGAGCTGTGCACGCGCGGCTACAGCGTGATGCTCGGCTACTGGGACGAGCCGGAGAAGACGGCCGAGGTCATCGACCCGGGACGGTGGATGCACACCGGCGACCTGGCGGTCCTGCGCGAGGACGGCTACGTCCAGATCGTCGGCCGTATCAAGGACATGATCATCAGGGGCGGCGAGAACGTCTACCCGCGCGAGATCGAGGAGTTCCTCTACGCCCACCCGAAGGTCGCGGACGTCCAGGTCGTGGGCGTGCCCGACGAGCGGTACGGGGAGGAGGTCCTGGCCTGCGTCATCCTCCGCGACGCCGGGGACACGCTCACCCTGGAGGAACTGCGCGCGTACTGCCACGACCAGCTGGCCCACTACAAGACGCCGACGCGGCTGCGCATCCTCGACGCGTTCCCGATGACGGTGAGCGGCAAGGTCCGCAAGATCGAACTGCGGGAGGGGTACGGGGGCGACGCCGGCTGAGACGTACGGATGTCTGCGGGGCCTCGCCCGGGCGCGGTCGGTCCGGGTGGGGCCCCGTCGTCCTCGTCCTCGTCCCCGTCCCGTGCCCGTCCTCGAGACGGAACCCGGCAGGGCCTACGCCCCGGCAGCTATCAGTTCGTCCGCCGGGTTGTTGACCGGCTGCGGCATGCCCGCCAGGTCGAGGACGAAGAGCGGGACATCGAGTTCGTCGGCGCGGGTGCGCGCGTCCTCGTCGTAGCCCGCGAGTGAGAAGTAGACGCAGACCGCCGACTCCGTCATGCCGGTCAGCCACAGGCACTCCACGTCCCGCAGGGTGGCGGGCCGCACCGACGGCTCGACCTGGGCGACGACGCCGCGGGCCGCGAGGCCGATGCCGGACGAGGGGCGCTGGTCGGCGCGGCGGACGTCCCGGTAGCCGAGCCAGCGCAGATAGAGGGCGACGGCGGTCACGGCGTCGCGCGCCGTGCGGATGGCCACCGGCTGGAACGCGGGGCGCGGGACGGGAGCCGTGGGCGGCAGCGGAATGTGGGCGGGCCCCGGTCGCGTCGTACCGGCCGGATCCGGACCGTCCGCCGTGGGCGGAAGCGCGGGCCCCGGCCAGGTCACGCCGGCCGCCGCGGCGGAGTCCGGCGACGCGTCATGGCTCGGCGCCGGATCGCCCTCGACCGGGATCCGCAGCACCGTGCCGCACGCGCAGCCGAGCTCCGGGCGTGGCCAGCGGTCCCGGCGCCCGCAGGCCCCGCACCGCACGGTCACCCAGTCGTCGAGCCAGGTGCGGTGCGTGACCGGCTCCGCGGGCGCCCCGCGCCGCAGCGGCGCCACGACGGGCGCGCCGCACGAGCACGGATAGACCGGTGGCGCATACACCTGTTCACGCCGGCAGGCGGGGCACCGCACCGGCACGTTCTGAGCCATGACCCACTCCCGGCATCTGCCCTGGGCTCCGCGCCCGGGCTCACGCGATGGCTTCCCGCCCTCGGCGCCCATCGTCCTCCAAACTCCCCGGCCGCGGCAGGCAGTCGGGCGAGATCCCTCCGGATCCCGTCGACGAGAGGCCGTCCCTTGACGGTCGGGGGGTCGCCGCCTACATTGCTTCCATATAGCAGAACCTAATTTCCGCAATGTGGAAATTAGAAGCTGAAGACAGTATGAAGACGACACGGACTCACAGCTCGCCGCGGGGCGCGACGGGAGCGCGAATCCGACAGCCGAAGCAGGAGAACTCAATGGCTCGTATGACCGCTGCCAGCGCGGCAGTTGAGATCCTCAAGCGCGAAGGCGTCACGAACGCGTTCGGCGTGCCGGGTGCCGCCATCAACCCCTTCTACAAGTCCCTCAAGGAGGTCGGCGGCATCAGCCACACGCTGGCCCGCCACGTCGAGGGCGCCTCGCACATGGCCGAGGGCTACACCCGTACGAACCCGGGCAACATCGGGGTCTGCATCGGTACGTCGGGCCCGGCCGGCACCGACATGATCACCGGCCTCTACTCGGCCACCGGTGACTCCATCCCGATCCTGTGCATCACGGGCCAGGCGCCCAGCCACCTCCTGCACAAGGAGGACTTCCAGGCCGTCGACATCGCCTCGATCGCCAAGCCCGTCACCAAGATGGCCGTCACGGTCCTCGAAGCGGCCCAGGTGCCCGGCGTCTTCCAGCAGGCGTTCCACCTGATGCGCTCCGGCCGTCCCGGCCCGGTCCTCATCGACCTGCCGATCGACGTCCAGCAGACCGAGATCGACTTCGATCCGGAGACGTACGAGCCGCTGCCCGTCTACAAGCCGGCCGCGACCCGCGCCCAGATCGAGAAGGCGATCTCCTTCCTCCTGGAGTCCGAGCGCCCGCTGATCGTCGCCGGCGGCGGCATCATCAACGCGGACGCCTCCGACCTCCTGGTCGAGTTCGCCGAGATCACCAACACCCCGGTCGTCCCGACCCTCATGGGCTGGGGCACCATCCCGGACGACCACGACCTGAACGCGGGCATGGTCGGCCAGCAGACCGGCCACCGCTACGGCAACGCCACGTTCCTGGAGTCGGACTTCGTCCTCGGCATCGGCAACCGCTGGGCCAACCGTCACACCGGCTACAAGCTGGACGTGTACCGCGAGGGCCGCAAGTTCGTCCACGTCGACATCGAGCCGACCCAGATCGGCAGGATCTTCGCCCCGGACTACGGGATCGCCTCCGACGCCAAGGCCGCGCTCGAGCTGTTCGTCGAGGTCGCGCGCGAGCTCAAGGCCGCGGGCAAGCTCCCCGACCGCTCCGCGTGGGTCGCCTCCCACCTGGAGCGCAAGGGCACGCTGCACCGCCGCACGCACTTCGACAACGTGCCGATGAAGCCCCAGCGCGTCTACGAGGAGATGAACAAGGCGTTCGGGCCCGACACCCGCTACGTCACCACCATCGGCCTCTCCCAGATCGCCGGCGCGCAGATGCTGCACGTCTACAAGCCGCGCCACTGGATCAACTGCGGCCAGGCGGGCCCGCTCGGCTGGACCATCCCGGCCGCGCTCGGTGTCGCTACCGCCGACCCGGACACCCAGGTCGTCGCGCTCTCCGGTGACTACGACTTCCAGTTCATGGTCGAGGAGCTGGCGGTCGGTGCGCAGCACCGCATCCCGTACGTCCACGTCCTGGTCAACAACGCCTACCTGGGCCTGATCCGCCAGGCGCAGATCGGTCTCGACATCAACTTCCAGGTCAACCTGGAGTTCGAGAACCAGAACAGCCCCGAGCTCGGCGTCTACGGCGTCGACCACGTCAAGGTCGCCGAGGGCCTCGGCTGCAAGGCGATCCGCGTCACAGAGCCCGACCAGCTCCTGCCGGCCTTCGAGGAGGCCAAGAAGCTCGCCGCGCAGTACCGGGTGCCGGTCGTCGTCGAGGCGATCCTGGAGCGCATCACGAACATCTCGATGAGCCCGACGGCCGACATCAGCGCCGTCAAGGAGTTCGAGGAGCTCGCCACCGAGCCCGGCCACGCGCCGACCGCGATCCGGCCGCTGACGGCCTGATCAGGCGCCTGCCGATCCGACAGGGGGCGGTTCACCCGATGGGGGTGGGCCGCCCCTCCGGCATGTCACCGGAACCTGGGTACGACACCGCGCCGACACCCGCCCGCTGCCCCGTGTTGACCGGCGGGCCGCCCCGGAAGGCGACGATCCGGTCATGGAACGACGTAGATTCGCCGCGGGCATCGCGGCAGCGGCCGCCGCCCCCGCCCTGCTCGGCGCGGCCCCCGCCCCCTCGCACGGCGACGACCGGCTGAGGAAGGCCATGCGGGCCGCGCTCGGCGACGAACTCGACGACCTGGCCGCCGCCCGCGCGGTCGAGCCCCACATCCACGACATCGGCTTCGACTGGCACCCGCCGACGGCGCCCCTGGACCGGATCGACTTCCTCGTCGCGTACGGCTTCGGCAACCGGCCGCCGGCCGGGGGCGGCGACCCCACGAAGGTCATGTACGAGCCGGGCCCGGTCAACGAGGAGCTGGCGGACACCGTCGCCCGCGTGCGCGCCCGCCGGGACGTGCCGGTGTACGCGCAGTGGGAGATCGCGCGCTTCCTGAAGTCCAAGTACGGCATGACCCGGGTGACGTCGATCGAGCCGGTCGTCGCGCCGGACGGCACCATCACGTACCTGAGCACGGACGGGGTCGCCGCCCAGGTCGTGGAGGCCCGCAAGAAGCTGCCGGAGGGCATCGGCACGGCGGGCGTCATCGGCTTCCGCGACCACGTCAAGCGCTGCGTGCAGACCACGAACGACCGCGGCATGAAGGCGTACGCCCCCGCCGGCTTCGAGATGCCGGGCACGTACGACCCCGAGTCGGGCCAGGCCTGGACGCGGCGGCGCGACCTCTATCTGGTGCACGACATGACGGCGCAGTGGACGGTGCTGCGCGAGAAGCTGATCGCGCGGGCGGACAGCGGCAAGTCCTGAGCAACGCAAGAACGCCGAGTACGGGACCGTCCGTACTCGGCGTTCTGTGCTTCCCCCGAAGCGAGCCTCCCTTGAGGGGAGAATCCCCTGAAGGGAGCTGTCCCCGAAGGGAGTTGGTGCCGCCCGAAGGCACGCGACTGGCGAAACATGCATGCGTGCCGCCGGGCGGATTCTGTGGTGTGGCCGGTACCGCGGCGGCCTGGGATGAACCCCGGCGGCTGCCCTCCCCTCAGGTCGAGAAGGGGCCGTCAGGATCTTGACCACCGCACTGGCTCGCAGAGCCGCCGCGGACCGTGCCTGTCCGCCTGGGGCGGACCGCCCGCACCGCCGTGTGACCACCCCTCATCCGGGTCTGCACAGTGGCGCGGGCTTCGCGTCCAGGGCCTGACCTCCCGTCAGACCCCGGACGCGGCTCGGGTGCTAGTCCTCGCGCAGGGCGCGGACCGCTTCCTCCACGCGCTTGCCGTACTCGGCGTCGGCGGCGTGGAAGTGAGCCAGGTTCTTCTCGATCACGTCGTCGCGCGAGACCTGCGAGAGGCCGCCGGCGATGTTGGCGATCAGACGGGACTTCTCGTCCTCCGACATCAGGCGGAACAGCTCGCCCGCCTGGAAGAAGTCGTCGTCCTTGGTGTGGGCGGTCGCCTCGTGCGTGCCGGTGTAGCCGGCGACGGCGAGCGGGGCCGACAGCGGGCGGCCGGTCTCGGCGGGCCCGTCGTACGAGTTGGGCTCGTAGTTCTTGCGGTCGCGGCCGTACGCGTTCGACGCCATCAGGCCGTCGCGGCCGTAGTTGTCGGCGTCGGCCGCCTTCGGCGCGTTCACCGCGAGCTGCGTGTGGTTGACGCCCAGGCGGTAACGGTGCGCGTCCGCGTAGGCGAACAGGCGGCCCTGGAGCATCTTGTCCGGGGAGGGGCCGATGCCGGGCACGAAGTTGTTCGGGGAGAACGCGGCCTGCTCGACCTCGGCGAAGACGTTGTCCGGGTTGCGGTCGAGGACCAGGCGGCCCACGCGCTGCAGCGGGTAGTCCTTGTGCGGCCACACCTTCGTGAGGTCGAAGGGGTTGAAGCGGTAGTCGTCCGCCTCGGCGACCGGCATGAGCTGCACGTACAGGGTCCAGGACGGGTTGACGCCGCGCTCGATGGCCTGGAGCAGGTCCGTCTGGTGCGAGTTGGGATCCTTGCCCGCGATCTCGGCGGCCTGCTCGCCGGACAGCGAACGGATGCCCTGGTTCGTCTTGAAGTGGTACTTGACGAAGAAGGCCTCGCCCTCGGCGTTCGTCCACTGGTAGGTGTGCGAGCCGTAGCCGTTCATGTGGCGGTACGAGGCCGGGATGCCGCGGTCGCCCATCAGCCAGGTGATCTGGTGCGTGGCCTCGGGGGCGTGCGCCCAGAAGTCCCAGACGTTGTCCGCCTCCTGCTTGCCCGTGAAGGGGTCGCGCTTCTGGGAGTGGATGAAGTCGGGGAACTTGATCGGGTCCTTGATGAAGAACACCGGGGTGTTGTTGCCGACGAGGTCGTAGTTGCCCTCTTCGGTGTAGAACTTCAGCGCGAAGCCGCGCGGGTCGCGGACCGCGTCCGCGCCGCCGAGGTTGTCCGCGACGGTGGAGAAGCGGATGAACGTCTCGGTGCGCTTGCCGACCGTGCTGAGGAAGTCGGCGTGGGTGAAGCCGGTGACGTCGTCCGTCACCTCGAAGTAGCCGTACGCGCCGGAACCGCGCGCGTGGACGACACGCTCCGGGATGCGCTCACGGTTGAAGCGAGCGAGCTTCTCGAGGAGGTGCTGGTCCTGGAGGAGAAGCGGGCCACCGACGCCGGCGGTGGCGGAATTCTGGTTGTCGGCGACAGGAGCGCCGGACTCGGTCGTGAGCACACGCTTCGACATGGTGGCGAGGGTGACCTTCCGTACGGAACTGCTGGGACTGCTGACGGTGAACCGGAGCGTAAGAGGCTCTGAACAGCTACGTCAACAGTTTGTTGAAGTTATGGTCAACAGTTTGTTGAAGTGAAAGGCATGGTTCCGGGCCGTGGCGACGCCTGGGCGCGACAGGACAGGTGTCAGCGCCGCCACGGCCCGGAAGTCCGGGGGGTCAGACCTGCTGACCGGAGAGGCGCTCGACGCCGCGCAGCAGCGCGGAGTGGTCGAGGCCGCCGTCGCCCTGGGCGCGCAGGGAGGCGACGAGCTGGGCGACCACACCGCCGACGGGCAGGGCGGCGCCCACGTTGCGGGCGGCGTCGGTGACGATGCCCATGTCCTTGTGGTGCAGGTCGATCCGGAAGCCGGGCTTGAAGTCCCGGTTCAGGAAGTTGTCCTTCTTGCGGGTCAGGACGGTCGAGCCGGCCAGGCCGCCGTTGAGGACGTCGAGCGCGGCCGCCAGGTCCACGCCGGACTTCTCCAGGAAGACCACGGCCTCGGCGCACGCCTGGATGTTCACGGCGACGATCAGCTGGTTGGCGGCCTTCACGGTCTGGCCCGAGCCGTGCGGACCGCACAGCACGATGGTCTTGCCGAGGGCGTCGAGGAGCGGCTTGGCCTCGTCGAAGTCGGCCTGCTCACCGCCGACCATGATCGACAGAACGGCCTCGATCGCGCCGGCCTCGCCACCGGAGACCGGGGCGTCGATGACGCGGATGCCCTTGCCCTTGGCGGCCTTCGCGAGGTCCACCGAGGTCTGCGGCGTGATCGACGACATGTCGACGATCAGCGCGCCGGACCTCGCGTTCTCGAGGATGCCGTTCTCGCCGTACGCGATGGCCTCGACCTGCGGAGAGGCGGGCACCATCGTGACGATGACGTCGGCGTCCTTGACGGCCTCGGCGATCGAGCCGGCCGCGGTGCCGCCGGCGGCCGCGAGCCGCTCCAGCTTGTCCTTCTCGAGGGTGAAGCCGGTCACCGAGTAACCAGCCTTGATCAGGTTCTCGGACATGGGGGAGCCCATGATGCCGAGTCCGATCCACGCGATCTTGGGGAGGTTGCTCATGAGGGTGCCTCTCTGACTGCGGTCGTACGTAGGTGAGTTGGCGTGCTTCGGGACGCTCAGCGCGCGGCGCGGGCCGCGGCGGGCAGCCAGTCGAAGGCCTCGGCGCTCGGCTTGTCGCCGGGCTTGTACTCCAGGCCGACGTAGCCCTCGTAGCCCGCCTTCGCCAGCTGGTCGAGCAGTTCCTCGAGCGGCAGCGAACCGGTGCCGGGGGCGCCGCGGCCCGGGTTGTCGGCGATCTGCACGTGGCCGGTCTTCGCGGTGTACTGCTCGATCACCGTGGGCAGGTCCTCGCCGTTCATGGACAGGTGGTACAGGTCCATGAGGAACTTGGCGTTGCCGAGGCCCGTGGCGGCGTTCACCTTGTCCACGATCTCGATCGCCTTGGGGGCGCTCACGATCGGGCACAGCGGCGACTCGGGCTTGTTCAGCGCCTCGATCAGGAGGATCGCACCGACGCGGTCGGCGGCGCGGGCCGCGAGCGCGAGGTTCTCCAGGGCGAGCTCGTCCTGCACGGCCGGGTCCACGCCGTCGACGCGGTTGCCGTACAGCGCGTTGAGCGCCTTGCAGCCGAGGGACCGGGCGAAGTCCGCCGCGATGTCGATGTTCGCGCGGAACTTGTCGCTCTCCTCGGGGACCGACAGGGCGCCGCGGTCGGGGCCCGGCAGCTGTCCGGCGTAGAAGTTGAGCCCGGTGAGCTGTACGCCCGCGTCCTCGATCGCCTTCTTGAGGGCGTCGAGCTCGGACTGCTCGGGGGTGGAGGCGTCGACCCAGGGCCACCACAGCTCGACCGCGGTGAAGCCCGCCGCGGCGGCGGCCGCGGGGCGCTCCAGGAGCGGGAGTTCCGTGAAGAGGATCGACAGGTTGACGTTGAAGCGCTGGTCTGCGGCTGTGCCCATCGAAAAGCTCGGCATGGGGGTCGGCGCTCCCTTCCGTATCGAGATCCGTACGGCACTCGGTGTCGAGTTCCGTATAGCGGAAGTTTGTTTCTGCTTGATGGAAGACTGCCGGGGATGCTTCGCTCTTGTCAAGAGGGGCTGCCGGAAAAACAGTTCGCGGCAGTAGGTTGACCCCGTGCGATTGAGAGTGGAGTTCACGACCGAGCCCTTCGACCTCGACGAGGCGCCGCCCCACGCGGTCGTCGCCCGCGACGTCATCCAGAAGGCCGAACTGGACGCGGTGGATGTCGGACCCTTCGGCAACACCGCCGAAGGGGAGGCGGACGCCGTGCTCGGCGCGGTGGACGCGCTGCTGCGCCAGGCCCTGGCGGCCGGCGCCACTCGCGTCTCGCTCCAGGTCAATGTGATGGGGGAGGGCGATAAGTGACCGCTACAGGAGACGTCCCCTTCGTCAGCGCGGTGAAGCCGCTGGTGGACGCCATGGGGGGCGAGATGCTGCCGCCGCAGGAGGCGGGCAAGGACGATGTCGTCCTGCACTGGGAGGGCCGCGAGGTCATCGCCGTACGGCTGCCCCAGCTGGCCGACTCCCTGGATCACATCCTGGTGGCCATGGAGCGCGGACAGGGCATGCCCCTGTCGGCCCTCGACCGCAAGGCCAAGCAGGAGGTCGTACGGATACTGGAGGCACGAGGTGCCTTCTCTGTGCGGCACGGAGTGGAGACCGTGGCCGGGGCGCTCGGGGTGTCCAGGTTCACCGTCTACAACTACCTGAACAGGGAAAACGCGGCCAAGGGGGAGTAGGTCGCCCCCTAGCACGCCAAGGTGTCGAACCAGCCGCCGTCCGGATACCGGGCGGCGGTTTTTGTAACTCCAAGTTTTCAACAAAGTGTTGACGTGGTGTTTCGGAGGGCGTTAGCTATCCGCAGCCCGTCCAGCACAAGGCCACGGAGGCTTCCCGTGACTTCACGTCCGATGCCGGGGCTTTCCCGGTTCAACACGCTTCAGGAGAACGCGGCCGCCGCCGCCCTCCACGAGGTGTGTGCCAGCTCGGCGTGGGGGAGCAAGCTCCTCGCCCAGCGCCCCTTCGAAACCGCGGAGGAACTCTTCGCCGCGAGCGACGCCGCAATGGCCGAGCTCGGCGCGGAGGATCTCGCCGAGGCGATGGCGGGGCACCCCCCGATCGGCCGCCCGAAGCCGGGTGACCCGACCTCGTCCCGCGAGCAGCGGGGCATGGCCGGCGCCTCCGAGGAGCTCAAGGCCGAGATGCTCGAACTGAACCTGGCATACCAGGAGCGGTTCGGTCATGTCTTCCTGATCTGCGCCACCGGGGCGACCGGCGAGCAGATGCGCGACGCGATGAAGGCCAGGATCGGGAACGACACCGGGGCGGAGCGCGAGATCGTGCGCACCGAACTGGGGAAGATCAACCGTATCCGCCTGACCCGCCTCGCCGAAGAAGACGTAGAAGTGGAAGAGGACAAGGACTGATGAGCACCGCGACCACCGCGTCGGTGTCGACGCACATTCTCGACACCAGCATCGGACGCCCCGCCGAGGGCGTCGCCATCTCGCTCGCCGCCCGCTCGGGCAGCGACGCCGAGTGGGTGGCGCTCGGCGGCTCCGCGACCGACGCGGACGGGCGCTGCAAGGACCTGCCGGCGCTGCCGGAGGGCACCACCCACGTACGGCTCGACTTCGCCGTCGAGACGTACTTCACGCATCAAATCAGCACAGTGAAGCAAGCCGAGGCGCAGCAGGACGCCCCCCGCGTAAGGGACAGCGGTGCGTTCTTCCCGGAGGTGGCGATCACGTTCGCCGTCAAGCCGGGCGAGCACTATCACGTACCGCTGCTGCTCAACCCGTTCGGCTACTCCGTTTACCGAGGGAGCTAGCAGACATGCCCACGATTCTCGGCCAGAACCAGTACGGCAAAGCAGAGAACCGCGTCGTCAAGATCACGCGGGACGGCGCCACCCACCACATCAAGGACCTGAACGTCTCCGTCGCCCTCTCCGGCGACCTCGACGACGTCCACTACAACGGCTCGAACGCCAACTGCCTTCCGACGGACACGACGAAGAACACCTGCTTCGCGTTCGCCAAGGAATACGGCATCGAGTCGGCCGAGCAGTACGGCATCCACCTCGCCCGGCACTTCGTGGACAGCCAGCCGTCCATCCACCGCGCGCGCATCCGCATCGAGGAATACTCCTGGGAGCGCATCGCCGGCTCCGACGGCAACTCCAAGTTCATCGGCGCCGACGAGGTCAAGCACTCCTTCGTCCGTAAGGGCCAGGAGACCCGCCTCGCCCAGATCACGTACTCCGCCGAAGGTGACGGGGGGGCGAAGTTCGAAGTCCTGTCCGGGCTCAAGGACCTGACCGTGATGAACTCCACGAACTCCGAGTTCTGGGGCTACATCAAGGACAAGTACACGACGCTCCAGGAGGACTACGACCGCATCCTCGCCACGTCCCTGTCGACGTGGTGGCGGCACAACTGGACCTCCGACGAGCAGCGCATGCCGCAGTGGGAGAAGTCCTACGAGCAGTCCAAGAAGCACATCCTCCAGGCGTTCGTGGAGACGTACTCGCTCTCGCTCCAGCAGACGCTGTACCAAATGGGTTCGCGGGTCATCAACAACCGCAGCGAGATCGACGAGATCCGCTTCTCCGCGCCCAACAAGCACCACTTCCGGCAGGATCTCTCCGCCTTCGGCCTGGAGAACGATGCCAAGGACGGCGCCGTGTACTACGCGGCCGACCGCCCCTACGGCCTGATCGAGGCCACCATCCTGCGCGACGGCTGCGAGCCGCACATCCCGGTCGACATGACCAACCTCTGACGCGGGGCGCGCACCCCCCGCCCGCCCGCAGTCGGGCGGGGGGTGCGCCACACCGGAGGGACCAGCAATGGCAACGCCTGCAAATGGGCCGGCAGAAGGCCCGTGTTCCACCCCACCGGCAGGACTTGAGGTCCACCCGGTGGACGAAAAGCTTCCCCCCTCGCGGCTCGTCCCCGCGGCACTCCAGCACATCGCCGCGATGTACGCGGGCGTGGTCACGCCCCCGCTCATCATCGGTCAGGCCGTCCACCTCGGCACGGCGGGCCAGACCCGGCTCATCGCCGCCAGCCTGCTCATCGCGGGCGTGGCCACCCTCCTGCAGACCCTCGGCGTCAAGGGCCTCGTCGGCAACCGGCTGCCCTTCGTCAACGCCGCATCCTCGGCCGGCATCGCGCCGATGCTCGCCATCGCCGAGACGAACGCCCGGGGCGACCAACTCCCCGCCATCTACGGTGCGGTGATGGTCGCCGGCGTCTTCTGTCTCGCGATCGGCCCGTTCTTCGGCAGGCTCCTGCGCTTCTTCCCGCCGCTCGTCACGGGCGTCGTCATCACCCTCATCGGGGTGACCCTGATGCCGGTCCCGGTCGCCTGGGCGCAGGGCGGCGACAAGACCGCCGCCGACTTCGGCGACATGAAGTACCTGGGACTCGCCGCCTTCACGCTCGTCGTCATCCTGATGATCCAGCGCTTCGGGCGCGGCTTCGTCAAGCAAGTCGCCCTGCTTCTGGGCCTGTTGATCGGCACGATGGCCGCGATCCCGTTCGGCATGGCGGACTTCGGCGCCCTCAGGTCGGCCCCGGTCGCCGCACTGCCCACGCCGTTCGCGTTCGGCACGCCCGAGTTCCAGCCCGCCGCGATCATCTCGCTCTGCCTGGTGATGCTCGTCCTGATGACGGAGTCCAGCGCCGGAATGCTCGCCATCGGCGAGATCTGCGACCGCGAGACCAGCGGCAGGACCATCACCCGCGGCCTGCGCACCGACGGCCTCGCCACGCTCCTCGGCCCCGTCTTCGGCGGCTTCCCCACCTCGGCCTTCGCCCAGAACGTCGGTGTCGTCTCGCTGACGAAGGTGCGCAGCCGCTACGTGGTGGCCGCAGCGGGAGGCGCGCTCCTGGTCCTCGGCGCCTTCCCGGTGCTCGGCGCGGTGGTCTCCACGGTGCCGATGCCGGTCCTGGGTGGCGCGGGCATCGTCCTCTTCGGCTCCATCGCCGTCAGCGGCATCCGCACGCTGTCGGAGGCCGGCCTCGACGACAGCTCGAACATCATCCTGGTCGCCGTCTCGCTCGGCGCGGGCATCATCCCGCTCGCCGCGCCCACCTTCTACGCCGAATTCCCGGCCTGGGCACAGACCGTGCTCGGCTCCGGCATCAGCGCGGGCGCCCTGGTCGCCGTATCGCTGAACCTTTTCTTTCACCATCTCGGCACCCGCGGCCGCGCCACCGCCGCCGCGGCACTCAAATCCTCCTAGGGTCCTGCCGTGCCCAATCGCCACTCATCCATGAAGGAAGCACCATGGCACCTTCGGCAGTCCCTTCCCGCATCGTCATCGAGAACGCGGCCATCGCGACCGTCGACGCCAACGACACCGAGTACGCCTCGGGCTACGTGGTCGTCGCCGACAACAAGATCGAGTCCATCGGCGCCGGCCAGGCCCCCGCGGGCCTGGAGAACGTCGTGCGCCGCGTCGACGGCACCGGCCACCTCGTCACGCCCGGCCTGATCAATACGCACCACCACTTCTACCAGTGGATCACCCGGGGCCTGGCCACGGACCACAACCTGTTCAACTGGCTGGTCGCGCTGTACCCGACGTGGGCGCGCATCGACGAGCAGATGGCCCGCGTCGCCGCGCAGGGCTCGCTCGCGATGATGGCCCGCGGCGGTGTGACCACCGCGATGGACCACCACTACGTGTACCCGAAGGGCTCCGGCGACCTGTCCGGCGCCATCATCGGCGCCGCCTCCGACATGGGTGTCCGCTTCACGCTCGCCCGCGGCTCCATGGACCGCTCCGAGAAGGACGGCGGTCTGCCGCCGGACTTCGCGGTCGAGACTCTCGAGGGCGCGCTCGCGGCCACCGAGGAGACCGTCGACAAGCACCACGACGCCGCCTTCGGAGCGATGACCCAGGTGGCCGTCGCCCCCTGTTCGCCGTTCTCCGTGTCCACCGAACTCATGAAGCAGGGCGCCGAGTTGGCGCGCCGGCTCGGGGTAAGGCTGCACACCCACGGCAGCGAGACGGTCGAGGAGGAGAAGTTCTGCCACGAGCTCTTCGGCTTGGGCCCGACCGACTACTTCGAGTCGACGGGCTGGCTCGGTGAGGACGTGTGGATGGCGCACTGCGTCCACATGAACGACTCGGACATCGCCGCCTTCGCCCGCACGGGCACGGGTGTCGCGCACTGCCCGTCGTCCAACGCCCGTCTGGCGGCCGGCATCGCCCGTGTCCCGGACATGCTCAAGGCCGGCGTTCCGGTCGGCCTCGGCGTCGACGGCACCGCGTCCAACGAGTCGGGCGAGCTGCACACCGAACTGCGCAACGCGCTCCTCATCAACCGTCTCGGCGCCCACCGCGAGGCCGCCCTGAACGCCCGTCAGGCGCTCAGGCTCGGCACCGCCGGCGGTGCCCGGGTCCTGGGCCGCGCCGCCGAGATCGGCTCCCTGGAGGCGGGCAAGCTCGCCGACCTGGTCCTGTGGAAGATCGACGGCATCGGGCACTCCTCGATCGCCGACCCGGTCACCGCCATCGTCTTCGGCGCGGCGGCCCCGGTCACCCTCTCCCTCGTCAACGGAAAGCCGGTCGTCGAGGACGGACGCCTGCTGCACGCCGACGAGGACGCCATCGCCCGCGATGCGCGTCAGGAGGCACAGCGCCTCGCGCGGATCACCGCCGAGGCCTGACAACCCTAGAACTCCGGTCGGGGGGGACGGCCCCCGACCGGACTTGAGCTGCCGAGCGGGCTGCTCAAGTGCCGCCCCGGATCGTGGCCCGACACTTCACGATCCCGGGGCGGTCAGCACTACCTGGGCGCAGTACCCACAACCGAATACCGGCAAGTCCTTGCACGTCGTACCACCTCCAAGAAGCAAGTGCCGCCCAGGCACTGGAAAACAACCGGAGGAGCCGCTGTGGCCATCAAGCCCAGGTTCACCAAGCAAGGCACCACCCCCGACGAGATATCCGAGGGGCACACCGAACATCCGGCGGGCAAGCACCCGGTGGACGAGAAGCTGCCGCCGCTGAAGATGGCGACGACCGGCCTCCAGCACGTCGCCGCCATGTACGCGGGCGTCGTCGCGCCGCCCCTCATCGTGGGCGCCGCCGTGGGCCTGTCGCCCAAGGAACTCACCTTCCTGACCGGCGCCTGCCTCTTCACCGCGGGGCTCGCCACCTTCCTCCAGACCCTCGGCTTCTGGAAGATCGGCGCCCGTCTGCCGTTCGTCAACGGCGTCACCTTCGCCGGCGTCGCGCCCATGATCGCGGTCGTGAACTCGACGGACGACAAGAAGGACGCGTTGCCCGTCATCTTCGGGGCCGTGATCGTCGCCGGCGTCCTCGGTTTCATCGCCGCCCCCTTCTTCAGCAAGCTGGTGCGGTTCTTCCCGCCGGTCGTGACCGGCACGGTCATCACCCTCATCGGCGTCTCGCTGATGCCCGTCGCGTTCGGCTGGGCCCAGGGCCCCAACCCCGCGGCGAAGGACTACGGTTCGACGACCTATCTCACGCTGGCGGGCATCACCCTGGTCATCGTCCTGCTGCTGCGCAGGTTCACCACGGGCTTCGTGAAGCAGATCGCCGTACTCCTCGGCCTGGTCATCGGCACCCTCGTCGCGATTCCCTTCGGCGTCACGGACTTCAGCCCGATCGGTGACGCGGACGTCATCGGCTTCCCGACGCCGTTCCACTTCGGCGCCCCGCAGTTCGCCGCCGCGGCGATCGTCTCCCTGTGTGTCGTGATGGTCGTCTCGATGACCGAGTCCACGGCCGACATGCTGGCGCTCGGCGAGATCGTGGAGCGTCCCGCCGACGAGAAGACCATCGCGGCCGGTCTGCGGGCCGACACGCTCGGTTCGGCGCTCAGCCCGTTGTTCAACGGCTTCATGTGCAGCGCGTTCGCCCAGAACATCGGCCTCGTCGCGATGACGAAGATCCGCAGCCGGTACGTCGTCGCCACGGGCGGCGGCTTCCTCGTCCTGATGGGCCTGTGCCCGATGGCCGCCTCGCTGATCGCGGTCGTGCCCCGGCCCGTCCTCGGCGGCGCGGGGGTCGTGCTCTTCGGCTCGGTCGCGGCGAGCGGCATCCAGACCCTCGTCAAGGCGAACCTGGAGCGGGACAACAACGTTCTGATCGTGGCCGTTTCGCTGGCAGTCGGGCTCATCCCGATCGCGGCGCCGGAGTTCTACCACGCGTTCCCGGAGACCGCGAAGATCATCCTGGATTCGGGTATCTCCACGGGCTGTGTGGCCGCGGTGATCCTCAACCTGCTGTTCAACCACATCGGCCGCAGTGAGGACGCGGACGACGTGACGGCCCCGATGGAACCGGGCGGTGAGATCGCTCAGACGCGCACGGTCGCCGGGACCTCCGCCTCGGCAGGGTCTTCCGCGGCAGGGGCGCACTGACGTAACGTGCGTGACGCCGCCGACCGCATGGCGGAAGTTACTTTCCAGTTAACCCGGATTGCCGGTCCCTCGTGAGCCGCAGCGCGACGGGACCGGCCCCGGCGTCACAGCACGGAAGAAGCGCCACCCATGAATGACACCCCTGACGTGCAGGCCGTGCAGGACGAGCGCGAAGTGCCCGGCGAGCGCCACGATTCCGGCGTCTTCGACGCGCACGCCCAGTCCGAAGTGTCCGACGAGGTCGCCGTGTCCGCGGTGCATCCGTGGACGAGATCCTGCCGCCGGGCCGGATGCTGGTCGGCTGCATCCTGGCGGTCAGCCTGAACCTTCTCTTCAACCACCTGGGCAAGAAGGCGAGTTCGGCCACGCCGCCCGAACCGGCCCTCCCGCACTGACCGCTACTTCGCCTCCTTCGCCGACTTCCCGCCGGGCTCGCGCAGCGTCCGTACGAGCAGCCAGCCGAGCGCCGGCAGAACGGTCAGCGGCGCGAGCGCGGTGCGCAGGGAGGTGGCGTCCGCGAGGGCGCCGATCGCCGGGCTCGCGATGCCGCCGACGCTGACCGCAAGGCCCAGCGTGACGCCGCTCGCGGTGCCCACGCGCTTCGGCAGATAGTCCTGGCCGAGCGTGATGTGCAGCGAGAACGGCACGTACAGACCGGCCGACGTCAGCGCCACGCACACGTAGAGCGCGGGACCGGGGACGAAGACGACCCCGGCCACGGCGAGGACCGTCAGGGCGTACGACCAGCGGAGCACCGGCACGCGGCCGAAGCGGGTCGCGAGCCTGCCGCCCGCCACGGTGCCCACCGCGCCGCCGATGTAGAGCACGAACAGCGCGGCTGTCCCCGCCACCTCACCCCCGCCCGCCCGCTGGCGCGCGTACAGGGAGATGAACGCGCTCAGGCCGACGAAGACGACCGAGCGGCACATGATGGCGCCCGTCAGCTTGAGGAACGACGGCCAGTCGTCCCTGCCGTCCGCTGCGAGCGCGGGCCCGCCCGTCGCCGGGGCGGCTCTCCGGCCCGAGCGCAGGGCGGCCACGCACAGCGCCGCTCCGGCCAGGCCCGGGACGACGAGGAGCGGCGACGCGTGCAGCCCGCCGGTCGCGACAACGGCCGAGACGAGCAGGGGCGCGGTGGCGAATCCGAGATTGCCGCCCAGCGAGAACCAGCCCATCGCCGTGTGGCTGCCACGGCTCGCGACGCGGGCCACGCGCGCGGCCTCCGGATGGTAGGCGGCGACCCCGATCCCGGACACCGCGACCACCACCAGTGTGAGGGCGTACGAGTCCCCGACGCCGGCCAGCGCCACACCGGCCCCGCCCACCACGCAGCTCACCGGCAGCAGCCACGGCATCGCCCACCGGTCCGTGAGCGCTCCGAACAGGGGCTGCACCACCGACGACAGCAGGGACGCGGCCAGGACGATCCCGGAGGCGGCGGCATACGTGTAGGCCCGCTCGGAGACGAAGAACGGCACCAGAGCGGCCACCGCGCCCTGATAGACGTCCACGCACGCGTGCCCCAGGGCGAGCAGGGTGATGGGCCCGCGCCGGGAGGCCGACGGTCCGGGGACTGGTGTGGGCCCAGTCGTGGGTGCGGGGGAAACGGAGGTCCGGTTGTCTGACACCCGTCCATCCTCTTTACGGGCCACCCTGGCGCGCTTCCGATAAAGTGCCAACGTATGCCGGATATCCGCCACACCCCGCAGGCGCCCACCCGCACCCAGACGCTGGCGGCGGGCGGGCGGATCGACCCGCACCGGCACGACGAGCACCAGATCGTCTACGCGGGCTCAGGGGTCCTCGCCGTCACCACCGACGCCGGCACCTGGTTCGCGCCCGGCACCCGCGCCATCTGGGTACCGGCCGGCTGCGTCCATGCCCACCGCGCCCACGGCCACCTGGACCTCCACACGCTCGGCCTGCCCGCCCGGGTCAACCCGCTCGGCCTGGAAGCGCCCACCGTCCTGACCGTCGGCCCGCTCCTGCGCGAACTGCTCCTGGCCGCCACCCGCGGCCCCTGCGACGACAGCCCCGAGAGCAGGCGCCTGCGCGCCGTCCTCCTCGACCAGCTCCGGGCGTCCCCGCAGCAGCCCCTCCAACTCCCCGCCCCCACCGACCCGCGCCTGAAAGCGGTCTGCGACCTGCTGTACGAGGACCCGGCCGACGCCCGCCCCCTGGTCGCGCTCGGGAGGGCGTCCGGAGCCGGTGAACGTACGCTGAGCCGCCTCTTCCGCAGCGAGTTGGGGATGACCTTCCCCCAGTGGCGCACCCAGCTCCGGCTCTACCACGCGCTGCGGATGCTGGCGGAGGGCGACCCGGTCACCGCGGTCGCGCACCGCTGCGGCTGGTCCTCCACCAGCGCGTTCATCGACGTGTTCCGCCGCGCGTTCGGCTGTACGCCGGGGGAGCACAGTCGGCGATAGGGCTTCTCGTCGCGTGTCCTTCGGCTGTCCGTGGCGGGCACCGTGTCATGCGGGTGGCTGTTCGGCGTACACGAAAGCGGCGCGCCCGGCACTCGCAGGTGCCGAACGTGCCGCCCCGCAAAAGGAGTTGTCAGCCGATGTGGAAGCTGTCCCCGTACACCTTCCAGTCCAGCGGCGGGTCCAGGTCCAGGTTGCCGTTCTTCAGGAAGACGCGCTGCGCGGTGTCGACGCGGCTCGTGTCGCTGTGGGCCTCCTCCTGCTTCATGGCCCAGACCCGCGCGTCGAGGAACGCGTTCAGGTACGCGACCTCGTCGCCGCCCTGCGCCGGTGGCTTCGCCTGGGCGAGAGCGCGCTTGCGGATGTTGCGGAAGCTGGTCGCGTCGTCGCCGTCACCGTGCATCACGATGGCGTCGTAGTACGTGAACTGCCCGAGCGTGCCGATGCCGTCGGCCCTGCCCTGCGAGAGCGCCGGGTTGAAGTACACGCGGTCGCGCTCGTCGTTCTGGGCCTGCTGGAACGCGGAGTCCTCGGCCGCCTTCTCCCAGTCGCGCCGGTAGTAGGGGTCGAGGCCGTCGTGCGAGTCGGTGCCGTCCACGTCGCGCAGGGCGGGCAGGTACTTCGCCAGGACGTTGCCGGGCTTGCGCTGGGTGTAGAGCTCTACGAGGTCGAGCATGTCGCCGGTGCCGGAGCAGAAGCCGATGATCCCGGCGGTGTAGCCGCGGCCGTCGCCGATGTCCTCGATGTAGCCGTACTGGGCCTTCCAGTCGAGCGAGGAGTTCTCCGCGCTCGACACCAGTTTCATGGCGATCTCCTTCTTCGCCGGGTCGTCGAGCCCGCCCGCGGAGACGGGTGTGGCCGTCGCGAGCTGGGTCGTGAGGAGCGGGGCCGCCACGACCGAGGCACCGATCAGGGCGAGCAGGGTGCGACGCGACGTGCGTATGTGGGGGGTGTGCACGGGACCTCCATGGGGGAGCTCGTTCTTCCGCGAACTGTTAGGAAGGTTTCCTACCAGAGATTGGGAGTGACGTATACCCGTCAAGCGGAAGGGAGTTGAGGGCCCGGGACGGGGGTTGCTGTGCTCGCGCAGGTGTTCCTGCACGTGAACGGCGGTCTTCTATGTGGCGGGGAGAGGGTGAGGCGCCGGGTGGGGTCAGTGGCCCGGGCCGCAGGGGCGCGTGGCCGGGAGGCGTCCGGAGACGAACGCCGTCGGCGGTACGCCGAACAGCGCGTGGAACTCCGCCGTCATGTGCGACTGATCGTAGTAACCGGTGGCGTGCGCGAGCCCCGCCCACCGCGGGTTCCCCTCGGTGCCCGCCCCGGCGAGCACCTGGCGCACCCGGTCGATCCGCGCGAAATGCTTGGGGGACAGGCCGACGCCGTCCGCGAAGAGATTGCGCAACTGGCGCTCGCTCACGGCGAGTTGCCGGGCCACCTCCGTGACCGTCCCCGGCCGGTCACGCCCCGGGGCCGTCGACAGTGCCTCGACCGCCGCCCGCACCAGGCCGTCGCGGGCACGTTCGCCCCGGTCGCGGGGGGTGAGACCGTCCGGCAGAAGCTCCGCCATGCGCGCGAGCACGGCGTCCGGGTCCGGAGCGGGCCCGAGGGCGGCGAGTCCGCGCGCGAGCCGCCGGCCCGCCTCGCCCGGCAGCGACTCCAACGGCTCGGCGCGGCCCACGAGTTCGCGCACGGGCACCCCGAGCAGCGGGCGCGCGGCCCCGGGCCGGAACCGCAGCTGCAGACACATCGGGAGCCGTTTTTCCTCGTAGTACGACGCCTTGGTGCGCGGCCCGATGGCGACCACGTCGGTGCCGCCGTCCGGCAGCACACGGAACACGAGCCGCGTCGCCGCGTCAGGGACGTGGGTGATCGACCCGGTGTCCCCCTGACCGAAGTCCGGGGAGTCGACGGCGTTGATCGAGTCGATCTCGGTGATCCAGGGCCGCAGTGCCTCGGGCGGCGCGACAGGGGTGCCGTAGCGCCCGGGGGTGCTGTTGGGCCCGGGGGTGCTGTGGCTCCCGGGGGTGCCGGAGTGGTCCGGCGTCCCCGCCTGTTCAGCCGTCCTGTCCCGCAGCGTGGTCACTCCTCCACGTTAACCGGGGGGTGTGCCGTCCGGGGGCCACCGGCTGTGCCGGAATTTCCTAGCTGCGGCGGCCCGTTGACCGGCAGCGTTGAAGCCATGATCCTCATCACCGGTGCCACCGGCACCATCGGCAGTGAAGTGACCCGTCTCCTTGCCGCGCGCGGCGTCCCGCACCGCGCCCTGACCCGTGATCCGGCCCGCGCCGCCTTCGGACCCGCCACCGAGGTCGTCCGCGGGGACCTCGACGACCCCGGGACCCTCGACGCGGCGGTGGCCGGCGTCACGGCCGTCTTCATGGTGACCCTCCCCGGCTCGGGCTCCGGGCCCGGCGTCCAGGACAAGGCCCTGCTGGACGCGGCCGTGGCGGCGGGCGTGCGCAGGGTCGTGAAACTCTCGGCGATCGGCACGGGTGAGCCGGGCGCCGGAGGCTTCGGCATGTGGCACGTCCCGGGTGAAGAGGCGCTCCGGGCGGGCGACTTGGAGTGGACGGTGCTGCGCCCCACGACCTTCGCGTCGAACTTCCTGTGGTCGGCGCCGGAGATCCGCGCGGGGCGGCCCGTCCCCAACCAGTTCGGGGACGGCGCCCAGGGCGTGATCGACCCGCGCGACATCGCCGAAGCGGCCGTGGAGACCCTCCTCGCCGACGGGCACAGCGGCCGCGTCTACACCCTCACCGGGCCCGAACTCCTCACCGTGCCCGACCAGGCGGCCGCCGTCGCTGCGGCGGCCGGCCGGCCCGTCGAGACCGTCGAACTGCCCCTGGAGTCCGCCCGCGAGTACGTGCTCGCCGCGGGCATCGCCGAGGAGTCCGTGGACAGCGTCCTCGAAGGGTTCGCCTATGTCCGAGCCGGACACAACGCGATCGTCACGGACGACGTCGAAAGCATCCTCGGACGCCCGCCCCGCACCTTCGCCATGTGGGCCGAGGAGCACAAGGGGGCGTTCGTGTAGGGCTGTTGGGTGGGAGGTCCTCCCCGGGAAGTGTGTGGTCCTTCCGGAATCAGAGGCCGAAGGCGCGTGGATCCGACGCGAGTGCCCGGAAGTACTCGCGCGGATCCGGCACGAGCCTGCGCTCCTTGAGGTCGATCAGGCCTCCCACCCCGGTCAGTTCCGCCGCGAGCGTGCCGTCGGTCTTGCGCACCGACTGCTCGATCCGGAACGTCTTGCCCTCCGTCCACACGAACGCGCAGCTCACGTCCACGTCGTCGCCCGCGCGCAGCTCGCGGCGGTAGCGGATGGTCGTCTCCAGGGTGACCGGGCCGACCCCCTTCGCCAGCAGGTCGGCCTGCCGGATCCCGCCGTGCTGGAGCAGCACCCATCGCGCGTGCTCCGCGTACTGCAGGTACACGCTCTGATTGAGGTGCCCCTGCGAGTCGGTCTCGTACCCGCGCACTTGAATGTGCACGGTGAACGGCTCGGCCACGATTTTCCCTTCGCCGGCTACTAGGTCTGCTGCTTCGGCTGGTGCTCGATCGTCATGATCTTCTCGGTGACGCCAGCAAGTACCGGCCCCCGGTGCGGGGTTCCGCGTGCTCGCTGACCTGCCACCCCGCCCGCTCCAACGCGGCGGCGCAGCCCGTGATTCCGTCCGGCCCACGCCCCCTCACGGCCACGGCCTCCGGCTGTGGTGTGCCGCCGACCCTATAGCCGTCCCCGGTCGTACCCTCCGCCGGTGGGCAGCCCGCCGCCTCCAGGGCGAGGGCCGCCGCCTGCACCAGATGCGCGCGCTCCCAGGCACACGGCCGGTCGGTGGCGCCGTCCGGATTGGTCATGCGGCGCATCTCCACGAGCCCCTGCCAGGCGCTGCGCACCTCGCGCGCCCGCGCCGGACCGCGAGGACCCGGCGCCTCTCCGCCCACCCGCGCCGCGAACGGGCCGCCGCCCGAAGCGTCCGGCGGCGGGGGCTGCCCGGCGCGCTCCGGTTCGTCCCCCGCCTCCCGTATGTGGTGTCCGGCCGGTGTCAGGAAGTGGTCGTGCGGCGGGCGCGGGTGCCGGAACGCGAGCTTCATCAGGACGAGGCGCGCGAGCTGGGCGTCGCCGCCCTTCAGCCGCCCGGTGACCGGGTCGGCCTCCTCGACGATGCGCCGCTGCGCGGCGGACAGCGGCCTGGTCATGACGCCACCCCCTGATTCCGTCCCTCGGCCGTACGTGCTCCGTACGTTCCGATGGTGCAGCAAGGGTCTGACAACGGCCGGTCCGACGGCGTATCAGGGCCGCAGGTTCCACCCGGCGACGACCGGGCGGCCGTGCTCCGTGCTCAGCCTGCTGACCGTGCCCGTCGCCAGCAGGAAGTGCGCGCCGTCCGCCGGGGTCAGGCCGAGCCTGCGCGCGGTGAGGACCCGCGAAAAGTGACCGTGGCCGACGAGGACGACGCTGCCCTCGTTCTCCGCGAGCGCGGCGTCCACCTTCGCGAGCATGCGGTCGGCCCGAGCCCCCACTTCTTCGGGGCTCTCGCCGGGGTGCTCCGGAGGTCCGGGCGCGACCCCGTCCGTGAAGAGGAACCAGTTGGGCCGGGTGCGCTGGATCTCGAGAGTCGTGACGCCCTCGTAGGCGCCGTAGTCCCACTCGCACAGGTCGGCGTCGACCCGTACGTTCCCGAGACCGAGGAGCTTCGCGGTCTCGTGGGCCCGCACCATCGGGCTCGAGAAGACGGCCCCGACGTGATAGCTGCCGACGAACGGGGCGAGCCTGCGCGCCTGCTCGCGGCCGTTCTCCGTCAGCGGGACGTCGGTCCAGCTCGTGTGCTGCCCGGACAGGGCCCACTCGGTCTCGCCGTGCCGGACCAGCAGCAGGTCACCCATGCGACTGTCCTGTTCTCTCCGAGGCTGCCGTCGGGCGGGCCCGGCGATCTTGCACGGGCCCGTCGTTCGAACCGTACACGCGGTACGGGAGGGACGCCCGGTCTTGATTGTCAGACCCCGCCCGTAAGGTCGTAGACGTCGCCGGTCCCGCCGGACGAGGGCGACGAGGGCCACACCGACCAGGGCGAACGCATGCAGCACCGATCAGGGAAAGGAGCCCGGCCATGACGGAGCAGACCGACCACAGGGGCATCACCGCCGCCGCGGCCGCCGTGTTCCTTCCCGCGCCCCTGCCGCGCGAGAGCACGGTCGCGTTCTGGCACCCGGACGGCACGGACCTGCCCGGCGCCACCCCGCTCACGGTGGTCCGGCCGCACGGCGCGGGCGCCCGCACCCGGACCGTGCCCGCCGTCCGGCTGCCCGTCACCGACGCACTGCCCCTGCTCGTGCGGGCCCGGCACACCCCCGGCGCCCACCCCGCAGCGGCCTGCTGGGGCGCCGCCGCCCTGCACGCCCTGCACCTCGTGGGCCGCGGCCGCCTCCTGCCCGGCCTCACCGCCTCCGATCACGACGCGTGGCGCGCGGGCCCGCTCGACGCGGACGACATCGCACAGCTGCGCGCCATCGCCGCCGCCATGCCGTACGAGGCCCATGCCGCGCCGGTGGAGGGCTCCAAGCCGCTGCGGCTGCCCGAGCCCGAAGCTCTCGTGCGCGCGTTCCTCGACGCTGTCGCCGACTCCCTGCCGCGCAGCCCCGCCGCCCCCTTCGCGGCCGGGGCGCCCTTCGCCTCCTTCGCGCCGCAGCACCTGCCCCGCGCGCGTGCCTGGGCGGTCGAGGCAGCCGCCGGCATGGACGCGGGCGTGCGGGTCTCCCTGCGCCTCGACCTGTCGAACTTCACCCTCTTCGACACGGACGACGCCCCCGACCCCGCCGACACATCTGCCGGTGAGGACGGCCCGGGAAGAGCCGGTACCGAGGAGCGGCGGCGGGCCGGGGCCGCGCTCGTCCAGGTGCACAGCCTCGCCGACCCCACCCAGGTCGTCGACGCGGCGCGGCTCTGGGCCGGCGACGGTGAGGCGCACTTCGGGCCGCGCGCCAGGATCGACGCCGTCCTCGCCCTGCGCCGCGCCGCCCGTGTCTGGCCCCCGCTCGGCCGCGTCCTGGAGCGCGACGTGCCCGACGTCCTCGCGCTCTCCGAGGGCGAGCTCCTCGACCTCTTGGGCCCGGCCGCGGCCCGCCTCGCGGACGCGGGCGTCGAGGTCCACTGGCCCAGGGACCTGGCCCGCGCCCTCACCGCCACCGCCGTGGTGCGCGCCGCCGCGCCCGGCTCCGCCACCGACGGCACCCCGTTCTTCGACGGGGAGGAACTCCTCAAGTTCAACTGGCAGTTGGCGCTCGACGGCGACCCGCTCACCGAGCGTGAGATGGACGAACTCGCCGAGTCCCACCGGCCCGTCGTCCGGCTGCGTGACCAGTGGGTCGTCGTCGACCCCGACCTCGTACGCAAGGCCCGCAAACGCGAACTGGGGCTGCTCCAGCCCGTCGACGCCCTCGCCGTGGCCCTCACCGGCGAGGCAGAGATCGACGGCGAGCGCGTCGAGGCCGTCCCCACCGGAGTCCTCGCCCACCTGCGCGACCGCCTCGTCGAAGGCCCCTCGGCCGCCACCCAGCCCGAGGGCCTGCACGCCACGCTCCGCGACTACCAGCTGCGCGGCCTCGCCTGGCTCGACCTCATGACCTCCCTCGGCCTCGGCGGCTGCCTCGCCGACGACATGGGTCTCGGCAAGACGATCACCCTCATCGCGCTCCACCTGCGCAGGAACAAGGCGGCGCCCACGCTCGTCGTCTGCCCGGCGTCCCTCCTCGGGAACTGGCAGCGGGAGATCACCCGCTTCGCCCCCGGAGTCTCCGTCCGCCGCTTCCACGGCACCGACCGCACCCTCGACGGCCTGGACGGCGGCTTCGTGCTCACCACGTACGGCACCCTGCGCACCCGCGCCGCCGAACTGGCAGGGCACACCTGGGGCATGGTCGTCGCCGACGAGGCGCAGCACATCAAGAACCCCTTCTCCGCCACCGCCAAGGCGCTGCGCACGATCCCGTCGCCCGCCCGCGTCGCCCTCACCGGCACGCCCGTGGAGAACAACCTCTCCGAGCTGTGGGCCCTGCTCGACTGGACGACCCCCGGGCTGCTCGGCCCGCTCAAGTCCTTCCGCGCACGGCACGCGCGCGCCGTGGAGACCGGTGAGGACGCCGAGGCCGTCGAGCGCCTGGCCCGCCTCGTGCGGCCGTTCCTGCTCCGCCGCAAGAAGTCCGACCCCGGCATCGTTCCCGAGCTGCCGCCCAAGACCGAGTCGGACCACCCGGCCCCCCTCACCCGCGAACAGGCATCGCTCTACGAGGCGGTCGTCCGCGAGGCGATGGCCGAGATCGAGGCCGCCGAAGGCATCGCCCGCCGCGGCCTGATCATGAAACTCCTGACGTCGCTCAAGCAGATCTGCAACCACCCGGCGCAGTTCCTGAAGGAGGCGGACGGCCCGCGCGCCCGTCTCACCGGCCGCTCAGGCAAGCTCGCCCTGCTCGACGAACTCCTCGACACGATCCTCGCGGAGGACGGCTCCGTCCTCGTCTTCACGCAGTACGTGTCCATGGCCCGCCTCCTCGCGACCCACCTCGCCGCCCGCGCGATCCCCTCCCAACTCCTGCACGGCGGAACCCCCGTGGCCGAACGCGAGCGCATGGTCGACCGCTTCCAGTCCGGCGAGGTCCCCGTCTTCCTGCTCTCCCTGAAGGCCGCCGGCACCGGCCTGAACCTCACGCGCGCGGGCCACGTCGTCCACTTCGACCGCTGGTGGAACCCGGCCGTCGAGGAGCAGGCCACCGACCGCGCCTACCGCATCGGCCAGACCCAGCCCGTCCAGGTCCACCGCCTCATCACCGAGGGCACCGTCGAGGACCGCATCGCCGAGATGCTCGCCGCCAAGAAGGCACTCGCAGACGCCGTGCTCGGCTCCGGCGAAGCCGCCCTGACCGAGCTGACCGACCGGGAACTCGCCGACCTCGTCTCCCTCAGGAGGACGGCATGACCCCCCACACGCCGGGCCGCGCCGGCGCGCACGCCCAGGCCCGAGCCCGCGTCGACGACCGCCGCCGCACCTTCCCGCCCCTGCCGCCCCGCACCCGCACGGCCGACGACTTCGCGCTGACCTGGTGGGGGAACGCGTGGGTGGACGCCCTCGTGGACACGGCGCTCGACACGGCCCGCCTCAACCGCGGCCGCGCCTACGCCGACCGAGGACACGTCGACGCCATCACCGCGACCCCCGGCCGTGTCATGGCCTACGTCCACGGCTCACGCCCCCGGCCGTACCGCACGGAGATCCGTCTGCGCACCCTCCACGACGACGACTGGGAGCGCATCCTCGACACGGCGGCAGCCCGCCCCGACCACATGGCCGCGCTCCTCGACAAGGACGTGCCGCACGCGCTGGCCGCGGTCGCCGACCTCCTGCCCGCCGCCGGTGACCTGATCCCCGACTGCTCCTGCCCGGACAACGGTCACCCCTGCAAGCACGCGGCCGCGCTCTGCTACCAGACGGCACGACTGCTCGACGAGGACCCGTTCGTCCTGTTCCTGCTGCGCGGCCGCGGCGAACAGGAGCTCCTCGCCGACCTGACCCGGCGCAACGCGGCGCGTGCCGCGGACGAGCGCTCCGCCACGGCCCCCGCACTGCCCTCGGTCGAGGCCCGCGAAGCCCTCGCCCCGCGCACCCTGCCGCTGCTGCCCCCGCCGTTCCCGGCGCCCGCGCACCCGGGCCGCCCGCCCGTCTACCCGCACGCGTCCGGCGCCCCTGACCCGCTCGCCCTCGACCTCCTCGCCACGGAGGCCGCGGCCCGCGCCCACACGTTCCTCACCCGGGGCATCGACCCGATCGCCGGACTCACCCCCTGGCAGGACGCGGTCCGGCTCGCCGCCGCCCACCCCGGCTCCGGCCTCGCGGCGTCCACGCGCGCGCTGTACAAGTCTCTCGCCCAGGGCACCGGACGCACGGCCACCGACCTGGCCCGCGCCGTCGCCGCCTGGCGCCAGGGCGGACTCGCGGGCCTGGACGTCCTCGAAGGGGAGTGGGACCCGCCGGCCGGTCCCTTCGACCGCGCCCGCCCGGCCCTCATCGCAGCGGACTTCCCTCACTTCCGCCCCCACCGCAACAGGCTCTCGACCGACAACCTCCAGCTCCGCCTCGGCCGCGAAGGCCTCTGGTACGGCTACGAGTCGGACCCCGGCCGCGAGGACTGGTGGCCGAGAGGCACCCCCGACACGGACCCGGTCGGCGCCCTCACCGCACTGCTCGGCCGCTGACGGGCCGGGCCGGCGGCGGCCGAGTGCGTCGCTTCACAACGCCTCGGCCCATCGCGTCAGCGTCATGAAGTCCCTCTCGCGCAGCCCGTGGCGCGGGTGGATGCGCAGAAGCAGGGCCGGGGCGTCGTGGTGCGCCGTCACATGGCGGGAGTCCAGGTCCGTGATCATGTCGTCGACCCAGGCGAAGGACCGCCCGGCCGCCCAGTCGAGCAGCGGGCGAGTCTTCCAGTAGAGGCCGTCGGGATCCCGGGCGAACAGCTCGGGCCACTCGATCACGGGCAGCGCGGCGGGCAGTCCGATCGCCGGGCCGATCATCTCGTTCGCCTCGTGCATCCACGTGGTCGCCCAGGCCAGTTCGAAGGGCAGCCCGACCAGGCGCCGGCCGTGGGACGGGTTGAGCACGACCCGTAACCCGCGACGGTGGCGTCGGGAGCCGGGCGTCTGGCGCGAGAGCCAGTTCGCCGGGTGGAAGCGGTGAGCGGCGTATCCGCGCAGGCGGGGTAGGCGGGCGGCGTACGGGTTGAGGGGCCCGTCGACGTCGAGGAGGAGCAGCGGCCTGTCTGTCATGCAGAGGTGTTGCCCACCGAGGACGGTGATCGCTCATGGCGGCGGCGGACACAGGGTCAGCGCACGCTCGGGGCCGCCGACTCGATGAACCTCGTCAGGGCGTCCTTGCACCGCCGCGACCGCCGGTCCCGGTCCTCCTCGTCCACCGACTCGTGCAGACAGTTCGCCAACTCGAAGGCAGACTCCGCGAGTTGACGCGTGTCCGCCTGGTCGCACACCAACTGGAGCCGCGCCAGCGCCTGCCGCGCGCTGATCCGCGCCTCGTACGACGCGAAGCGGGCGTCCTCCGCCTGCGAAGAACCCGGCACCTCCTGCGCCCGGAACCACCGGTCGTTCTGACTGCGCCGGTAGTCGAACAAGGCCCCGGCGAACGCGCTGTAACTGGAGATCCGCTCCTGACGGAGCTGTTCGGCACGGGCGAGCCCGGCGACCCGCTCCGTGGACCGCGCCTGGAAGAAGTGGGTGACGACGGAACCGAGCAGGGTGCCGAGCACGGCTATCAGCGCCGCATCCATGGTGAGTTGCTCCTCGTGGGCCGGGGAAAAACCATTCGATTCGGAGTGCGGTGCCTGACTACCTTTCTCGCGTGGCAACGAAACTCAATCAGATCATCGCAGTCGAGAAAGGCGTCAAGTCCAAGGCACACCAGGACCTGACGGCGGCCCATCACGGGCTTCAGAAGCCGGCGCTCCTGGCCGGGATCTCGCGTACCTACCAGCCCAAGGACGAGGAGGGCGAGCAGCTGCCGCCCGAGTCGACGCGGGTCCAGGTGAAGGCCGAGCACGTGCTGCGGGACACCGCGAAGACGCTCACCCGGCTGTTCGATGTGACCGCCACCAAGGACTGGGCGAACTGCGAGGCGCGCGCCGATGTCACCGTGGACGGACGGGCCGTCCTGAGCCAGGTGCCGGTCGCGTATCTGCTCTTCCTGGAGAAGCAGCTCGTCGACCTCAACACCTTCGTACGCAAGCTGCCCGTGCTCGACGCCTCCGAGTCGTGGACGCAGGACCCGTCGACCGACGACTGGAAGACGGAGCCGGTGCGGACGCTGCGCACCAAGAAGGTGCCGCGCAACCACGTGAAGGCCGAGGCGACCGAGAAGCACCCGGCGCAGGTCGAGGTGTACTACGAGGACGTGCCCGTCGGGTACTGGACGACCGTGAAGTTCTCCGGCGCGCTGCCCGCGCGCAGGGTGAACGAGCTGCTCGAGCGGATCGAGAGGCTCCAGCAGGCCGTCAAGTTCGCCCGCGAGGAGGCGAACGCGGCGGAGGTGTCCGACCAGCGGGCGGGTGACCCCGTGTTCAGCTATCTGTTCGGCTGATCCAGGGGCACATTCAAGACTCCCCGGGCGCCGCTGAGCCGGCGGCCGGGGTGCGCGAGGAGCGCAAAGCTGAAGCTGAAGCTTGTCGTGACGGTGCGGTCCGCACAGCACACGCGGACCGCCATCAATCTCAGACTCTTGCTCCAGACTCAGTATTCGCCGCTCATCGCCGAATCGATCGGACCCGGGCCCCAGGCCCCGAATTGCCGGTTCGAATCCGGCCCGCCCAGCTCGATGGGCGGTAGTCCAAAGGCAGGACGCAGGGCATTGACACTGACCCGGGTCCTCAAGCGTGTCGGCGTGTGATGTGAGTGGCATTCATGGGGTCCGGGGGCCGGCTACGCCCTCGGACCCGCTCCATGTCCGGCACCCAACGAGACTCCCCGCCCCGCGAAGAACGTCTCGAACGTTCCCGACGGCAGTTCCGCGCAACGGGTTTCGGGGCTGATCCCCGACGGGTTGTGGAAGTGGAAGCGGTCACCGTCGCGGGCGGTGAGCAGGACCAGGTGCCCGCCCCGACCGGGCGCGGGCCGTTCCGGGCGGCGGACCCCGTAGTGGACCGAGGCCATGACCGTACGGCCCTGATCGAGCAGCGCGGCGATCTCGTCGACCGTCAGTGTGCGGTGGACGGTCGCGTCCAGGCCGAGTTCCTCGCGGGCGTACTCGGCGAACGGGGCGTAGATCAGACCGTGGATGTCGCCCTCCGCATCCACGGTGTACGCGCCGTACTTGAGCGCTCCGTCCCGCAGGTCGAACAGGCTGGGCGCGTCCGGGCCGAGCGTCATGCGCAGGCAGGTCAGGCCGCACAGATGGCCGCACCACAGGGCGTAGTCCTCCACCGTGGCCGCGCCCGAGGTCTCCCAGGCGGGGTCGTCGGCGCGGTCGTGGCCGCCCTCCACGATCGCCTCGACGAGCTCGGGCGAGGCGAACTGCGTCAGGCTCGGCAGGGCGCAGGTGGTGCAGAACGTCACTGGCGGTACCCACTCAGGAAGCGGCCGATCCGGCTGATCGCGGCGTCTAGATCGTCAGCGTACGGGAGGGTGAGGATGCGGAAGTGGTCCGGGCGCGGCCAGTTGAAGCCGGTGCCCTGGACGACCTGGATCTTCTCGCGCAGCAGCAGGTCGAGGACGAACTTCTCGTCGTCGACGATGGGGTGGACCTTGGGGTCGATGCGCGGGAACGCGTACAGGGCGCCCTTGGGCTTCACGCAGGAGACGCCCGGGATCTCGTTGAGCTTCTCCCAGGCCTTGTCGCGCTGTTCGAGGAGGCGGCCGCCCGGCGCGGTCAGTTCGCGGATGGACTGGCGGCCGCCGAGCGCGGCCTGGATCGCGTACTGGGCGGGGGCGTTGGCGCACAGCCGCATGGAGGCGAGCATCGTCAGGCCCTCCAGATAGTTGCGGGCGTGCTGCTGCGGTCCCGTGACGACCAGCCAGCCGGAGCGGAAACCCGCGACGCGGTACGTCTTGGAGAGCCCGCAGAAGGTGAGGACGACCAGGTCGGGGGCGAGGGCGGCGGCGCTGTGGTGGACCGCGTCGTCGTACAGGATCTGGTCGTAGATCTCGTCGGCGAGCACCATCAGGCCGTGCCGGCGGGCGAGGTCGAGGATGCCCTCGATGATCTCCTTCGGATAGACGGCGCCCGTGGGGTTGTTGGGGTTGATGATGACGACGGCCTTGGTGCGGTCGGTGATCTTCGCGGCCATGTCGTCGAGGTCGGGGTACCAGTCGGCCGACTCGTCGCAGACGTAGTGCACGGCCTTGCCGCCGGAGAGCGTCGTGACGGCTGTCCACAGCGGGAAGTCCGGGGCGGGGATGAGGACTTCGTCGCCGTCCTCCAGGAGCGCCTGTACGGCCATGGAGACCAGCTCGGACACGCCGTTGCCGAGGAAGACGTCGTCGACGCCGACCTCGAGGCCGAGCCTCTGGTAGCGCTGTGCGACGGCGCGGCGGGCGGACAGGACGCCCCGTGAGTCGGTGTAGCCATGAGCCTGGGGGAGCATCCGGATCATGTCCTGGACGATCTCCTCGGGCGCCTCGAAGCCGAAGAGCGCGGGGTTGCCGGTGTTGAGGCGCAGGACGCTGTGGCCCGCCTCCTCAAGGGCGTTGGCGTGCTCGATCACCGGGCCGCGGATCTCGTAGCAGACCTCGCTGAGCTTGCTCGACTGCCGGAACTCCATGTGGTGCCCTCCCGGACTGCCCGTGACGTGTGTGACTTGGTTTTACCAAGTGACTGCTTGGAAAGTCCAACAAGTTGCATAGACTGCGAGCCATGCCACGCCGAAGCTACGACCAGTACTGCGCCGCCGCCCGCGCCCTCGACGCCGTCGGGGACCGCTGGACGCTCCTGATCGTCCGTGAGCTCCTCGCGGGGCCGCGCCGCTACACCGATCTGCACGCCGACCTGCCCGGCGTCAGCACGGACGTACTCGCCTCGCGCCTGAAGGACATGGAGCGCGAGGGCGTCGCGGAGCGCCGCAGGCTGCCCGCGCCGGTCTCGGCATACGTCTATGAACTGACCTCGCGGGGGCGGAAGTTGCTGCCGGTGCTCCAGGCGCTGGGGGAGTGGGGCGCACCCGCCCTGGACGAGCGCAGGCCCACGGACGCGGTGCGCGCGCACTGGTTCGCCCTGCCGCTCCTGAGTCATCTGGAGCGGCTCGGCGGCGAGGGCGTGGTGGAAGTGCGCCTGGACGAGGGGGAGTTCCATGTGCGGGTCGGCGGCTCGGGCGCGGACGGGCCTGTCTACGGCGAGGGGCCCGTGGCCGGTGAGCCCGACGCGCGGCTCGTCCTAGGCACGGAGACCTGCGTCGCCGTGGTGCGGGGCGAGCTGACGCTGGAGGAGGCGGCACGCGCCGGCCAGGTCGCCGTGTCTGGGGACGGCGCCCTGGCAAAGGCGCTGCGGGTGGCGTGACGCAGTGGCCAACTCACCCGTGGCGCCCGGCACGTGACGTGCGCGGGCGCCATGGGCGGGGGTGTCACATGCCCGGCGGTACCCGGGACGGGCGGCCCGTGCCGCGCGTCAGGGCGTAGCCGCCGATACCGGCGAGCGCCGCCAGGATGCCGCCCGCCGCCGTCCAGGCCCAGCGGTCGGACCACCAGCCGGAGGACCAGCCGTCCTCGGGCTCGCCCGTCGCGAGCGCCTGGCCGGCCTGCGAGCCGTTCTCCACGTCGGAGGAGTCGTCGGAGGCGGCAGCGGCCTCCTTCGTCGTCGAGCCCGGCACGAGCGGGGCCGCCAGCGAGCCGTCCACCGCCGAGGAGCCGCCGACCTCCTTGGAGGTCACCTCGATCTCGGCCGAGACGGGCAGCCCCTGGTCCGAGGGCGTCAGCGTGGCCGCCGTGAGCCGGACGTAGTAGGTGCCGGGCAGCGGGTCGTTGGCCCACTGCTCCGACCAGGCCCGCACCGTGCGCAGCGTGCAGGACAGGTCGACCGACGACGCATCCTGCGCCGCCGCCCTCGACTGCGTCCCGTACATGCAGGACTGGCGGCGCCTCAGCCCGTCGTACACGTCGATCCGCCACGTCGCGCCCGAGGGCCGCGCGGCCGAGTCCGGCAGCTTCACCGTCGCCTTGACCGTGGGCCGCTGCCCGGCGTCCGCCGGGAACGACCAGTACAGGTAGTCGCCCGTGGAGGCGCCCGCGGTGGCCCGCCGGCCCTGCTCCACCTCCTGCGCGGTACGGAACGACGTGCCCGCCTCGGTGGGGGCCTTGTTGTCACCGGAGGTACCGGAGTCGCCGGAGCCGGCGAACGCCGTACCGGCCCCGAGCAGTGCGGTCAGGGCGCTCGCGCCGAGGAGTCCCGCCGTCGCCAACATCTTGGTCGTACGCATCAGTTGGTCCTCCAGACCGCGAACCGCCAGCGCGAGATCCAGCCCCACAGCACACCCGCGGCGAAGCCGGTGAGCACCAGGGCGCCGAGCAGCCACCAGCCGCGGCCGAGGCCGAACGCGGCCACGTCGGACGCGGCGCTCGGCGCGTCCACGAGGTCGACGGTCAGCTCGACCGGGAGGCCCGGCGTCGTCTTGACCGACGCGGGGGCCGAGTAGGAGTTCGACACCTGGAGGCACACGGTCTCGGCCGCCGCCTCGTCGTCCTGCTCGGGCTTCGGGTAGCGCAGACCCGTGGAGATGACGTCCGTACGCCCGTCGCCCGCCTCCGAGCCCCGGACGATCTCACGGCCGTGCTCGGTGACCGCGCGCAGCAGCACGCCGTAGTCCTTGTTGACGGCGCGGTCCGCGGCGACGCTCACCGAGGCGCGCAGCTCCTGCCCGGGGGCGACGGCCACGCGGTAGAAGCGGTGCTCCCCGAACGTCTCGCGGTCCGTGTACAGACCGGGCTTGATCTCCGGCGCGCCGGTGCACTCCTCGGCGCCCTCGACGGCCACGGGGTTGACCACGGGGTCGGCGGCCCGGTCCACCAACTGGCCTACGCGGTCGGTGAGTTCATCGGTGTGCCGCACGGAGGTGTACGTGCCGCCGGTGGCCTCGGCGATGCAGCTGAGCTGGTCACGCGTCTTGGCGTCCGGGACCAGGCCGAGCGTGTCGATGGTGAGGTTGATGCCCTTGGCGGCGATGTCGCGCGCGACCTCGCACGGGTCGAGCGGCTGGCAGGTGTCCTCACCGTCGCTGATGAGGACGATGCGGCGCGATCCGTCGCCGCCGTTCAGGTCGTCGGCCGCCTTCAGGAGCGCGGGGCCGATCGGCGTCCAGCCGGTCGGTGAGAGGGTGGCGACGGCGGTCTTCGCCTCGGTGCGGTCGAGCGGCCCGACCGGGTAGAGCTGCGCGGTGTCCTTGCAGCCCACCTTCCGGTCCTCGCCACGGTAGTTGGCGCCGAGCGTGCGGATGCCGAGCTCGACCTCCTTCGGCGTCGCGTCGAGCACCTCGTTGAACGCCTGCTTCGCGGCGGCCATCCGGGACCCGCCGTCGATGTCGCGCGCCCGCATGGAACCGCTCACGTCGAGCACGAGCTCGACCTTGGGGGCGGCCGTGGGCTGCCCGTCAGGGTTGTCCGCCGCGGAGGCGCCGACGGGCGTCAGCCCCATGGTCAGGGCGGCGAACAGGACACAGGTTCCCGCCGCCAGCCGTTTTCTTATGATCATCGCCGGATCTTATGGATCAACGTACGCGCACAACAAAACGAGTGCTCAGCGGGGATGCGGGCCGGTGCCGGAATCCAGCTGTTTCCCGCCGAACACCCCGGTTCCGTCCGCCTGTGCCCACCATGCCTCGAGTCCGGCCTGGTCCAACTCCCGCCAGTCCGGGGTCTCCTGCACCAGCGCCCGGCCCAGGCTCCGCCCGAGCCCGACCAGCGCACCGCCGGCCGCCGTGCGGGAGTCGTCGTACGCGGCGAGCGCCGCGTCGAAGTCCGACGCGGAGCGGAACGCGGATTCGAGGGCGGCGCCGTCCTGGAGGGCCTTCACCGCGCCCGCCCCGGTGTGCGGGCGCGCGACCGTCGCCGCGTCCCCGGCCAGCATGAACCGGCCCGTCGCGTACCGCGGGGCCGTGAAGTCGTACATGGGCTGGAGCGCGAGCTCGTCCGGGGCGGTGAGGCGGACCAGGTCGCCCCAGTACGGCGGCAGCAACTCCTGTGCCACATGAGCGAGATGTGAGCGCAGCGCGTCGGTGAGGGTGCCGGGCGGCAGGCTCGTCGGCAGGTCGACGCGCAGCGCCGCGTCGACGCCCGGCGGCGGCGCCGTGTAGAGAACCCAGTTCACGCGGTGGCCGCCGGCCGGGCCGCCGTCCGGGATCCGGTAGACGATGAGGTGCCCGCCGGGGAACACGACGTACGCGCAGTCCTCCTCGGCCCACAGCCCGGGCTCGGCGAGGCGCTGCGCGGGGAACGCGCCCCGCCACGCCAGATAGCCCGCGTACCTCGGCTGTACGTCGGGGAACGCGCAGGCCCTGACCGCCGAGCGGTAGCCGTCCGCGCCGATGACGAGGCCGAACTCCTCGGCGCCGCCGGCCGCGCAGTGCACGCGGGCCCCGCCCGCCGTCGCCTCGACCCGAGCCACCGCCGCACCCGTACGGAACTCGACGCCCGCCGGCACCGCCCGGCGCAGCTCGCGCCAGAGCGGTCCCCAGTTGTACGTACGGAACGGGAACGGCATGGTGGCGATCTCGCGGCCGAGCACTGTGTCCCTCGCGGACCCGCCGTCCCCGGCGCGCACGTACCAGCGGCGGCGCACCAGGCCCACCCACGGCATGCCCGCGTCCATGTACCCGGCCGACTCCAGCTCGGCGTACCGCGCGTCGTGCACCGCGAGCCCCACGCCGCGTTCCGCGAGGGAGCCCGCGGCCCGCTCGTACACGACGATCTCGTCCGCGCCCCCGCGATGGGCCGCGAGAGCCGCCGCGCATCCCGCGATGCTCCCGCCCACGACCGCGACCCGGCCACCGTTCACCATGCGTACCCGTCCCCGTCCTCGGTCCCGCGCAAGGGAGATCGCGCAAGGAGATCTCCGCAGCCGGGACGACGGTACCGGCAGTCGCCGGGCGCCGCGCGGACCCGGAGCCCGGACGGTGCGATTCCGGCCACCCCCGGCCGTGGGCGCCGCCGGTTAGGCTGGCCGGTGTGCTGCGAGAAGTGACGGCTGTCCGGTATCTGACCCCCCTGCGGACCGGCGGCTCCGTGCCGGGGGTCGTCGAGGCCGACGACCTGGGGACCTACGTCGTGAAGTTCACCGGCTCCGCGCAGGGCCGCAAGGCACTCGTCGCGGAGATCGTCGTCGGCGAGCTCGCGCGCCGCCTCGGCCTGCGCTTCCCCGAGCTGGTCCTCACGCACTTCGACCCCGAGGTGGCCGCCCACGAGCCGCACCAGGAGGTCCAGGACCTGCTGCGCGCGAGCGACGGGCTCAACCTCGGGATGGACTTCCTGCCGGGCGCGAAGGACTTCACGCCCGAGGTCGCCGCCGTCTTCACGGTCGACCCGCTGGAGGCCGGGAAGATCGTGTGGCTCGACGCCCTCACGGTCAACGTGGACCGTACGATCCACAGTTCGAACCTGATGATCTGGCCCACCTTCGGCATCCAGGAGCCGAAGCTGTGGCTGATCGACCACGGCGCGGCCCTGATCTTCCACCATCGCTGGGACGCGTCCGTGCCCGACAAGGCGTACGACTTCCGCCATCACGCCCTCGGCGCCTACGGGCCCGACACGGCGGCCGCCGACGCGGAGCTGGCCCCCCTCGTCACCGAGGAGATGCTCCGCGAGATCACCGCCCTCGTCCCCGACGCGTGGCTGACCGACGAGCCGGGCTTCACCTCGCCGGACGAGGTCCGCGAGGCATACGTCTCCTACCTCGCGGCCCGCGCCCGTACGTCGGCCGCCTGGCTGCCCACGGACTTCCCGTCGCGCGACCAGCTGGCGGCCGCCGACGCGCGCCGCGCCGCCGACACGGAGAAGGGACGCCCCGACTGGCTCAAGCGCGTCCCAGACCTGCACGGCAAACCGGCCGCCGAACAGGACTGGTCCGTCCACCTCGGTCACAAGGGCTGACCCCGGACACGACCGAACCCCCGGCGCTGTGCGGTGCCGAGGGCTCGGGTGGTGCGGGGCAGGACTCAGCCGGCGAGCTGCTCGTACGCGGGCAGCGTCAGGAAGTCCGCGTAGTCCGCGTCCAGGGAGACCTGGAGGAGGAGGTCGTGGGCCTGCTGCCACTTGCCGGCCGCGAAGGCCTCCTCGCCGATCTCGGCCTTGATGTTCGCGAGCTCCTGGGCCGCGACCTCACGCGCCAGGTCGGCCGTGACGGTCGTGCCGGAGTGCTCGCCGCCCTCGAAGACGACACCGGCGTTGATCCACTGCCAGATCTGCGAGCGGGAGATCTCGGCGGTGGCCGCGTCCTCCATCAGGTTGAAGATGGCGACGGCGCCGAGGCCGCGCAGCCACGCCTCGATGTAGCGGATGCCGACCTGGACGGCGTTGACCAGGCCGTCGTAGGTGGGCCTGGCGTCGAGGGAGTCGATCGCGATCAGGTCGCCGGGCGCGACGGACACGTCCTCGCGCAGGCGCTCCTTCTGGTTCGGCTTGTCGCCGAGGACCGCGTCGAAGGACGCCATCGCGATCGGGACCAGGTCGGGGTGGGCGACCCACGAGCCGTCGAAGCCGTCGCCGGCCTCGCGGTCCTTGTCGTTCTTGACCTTCTCGAACGCGACCTTGTTGACCTCGGCGTCGCGGCGCGACGGGATGAACGCCGCCATGCCGCCGATCGCGTGCGCACCCCGCTTGTGGCAGGTGCGGACGAGGAGTTCGGTGTAGGCGCGCATGAACGGGGCCGTCATCGTGACCAGGTTGCGGTCCGGCAGGACGAACTTGGCGCCGCCGTCACGGAAGTTCTTGACGATGGAGAACAGGTAGTCCCAGCGGCCCGCGTTCAGGCCGGCGGCGTGGTCGCGGAGCTCGTAGAGGATCTCGTCCATCTCGTACGCGGCCGTGATCGTCTCGATCAGGACGGTCGCGCGGACGGTGCCCTGCGGGATCCCGACGTAGTCCTGCGCGAAGACGAAGATCTCGTTCCAGAGGCGGGCCTCCAGGTGCGACTCCGTCTTCGGGAGGTAGAAGTACGGGCCCTTGCCGAGCTCGATCAGGCGCTTGGCGTTGTGGAAGAAGTACAGGCCGAAGTCGACGAGCGCGCCGGGAACGGGGCGGCCGGCCTCGTCCTTCAGGTGACGCTCGTCCAGGTGCCAGCCGCGCGGGCGCATCACGACGGTCGCGAGCTCGTCGTTGCCCTTGAGGGCGTACGACTTGCCGGTGCGCTCGTCCGTGAAGTCGATGTTGCGCGTGTAGGCGTCGACCAGATTGACCTGGCCCAGGACGACGTTCTCCCAGGTGGGGGCGGAGGCGTCCTCGAAGTCCGCGAGCCAGACCTTGGCGCCCGAGTTGAGGGCGTTGATGGTCATCTTGCGGTCGGTGGGACCGGTGATCTCGACGCGGCGGTCGTTCAGCGCGGCCGGGGCGGGCGCGACGCGCCAGGTGGTGTCCTCGCGGATATGAGCGGTCTCCGGGAGGAAGTCGAGCGTGGAGGTGCGGGCGATCTCGGCGCGACGCTCCGCGCGGCGGGTGAGGAGCTCGTCACGCCGGGGCGTGAACAGCCGGTGCAGCTCGGCCACGAAGGCGAGGGCCGCGTCCGTGAGCACCTCTTCCTGCCTGGGCAGGGGCTCTGCGTCGACGATGGCCAGCGGGGACGGCGCTGGTGCGGACATGAGCTGTCACTTCCTTCAGCGAACGGGCGCGGGCGGCACCGAGTGCCGTGGGCGCCGGAATACGACTACGGACCCCGCGCGGGGGGACCGGCCCTTCTGAGCAGTGGATACTAGTTTCCTCATTGTGGAAGTTCAATGGTTTGTTGATGTCGAGATTCTCCGGGTCGACATAACGTGGCGCTCGGTGCCAGGCTCCTCACGCCCCGTTCATGCCCCTCACTCAAGGTGCTTCAGGTCGGCCTCGGTGTCGATGTCGTAGTCATCGGCCACATCGCCGCACTCCACGAGCGTGAGCTCCGAAGCGTGCTCCTTCAGGTACGCCCGCGCCCCGCGGTCTCCGGCCGCGCTCGCCACGATCCCCGGCCAGTGCTCCGCCCCGAACAGGACCGGATGCCCGCGTTCCCCGTCGTACGCGGCCGCCGCGAGCGACCCCGCCGACCGGTACGCGGCCCGGACCCGAGCCACCGCAGGCGCCCCGATGCCCGGTTGGTCCACAAGGAGTACGAGCGCGCTCGACGTCCCCGTACCGGCGAGCGAGCCGAGGCCCGCCCGCAGCGACGACCCCATGCCCTCCTCCCACGCCGGGTTCTCCACGAGCACGCACCCCGTGAGGTCCGCCCGCGCCCGTACGTCGTCGGCGGCCGCGCCGAGCACGACGTGGACGCGCTCGCAGCCGCCCGCGCGCAGCACCGCCACCGCGTGCTCCACCAGGGGACGCCCGCGGTGCGTCAGGAGCGCCTTCGGCTGCCCGCCGAGCCTGCGCCCGCCGCCCGCCGCGAGCAGCAGTCCCGTCACCGGAGCGTCATCCGTTGCGTGTGTCATGAAGCCTGGATACCTCACCGAGCGCCCCGCGCGCCGACCGCCGGGACACTCGTGAGGCCGGAATTCGGTCGGCACGGTGGCGGGCGCGGCAGAAAGTGGCGTTTACTGGCCGGCGACCCCGATGCGGCGAGTCCGGCCAACGCCCCGCCGGGGCCGCGGAAGGCGTACGGCGTGCGGAACGCGCACGTCTGCAGTCGCACAAAGGCGTGCGAGGGGGGAGAGCTGTGTTGCGGAGCGTGGGGCAGAAGCTGGTGGCGGTCAGCGAAGAGGATCCGCGGGTGACGGAGTTACGCACCGCGGTGTCCAGGCTGCGTCGTGAACTGGCCGCCCATCCGGCCGAGTTCCCCGACCGCGCGGTCGCCGAGGACGAACTGGCCGCCCTGGACGCGATGGCCGCCGGCGGCCTCCCGGAGATCCCGCGCCTGCGCCGGTCCCTGCTGCTCATCGCGGGCGCGATCGGCTCGGTCAGCGCCCTGGCGAAGGGCCTCGGGGACGTGCGGAAAGCGGTGGAGCTGTTCGGTGGGCCGCCACTGCACTGACCTCGTACGCGAATTGACGGCCCATCGGTCCGGAGTTACGCCACCCAGTGGGGCCTGCCCGGCTCGTCGCCCGTCGTGCCGAGGCCGTCCGCGAGCGTCTGCGCCAGGCGGCGCACCGCCTCCCTGGCGACCTCGGGCGGCTGGGTGTACGGGAAGCGCAGCCGGTGCTCGTGCGTGCCCGGGTCCGCGCCGAAGCGGGAGCCGCCCTCGATGCGCACCCCGTGCCGCAGCGCGGCCCGGGCGAGAGCCGAGGCGATCGGGCGGCCCAGGTCGATCCAGAGCGACAGGCCGCCGGGCGGCAACTGCCAGCGCCACTCCGGCAGTTCACGCGCCAGGTCCTCGGCGAGCGCGTCCCGCTGGGCCCGCATCCGGGGAAGGCGCTCGCTCAGGACCTCGTCCATCCGGTCGACCAGCCGCAGCGCGACGAGCTGGTCGAGCACGGAACCCGACATGTCGAACGGCACCCGTGCCGTGGCCAGTTCCGTGATGAGCCGCGACCCGGCCCGCACCCAGCCGATGCGCAGCCCGCCCCAGTGCGACTTGCTCAACGAGCCCACGGTGACGACTTGTTCGCCCGCGCCGTGCGCCGCGAGCGAGGCGAACGGCGCGGGCGCCGGCACGTCCAGCGCGATGTCGGCGACCGTCTCGTCCACGACCAGCCAGGTCCCGGTCGCCCGCGCCGCCTCGAGGAGCCGCACCCGCTGCTCGCGCGGCATCAGCCGCCCGGTCGGGTTGTGGAAGTCCGGGATCAGATAGGCGAGCCGCGGCGCGGTCTGGCGCAGCGCCGACTCGAACAGGTCCGTGTCCCAGCCGCCGTCCGTGACCGGCACCGGCGTGGCCCGCATCCCGCCCCTGTTCAGCGCGTCCAGGGCGTTCGGGTACGACGGGTTCTCGACCAGGACGCGGTCGCCCGCCCTCGCGAGGAGCCCCAGGGTGAGCGACACCGCCTGCTGGGCGCCCGAGGTGATGAGGATCTGCTCGGGAAGCGTCGGCAGCCCGCGCCGCGTGAACCTCTCGGCGACCGCGGCCCGCAGCTCGGGAAGCCCGTACGGGTGGTAGCCGGGCGTCGACGCGTGCCGGGGCAGCAGTGTGCTCGCGGCGGCGAGCGCGTCGGCGAGTTCCGCCTCCGGTGCGCCGGGCGCCGCGACGGCGAGGTCGATCACGTCGTCGCCCGCGGGGAAGACGGCCACGCTGGCGGGCCGCTGTCCCTCGGGCAGCTCGGTCCAGGTCCCCGCGCCGCGCCTGCTGCGCGCGTAGCCGCCCTCGCGCAGCAGGTCGTAGGCGGCGGTGACCGTGGCGCGGCTGACACCGAGTGCCGTGGCCAGCTCGCGCTCGGCGGGCAGCCGGGTGTGCAGCGGGATACGTCCGTCGAGCAGCAGGGTGCGCACGCCCTGGGCGAGGGCGCGGTAGCCGGGCCTCTCCCCGGCGGTCACCGCCAGGAGGCCGGCCAGGCGGCGGCTGCCCAGGGATCTGTTCATGCTGTCCGTGCCAGGGGTGCTCAAGGCGTGGACCACTCGATTGCCTGCCATGCCAACTCTCCGTTATTGGCCCTGCTGTCCAGGCCAATCAGCGTACAGACTCGACAGAGGTCAGGGGCTTTGGCCTGGGGAGCGGCTGAGGAGGCATGCCATGGATGGGTACGGGGCGGGCTGTGTCACGGACCGTTTCGAACGGGAGATGCAGCGCCGCGCGGAAGCGCGCACCGTGCGCCCGGCGGGTGCCTGGGTCCGCGCGCTCGTGAACGGGAAGCGGCGCAAGGGGAGGAAGCCGTGACTGGGGTTGCGGCCCGGCGCTCCGAGTCAGTGGCCGGGCAGGTCGTCGTCGGGGTGAGCGACTCACTCGGCGGGCTCGCGGCGCTGCGCGCGGCCGCCGAGCAGGCGCGCCGCTCCGGCCGGGTCCTCGTAGCCGTCCACGCCTGGGAGCCGCCCGAGGGCGAGGGCCTGTACGCCCGCCGCCCCGACCGGCAGTGGGCCCGGCACTGGCACGGCGAGGCCCGCGCCCGCCTCGACCGCGCCTTCGCCGAGGCGCTCGGCGGGCCGCCCCGGGACGTGGACCTGGTACGCCGTGTGGTCAGGGCCAAGCCGGGCCGGGCTCTGTGCGACGCGGTGGCGGGCCCGGACGACCTGCTCGTCATCGGCGTCCACCCACGCCGCATGTGGCGCGGGCGGATCCACCGCTACGTCGTCGCCCACGCCGGCTGCCCGGTCCTGACCGTGCCCGCGCCGCCGCTGGCGCGGCACGAGCTGCGCGCGCTGCGCCGGGCGAGCGCACACGACTTCGCGGCGGCGGGTCCGGCCGGGTGAACGGGGGCAGCGCCGCATGAGTCCGCGTGCGGTGGCTGTCGCTGTGCGCGGCACGGGCTGCGGCGGGTCCGGCAGGTTGGACGGCGGGTCAGCGGCGCATCAGGCCGCGTGCGGTGGCCGCGGCGACCGCCGCCGTGCGTGAATCGACGCCCAACTTGGCGTAGATGTGCACGAGATGGGACTTCACCGTCGCCTGGCTGAGGAACAGTTCCTTGCTGATCCGCTGGTTCGACAGGCCGTCCCTGACGAGCTGGAGCACCTCCAGCTCGCGGCGGCTGAGCGCCTCGGCCGGGGCGCGCATGCGGTCCATCAGACGGTGCGCGATCGCGGGGGCGAGGGCGGACTGGCCGGAGGCGGCCGTGCGGACCGCTGCCGCGAGCTCCTCCGGCGGCGCGTCCTTCAGCAGATACCCGGACGCGCCCGCCTCCACCGCGGCCAGGATGTCCGCGTCTGTGTCGTACGTGGTCAGGACGAGGACACGCGGCGCACCGGGCCGCGCCGCGATGGCCGCGGTCGCCTCCGAGCCGTGCATCCCGGCGCCGAACTGGAGGTCCATGAGGACGACGTCGACCCCGCCGGCCGCGGCGAGCTCCACGGCCCGCTCCGCCGTGGCGGCCTCCGCGGCGATCTCGAAGTCGGGTTCGGCGTCGAGGACCGCGCGGAGCCCGGCGCGTACGACGGGGTGGTCGTCGGCGAGCAGGAGCCGGATGGTCATGCCGCCCCTGCCACCGGAAGGGGGAGTGTGATCGCGACCGCCGTGCCCTGACCCGGCGCCGACTCCACCGTGAACGTGCCCCCGAGGGACTCGGCACGTGAGCGCATCGCGGGCAGGCCGAACCCGCCGTCACCGGCCGGGGCCGACATGGGGTCGAAGCCGCGGCCGTCGTCCACGATGTCGAGGGCCACGGCCGTGTCCATGAAGCTGAGGGTGATCTCGGCGCGGCGCGCCCCCGCGTGCCGCACGGTGTTCGCGAGCGCCGACTGCGCGATCCGCAGCAGCGCGACCTCGTACGGCGTCGGCAGCCCGGCCGGCGTGCCGCTCGCCGTGAAGCGGACGGTGAGCCCGGGAGCCGTCGTGCACAGCCGCTCCAGGGCCCCGGCGAGTGACCCGTTCTCCAGGTCCGGCGGGGACAGGGCCCGTACGAAACGGCGGGCCTCCGCCAGGTTGTCCTGGGCTGCAGCGCGCGCCTGTTCGATGTGCGGGGCGGCAGGGGACTGCGGCGGCAGCGCGCGCTGGGCCGCGCGCAGCAGGAGCTGGATCGAGGACAGGCCCTGCGCGAGGGTGTCGTGGATCTCGCGGGCCAGGCGCTCCCGCTCGGCGAGGGTGCCCGCCGTGCGCTCCGCGGCGGCGAGTTCGGCGCGCGTCGCGATCAGCTCCTCGATCAGGTGGCGTCTGCGCTCGCTCTCGCGGTACAGCGTCTGGTAACCGATGACCGTCGCCACGGCCACGGCCGCGCCGAGGAGGGGCCCTATGAAGGCCCCCGGGTTGAGCGGCTGCCCATGGAGTACGTACGAGGCGATGGCCGCGCCGGCGGTGAGCGTCACGGCGGGCACGCCCCAGCGGGCGGGCAGCAGATGCAGCTGGAGGAAGTACAGCGGGAACGCCAGCCACAGGCCGTCGGGGGAGAGGACGAGGAGCACCAGCCACACTGCGCACAGCGCTCCGAGCCACAGTGCGGCCCCGGCCCGCGTGGCCCGTACGGCCGGGATCAGCGGGCCCGCGCCGTACACGACGGCCATCACGACCGCGGCGGCCACCACGGCGCCCGCTCCCGTGGAGTCCCCGGCCAGTGCCCGGCCGGCGACCAGCACGAGCAGCCCGGCCATCAGCAGATGCAGGCACAGGCGCAGGACGCGCAGAACGGGGGTCAGAGAACGTGGATCCATACCGTCACCAGCGTAGGCAGAAGATCCCGGCCCGCGGTCAACCGAAAGTTTGAAAGGTGGCTCCTTCCTTCGATTCGGGTGAAGCGTGCTGTGGCGCGATGCCCGGGACGGGGGCCCGGCCGCAGGCTGGGGACCATGTTCGTCGCATGGAGAGATCTACGGTTCGCCAAGGGCCGGTTCGCACTGATGGGAAGCGTGGTCGTGCTGATCACGCTGCTCGTCGGCCTGCTGTCCGGCCTGACCGCGGGCCTGGCCCGGGACAACACCTCGGCGCTGACCGGGCTGTCCGCCGACCACCTGGCCTTCGCCCGGCCGCCGGACGGCCAGGCGGTGTCGTTCACCGGGTCGGCGGTCGGGGCCGAGCAGTGGCGCGCGCTCGCCGCGCGCCCGGGGGTCGACAGCGCGCAGCCGCTCGGTATCAGCACCGTCAACGCCGCAGCGGGCCACCACACGGCGGCCGTGTCCGCGTTCGGCGTGCGGCCCCGCTCGGGTCTCGCGCCCGACACGACGGCACCCGGCACGGCCGTCCTGTCCCAGCAGGCGGCGGACGATCTGGGCGCGCGGCCCGGTGACCGTATCGCCCTGTCCGGTACGTCCCTCACGGTGAGCGCGGTCGCGGGCGACGCCTCGTACAGCCACACGCCTGTCGTCTGGATCGACCTCGGCGACTGGCAGAGCGTGGCGCCGGGCGGGCAGCGCTCCGGGGAGGAGCAGGCGACCGTGATCGCCCTGCGCACCGGGGACGGCGCCGACCTCGGCGCCGCGGACCGTGCGGCGGGCACCGAGACGCGGACCGTCGACGGGGCGCTGGAGGCCATAGGGTCCTACCAGGCCGAGAACGGCTCGCTCCAGCTGATGCGGGGCTTCCTCTTCGTCATCTCGGCGATGGTCATCGGCGCGTTCTTCACCGTGTGGACGATCCAGCGCAGCGGCGACATCGCGGTCCTCAAGGCCCTCGGCTCCTCGACGCCCTATCTGCTGAAGGACGCGCTCGGGCAGGCCGTGGTCATGCTCGTCGGCGGTACGGCCCTCGGGACGGCGCTCGCGGCGCTCATCGGGGCGTTCGTGCCCGACAGCGTGCCGTTCGTCATGGAGCCGCTCACCACGCTCGGCCCGGCCGCCGTCATGACCGTCCTCGGCGCGGCCGGCGCCGCCCTGTCCATCCGGCGCATCACCGCCGTCGACCCCCTCACCGCACTCGGGAGCGCCCGATGAGCCTCGACCTCGACGAGATCACCCTGACCTACCCGGACGGCGACGGCCGCATCACGGCGCTCGACAACGTCACGCTGCATGTCCCGGCCGGCACGGTCGCCGCGGTCGTCGGCCCGTCCGGCTCGGGCAAGTCCAGCCTCCTCGCGGTCGCGGCGACGCTGGTCACGCCCGACAGCGGCACCGTGACGGTGGGCGGCACGCCGACGGACTCGATCGGCCCCGCCGAACGCGCCGGGCTGCGCCGCCGCTCCCTCGGCATCGTCTTCCAGCAGCCCAACCTGCTGCCGTCCCTGACCGCCCTCGAACAGCTCCAGGTCATGGCCCACCTGGACGGCCGCAAACCGCACGAAGTACGGGAGCGGGCAGGGGAGTTGCTGGCAGCGGTCGGGCTCACGGACCAGGCGCGCCGCCGCCCTCACCAGCTGTCCGGCGGTCAGCGCCAGCGCGTCAACATCGCCCGCGCCCTGATGAACGAGCCGTCGGTCCTGCTCGTGGACGAGCCGACGAGCGCCCTCGACCACGAGCGGGGGGCGGCCGTACTGGATCTGCTCGCCCGCCTCACGAGGGAGCGCGGCACCGCGACGGTCCTGGTCACGCATGACCGGGCGCATCTGGCGGTGGCGGACGAGGTGTGCGAAATGGTGGACGGGCGGCTCACGACGGCCGGCCCGTCCCGTGACGCTGCGGGCGGTGCCCGCTACACGCCGACCCCGGAGCTCGACAGCGCCACCGACAGCTCCTCGGCGACCTGCTGAAGCACCGGCACGATCTTCTCGGTCGCCTCGTCGGTGACGCGCCCCGCCGGGCCCGAGATCGAGATCGCGGCGGCCGTGGGGGAGTTGGGCACGGAGACGGCGAGGCAGCGCACACCGATCTCCTGCTCGTTGTCGTCGACCGCGTACCCGGCGGTGCGCACCTCGGCGAGCGCGTCGAGGAAGCCTTCGGGCGTCGTGATCGTCTTCTCCGTGGCGGCCGGCATGCCGGTCCGCGCGAGCAGCGCGCGCACCTCGTCGGCCGGGGTGCCGGCGAGCAGGGCCTTGCCCACGCCCGTCGAGTGCGGCAGGACGCGGCGGCCCACCTCGGTGAACATCCGCATCGAGTGCTTGGACGGCACCTGCGCGACGTACACGATCTCGTCCCCGTCGAGCAGCGCCATGTTCGCCGTCTCGCCGGTCACCTCGACGAGGCGGGCGAGATAGGGGCGGGCCCAGGTGCCCAGCAGGCGGGAGGCGGACTCGCCGAGGCGGATCAGGCGGGGGCCGAGCGAGTAGCGCCGGTTGGTCTGCTGGCGCACGTACCCGCAGGCGACCAGGGTGCGCATCAGGCGGTGGATCGTCGGCAGGGGAAGGCCACTGCTCGCGGAGAGCTCGCTGAGACCCACCTCGCCCCCGGCGTCGGCCATCCGCTCCAGGAGGTCGAAGGCGCGCTCGAGGGACTGGACTCCGCCGGTCGGGGCGGAAGGGCCAGAGGACTTGGTGCTGGCGCTTGACGTCGGCACGGGCGCGTTCCTTTCGGGGCGGAAGGGCAAGGCTGCAGCCTACCCGGCGGTCACCGCGGGGGGTGTGGCACGGCCCGGGTTGTTCCAGCCGGTCAGGGCGCCTTTGTCCGGGTGTCGCCGGGCCATACCTGTGCTCTCTTGACGGTGTCGTCGTAGATAGCTACGTTCTGGCTTACGGAATTCTAATTCCACTTTGTGGAAACGTCCAGGGCGGCGTCGTCCCGTACGAGGAGGGTCTTGACGGACCCTGGACCGGAGTGAAAACTCCTTCAACAGAACGTTGAATTTACTGAGAGGGGCTCGGGTGTCCGACGTCGAACTGGTGCTGCGCTCGACCCGCGTCATCACCCCCGAAGGCACGCGGCCCGCGTCGGTCGCCGTCGCCGGGGGAAAGATCGCCGCCGTCCTTCCGCATGACGCGGAGGTACCGGCCGGCGCCCGGCTCGAGGACTTCGGTGACGATGTCCTCATGCCCGGCCTCGTGGACACCCATGTCCATGTGAACGACCCGGGGCGCACGGAGTGGGAGGGCTTCTGGACGGCCACCCGCGCCGCGGCGGCCGGCGGCATCACCACGATCGTCGACATGCCGCTCAACTCGCTGCCGCCGACGACGACCGCGGCCAACCTCCGCACCAAGCAGGACGTCGCCGCCGCCAAGGCGCACATCGACGTCGGCTTCTGGGGCGGCGCGCTGCCCGACAACGTCAAGGACCTGCGTCCGCTGCACGACGCCGGCGTCTTCGGCTTCAAGTGCTTCCTCTCGCCGTCCGGCGTGGACGAGTTCCCGCACCTGAACGGTGACCAGCTCACCGCCTCCATGGCCGAGATCGCCGGCTTCGGCGGCCTGCTCATCGTGCACGCCGAGGACCCGCACGAGCTGGACGTCGCCCCGCACAACAGCGGTCCCAAGTACGACGACTACCTCGCGACCCGGCCCCGGATCTCCGAGGACGTCGCGATCAAGGGGCTCATCGACACCGCCAAGCGGATCGGCGCCCGCGTCCACATCCTGCACCTGTCCTCCTCCGACGCGCTGCCGCTGATCGCCGAGGCCAAGGCCGAGGGCGTCAAGCTCACTGTCGAGACGTGCCCGCACTACCTCACGCTCACCGCCGAGGAAGTCCCGGACGGCGCGAGCGAGTTCAAGTGCTGCCCGCCCATCCGCGAGGCCGCCAACCAGGACCTGCTGTGGCAGGCGCTCGCCGACGGCACCATCGACTGCGTCGTCACCGACCACTCGCCGTCGACCGCCGACCTGAAGACCGACGACTTCGCCACCGCGTGGGGCGGCATCTCCGGCCTCCAGCTGAGCCTCTCCGCCATCTGGACCGAGGCCCGGGGGCGCGGCCACTCCCTCGACGACGTGGTGCGCTGGATGTCCTCGCGCACCTCGGAGCTGGTCGGCCTCGACGACCGCAAGGGCGCCATCGCCGCCGGCCGCGACGCCGACTTCGCGGTTCTCGCACCCGAGGAGACGTTCACCGTCGACCCGGCCGAGCTGCAGCACCGCAACCGCGTCACCGCCTACGCGGGCAAGACGCTGCACGGTGTCGTCAAGTCGACCTGGCTGCGCGGTGAACGCATCGTCGCCGAGGGCGAGTTCACCGCCCCCGCGGGCAAGCTCCTCGAAAGGAACAACTGATCACTGTGACGGCGATACCCAGCTTCACCGGCGACGCGAACCCCTACGGCGGCGGAGACCCCTACGCCGACTACCGCACCGCCGACTTCCCGTTCACGCAGTACGCCGACCTCGCCGCGCGGCAGCTCGGCGCCGGTGTCATCGCTGCCAACGACGAGTTCTTCGCCCAGCGCGAGAACCTCCTCGTGCCCGAGCGCGCCGAGTTCGACCCCGAGCACTTCGGCCACAAGGGCAAGATCATGGACGGCTGGGAGACCCGGCGTCGCCGCGGCACCGGCGCGGACCACCCGTGGCCGACCGCCGAGGACCACGACTGGGCGCTCGTCCGGCTCGGCGCCCCCGGCGTGATCCGCGGCATCATCGTCGACACCGCCCACTTCCGCGGCAACTACCCGCAGGCCGTCTCCGTCGAGGCCGCGTCCGTGGAAGGCGCGCCCACCCCGGAGGAGCTCCTGTCGGGCGACGTCAAGTGGACGACGCTCGTACCGCGCACGGCGGTCGGCGGCCATGCGGCCAACGGCTTCGCCGTCGACGTGGAGCAGCGCTTCACGCACCTGCGCGTCAACCAGCACCCCGACGGCGGCATCGCCCGCCTGCGCGTTCACGGCGAGGTCGTGCCCGACCCCAAGTGGCTCGCCACGCTCGGCACCTTCGACGTCGTCGCCCTGGAGAACGGCGGCAGCGCCGAGGACGCCTCCAACCTCTTCTACTCGCCCGCGAGCAACACCATCCAGCCGGGCCGCTCCCGCAAGATGGACGACGGCTGGGAGACCCGCCGTCGCCGCGACCAGGGCAACGACTGGATCAGCTACCGCCTGGTCGCCCAGTCGCAGATCCGCGCCCTGGAGATCGACACCGCCTACCTCAAGGGCAACTCGGCGGGCTGGGCGTCGGTCTCGGTGCGCGACGGCGATGATGGCGCGTGGGTCGAGGTCCTGCCCCGCACCCGCCTCCAGCCCGACACCAACCACCGCTTCGTGCTCGACACCCCCGCCGTCGGAACCCACGCGCGCGTGGACATCTACCCGGACGGCGGCATCTCCCGCCTGCGCCTGTTCGGCTCGCTGACCGACGAGGGCACGGCCCGTCTGACAGCCCGCCACCAGGAGCTCGGCGGCTGATCCCGTCCCTCCCGCAGACCCGCGCGGGGGCGTACCGGCCCGACAGCACCGGTACGCCCCCGCGCGCATCACGTCACGCCGCGTGCCCGCCGTCCACGGCGAACTCCGCGCCCGTGACATAGGTGGCCTCGGGGCCCGCGAGATAGGCGACCATCGACGCCACCTCGTCGGCCGTGCCGAACCGGTCCAGCGCGACGGAAGCGGTCTGGCCCGAGGCATAAGGGCCGTCCGCCGGGTTCATGTCCGTGTCGATCGGGCCCGGGTGGACGATGTTCGCCGTGATGCCGCGGCCGCCCAACTCGCGCGCCAGCGCCTTCGTCAGGCCGATCAGGGCCGCCTTGGTCGTCGCGTACACCGTCCCGCCGGGACCCGGTACGCGCTTGGCCATGCAGGTGCCGACGGTGACGATCCTGCCGCCGTCGGACAGCCGTGCCGCAGCTGCCTGCGAGGCCAGCAGGACACCGCGCACGTTCACCGCGAGCGCGTGGTCGATCTCGGCGAGGGAGAAACCCTCCAGCGGTCCGAGCACCCCCAGGCCCACGTTGTTCACCAGCACGTCGAACCTGCCGAACGCCTCCGCCGCCTGCTCCACGGCACCGGCGGCCTCGTGGGCGTCCGCCGAGTCTGCGCGCAGGGCGAGACCGCGCCGCCCCAGTGCCTCGATGCGGCGCACGACCTCCTCGGCCGCCTCCTTGCCGTTCACGTAGGTGACCGCCACATCCGCGCCCTCACGGGCGAGCCGCAGCGCGGTCGCCGCGCCGATCCCACGGCTGCCACCGGTGACGAGTGCTGCCTTGCCGTTCATGGGTCCTCCTGAAGCCATCGGTTGTAATGGCTTCAAGTAAATGGACGGGCGGTCCCTGGTGCTGGCGGCAAACGGACACCTATGCCGCCGCCCCCGGCCCCGCGGGCAGACCGACGCATTCCGGGTGCGGGTGGGCCCAGGGCCTCTCGACTCGATCGGGCGCAAGACCCGAGCCGGCCCGGCGGGCGGAAAGCGCTGGCCCGGACGATCTTGCCGCGGGTACGGTGAGCCGCCCCCGTGCGAGCCGCCGCCGTCTCCACGCCCGCCGTACGCCGCCGGAGACCGCACCTTGACCACCCTCACCGTCACCGCGCCCCGCCGCGCCTGGCTCACCGACCTGCCCGTTCTCCTCGTGGCCGTCGTCTGGGGAGCCAGCTATCTCGCGGCCAAGGGCATCACCACCCAGACCACCGTCCTCGCGGTGCTCGTGCTCCGTTTCGGCGCCGTCCTGCCGGCGCTCGCCGTGGTCGGACGGGGCACGCTGCGTGGGCTGAGCGCCGCGCAGTGGCGCGGGGCGGGACTCCTCGGGCTGATCCTCAGCGGAATCTTCCTTCTGGAGACCTACGGCGTCGTCCACACCTCCGCGACGAACGCGGGCCTCATCATCAGCCTCACCATGATCTTCACGCCCCTCGCCGAGGCCGCGGTGACCCGGACCAGGCCGTCCCGGACGTTCCTCGCCGCGGCGGCCGTCTCCGTGGCGGGCGTCGTCCTGCTCACCCAGAGCGGCGGCTTCACGGCCCCGTCCGCCGGTGACCTCCTGATGCTGCTCGCGGCACTCGCCCGCACCGTCCACGTCCTCGCCATGGCCCGGATGAAGTCCGTGCGGGGAGCGGACGCGCTGCCCCTGACGACGGTCCAACTGGGCGCGTCCGTCGTCGTGTTCGCGCTCCTGTGCGGTGTTCCGGGGACCGGCGCCGCGCCGTGGGAGGTGGCCGCGGACTTCGGCGCGCGCGAGTGGGCTGGGCTCGTCTTCCTGTCCGTCTTCTGTACGCTCTTCGCCTTCTTCGTACAGATGTGGGCGGTCCACCGGACGTCACCGTCGCGGGTGAGCCTGCTCCTCGGCACGGAGCCGCTGTGGGCCGCGGCGGCCGGCATCGTCATCGGCGGCGAACGCCTGGGGCTGCTGGGCCTGTTGGGAGCCGTGTTCGTGCTGGCAGGAACGGCATGGGGGCGCCGCGCCACCGCCTGAGCCGCCGCCGGAGACGTACGCCGAGCGTCCCCGAACGCGCCCTGGACGCGCCTGAAGCGGCGCCTCCGATTGGTTAACTTCCGGAAAACTCCCCTGACTTGACGTTGACACGCCAGGCTCTACGCGCGTCACACTAGGGGCCATGCGAATCCCCCCACGAATCGCCAGTGTCACTGCCCTCGCCGCCGCCCTGCTCATCGGCGGCCCCGTCCTCGCCGGTTCGGCCACCGCGGCCCCGGCCCCCGTCACGTACTCCGTGACCGCCGTCGGCGACATCTGCTACTCGGCGCTGCCCTCCCAGGCCCACGACACCCTCGACCTCATCGAGCAGGGCGGCCCCTACCCGTACGACCAGGACGGCACCGTCTTCCAGAACCGGGAAGGCGTCCTGCCCTCGCAGTCCACCGGCTACTACCACGAGTACACGGTCATCACCCCTGGTTCCCCGACCCGCGGCGCCCGTCGCATCGTCACCGGTGAGCAGTCCCAGGAGGACTACTACACCGGCGACCACTACGCGACGTTCGACCTCGTCGACCACGGCTGCTGAAGCGACCCCGGTGACCGGCGCCGTCAGCTCCTGACGTTCTCCGACGCGGCGAACAGGGCGAACGCGAGCACGATCAGCGCGATGCTCCCGTACACCTCGTAGCCGTCGAGGAAGCCGAGGTGCTGGATGACGCCCCAGCTCAGCCACCCGGTGAACTCGTGCAGCAGGCCGACCGCGCCCTGAATGAGCGCGATCGCGCCGATGAACTCCAGAACCTTCTTCATAGGTGACAACCTCGCCCCGCGGACCTCCCACGCACATCGGCCGCGGGGCGAGGCGCGTCCCGCCACAAGACGCGGCTTCCGGCGGGGCGCGCCTACCGAAGTACCGGCCGCCGAGACTTTCGTCCACGGTCCGCTCCACGAGGCGGTCCCGGGCGCCCCGGGTGCGTAGATTTGTCGACCATGGAGGTTCAGGAGCGGACAGGGACGACCCCACCGGGGGAGCCGTACCGGTGGCGGCGCAGGATGCTGCCCTCGGCCGTCGCCGACGAGCTCGACCTGGACCCGGACGGCCGCCCCGGCCGCAGGCGCCGCACCCTGCGCGACTGGGTCGTCGACTTCACCTGCTTCGGTGTCGCCGTGGCCATCGGCCTGCTCGGCGCCCACTCCGTCTCGAACGACCCGAACACCTCCGAGGGTCTCGCCGACCTCGACCAGTGGCTCGGCGCACTCGCCTGCGCCTCCGTGTGGCTGCGCAGGCGGTGGCCCATGGGCCTGGCCGTCGCACTGTCGGCCGTCAGCATGATGTCGAACAGCGCGGGCGGCGCCACCATGGTCGCCATCTTCACCCTCGCCGTGCACCGGCCCTTCCGATACGTCGCCTGGGTCGCCGGCGCCTCCTGCGCGCTGATCCCGTTCTTCTTCTGGATCCGGCCGGACCCGGACTCGCCGTACATCTTCTCCGTCGCCTTCACGATCGTCCTGACGATCACCGTCGTCGGCTGGGGCATGTTCGTACGCTCCCGGCGCCAGCTCCTGCTGTCGCTGCGTGACCGGGCGCGGCGCGCCGAGACCGAGGCCGGACTGCGGGCCGAGCAGGCGCAGCGCCTCGCCCGCGAGGCCATCGCCCGCGAGATGCACGACGTGCTCGCCCACCGGCTCACGCTGCTCAGCGTCCACGCGGGCGCCCTGGAGTTCCGGCCCGACGCCCCGCAGCAGGAGGTCGCCCGCGCGGCCGGCGTCATCCGCGAGAGCTCCCACGAGGCGCTCCAGGACCTGCGCGAGATCATCGGCGTCCTGCGGGCCGACGACCACGGCGAGGAGTCGGGGCGGCCCCAGCCGACGCTGGCCGGACTCGACGCCCTCGTCGCCGAGTCGCGCGAGGCGGGCATGAAGATCGTCCTCGACCACCAGGTAACCACCCCGGACGCCGTCCCCGCGTCCGTCGGCCGCACCGCCTACCGCATCGTCCAGGAGGGCCTGACCAACGCCCGCAAGCACGCCCCCGGCGCCGCGGCCGAGGTAGTCGTCTCCGGCGCGCCGGGCGACGGCGTCACCGTCTCGGTCCGCAACCCGCCGCCGCCCGGCGAGGTCCCGCACGTGCCCGGCTCGGGCCAGGGCCTGATCGGCCTCACAGAACGCGCGACCCTGGCCGGCGGCAGCCTCGGCCACGGCGCCGCCGACGACGGAGGCTTCGCGATCGAGGCGTGGCTGCCGTGGCCCGGGTGACCCCCGCCCGCGGCGGGCACCCATGGACCAGGCGATCAACGCCTCGCTACGGTGGCCCCCGAGGACGGTGGCGGCGGCGACGGTGACGGCTGCGGTACGACGGCGCGAAGGCGGGACTGGATGAACGCGGTGGAACCGATCAGGGTGCTCCTCGTCGACGACGACCCGCTGGTGCGCGCGGGCCTCTCGTTCATGCTCGGGGGCGCGCCCGACATCGAGATCGTCGGCCGGGCGGGCGACGGCTCGGAGGTCCCCGCCCTCGTCGCCGAGACCAGGCCCGACGTCGTCCTCATGGACATCCGCATGCCGGACGTGGACGGGCTCGCCGCGACCGAGGCGCTGCGGGCACGGCCCGACGCGCCCGAGGTCATCGTCCTCACCACGTTCCACGCCGACGAACAGGTACTGCGCGCGCTGCGCGCCGGCGCCGCGGGTTTCGTCCTCAAGGACACCGCGCCCGCCGAGATCGTCGAGGCGGTCCGCCGGGTCGCCTCCGGAGCTCCCGTCCTGTCGCCGACCGTGACCCGGCAGCTCATCACGCGGGCCGCCGGCCCCGACCCGCAGCAGGACCGCAGGGCACGCGCGCGTGAACGGCTCGCCGAACTGGCCGACCGTGAGCGGGAGGTGGCCGTCGCCGTGGGCCGCGGCGCCGCCAACGCGGAGATCGCCGCCGAGCTCTACATGAGCGTCGCCACTGTCAAGGCTCACGTCTCCCGCATCCTCGCGAAGCTCGGCCTGAACAACCGCGTCCAGATCGCCCTCCTCACACACGACGCGGGACTCCTGGACGACTGACCTGCGCGGCACGGGTAAATTCAGACGTGATCCGGGCGCGGGCGAACAGCGCCCAGGGTCCGCCGCACGGGGGAGGATGACGATGGCCGGACCACGCCGGCGCACGGTGCGTGACCTCAGACGCAACAACCGGGCCACGGTGCTGCGCAAGCTCTACTTCGACGGCCCGCTCAGCCGACAGGAGTTGGGACCCCTCACGGCGCTCAGCTCGGGGTCGATCAGCAACGTCGTCTCCGAACTCGTCGCCGACGGCCTCCTGGAGGAGGCCGGGTCGGTCGACTCCGACGGCGGCAGGCCACGCACGCTCCTGCGCGTCGCCCCGCACTGCGGCCATCTCGCCGGCGTCGACATCGGCGAGACACGCGTACGCGTGGAGCTGTTCGACCTCACCCTGAACGAACTCGCGCGCGTGGACGCCCCGTTGCCCGACGGACGCCATGACGCGCAGGACGTCGTACGGATCGTCGCGGCCGGCCTGGCGCAGGTGCTCGACGAGGCGAAGGTCGCCCCGGACGCCCTCATCGGCGTCGGCATCGGCGTGCCCGGCATCGTCGACGCCTCCGATGCGGGCGGCGTCGTCGGAGCCGTCGTGCACGGCCAAGCCATCGGCTGGGACGCCGTCCCCCTCGAAGCGATGCTCCGTGACCGCGGTGAACTCCCGCCGGAACTACCCCTGTTCGTCGACAACGGCGCCAAGACTCTGGGTCTCGCCGAGATGTGGTTCGGCGCGGGCCGCGGCGCCCGCACCGCCGTCGTCACCCTCATCGGCTCCGGCGTCGGCGCCTGCGTCATCGCCGACGGCGTCCCCTACCAGGGCTCGTCCGGCAGCGCGGGGGAATGGGGCCACACCACGCTCCAGGTCGGCGGGCGCCGTTGCCGGTGCGGGGCGCGCGGCTGCCTGGAGGCTTACGTGGGCGCCGAGGCGCTGCTCGAACGATGGCGCGAGAGCGGCGGCCACTGGACCTCGACCGACGAGGAGGGGGCGCTCGCCGAACTCCTCGCCGCCCCCGGCGCCGGTGAACTCCTCGACGAGACGGCCGAGTTCCTCGGCGCGGGCATCGCCGACCTCGTCAATCTCTTCAACCCGGAGCGCATCGTCGTCGGCGGCTGGGCCGGGCTCCTCCTCGGTCCCCGCCTCCTCGAACCGGTCCGGCGGGCGGCCGCCGCGTACGCCCTGCGCCACCCGTACGCGCAGACCACGATCGAACTCGGGCGCCTCGGGCCCGACGCGGTGACGGTCGGCGCGGCGACCCTGCCGCTCGCGCGCTTCCTCGCCGAGGGCGGCGCGGCGATCACCTCACGGGAACCGATCGTCAGTGGCGCGAGTTAGATTCAGCAGAAGACGAGGGTCAGGGTCACTGCGAGGGGCGGCGCCATGGGGGAAGCGATCGATCTGGGCGAGTACGCGGGCTTCACGGCCGACCCGTATCCCGTCTACGAGGAGCTGCGCGCCCGCGGCCCGGTGCACCGTGTGCGGCTGCCCAAGCCGGCCGACGACGGCGAGGCATGGCTGATCGTCGGGCACGAGGAGGCGCGCGCCGCGCTCACCGACCCGCGCCTGGTCAAGTCCCCCGCCAAGCTGGGCTTCTCCGGCCTCGACGAAGAGCTGATCGGCACCCATCTGCTGATCACCGACCCGCCGCACCACACGCGGCTGCGCTCCCTCGTCACCCGCGCCTTCACCGCACGCCGCGTCGAGTCGCTGCGCCCGCGCATCCAGCGCATCACCGACGACCTGCTCGACGCGATGCTCCCGCACGGTCGCGCCGACCTCGTCGAGTCGTTCGCCTTCCCGCTGCCGCTCACGGTCATCTGCGAGCTCCTCGGTGTCCCGGACATCGACCGCGCCGACTTCCGGCGCATGTCGAACGAGGTGGTCGCGCCGAGCGACCGCGACGGCGAGTACGCGACGTTCGCGGAACTCGCCGCGTACCTGCGCGACCTGATCGAGGACAAGCGGGCGTCGGCCCCCGCCGACGACCTGCTCAGCGCCCTGATCCGCACGACCGCGGAGGACGGCGACCGGCTCTCGCCCGACGAGCTGCGCGCCATGGCCTTCATCCTCCTCATCGCGGGCCACGAGACGACGGTGAACCTGATCGCGAGCGGCGTACGCGCCCTGCTGACCCACCCCGACCAACTCGCCGTGCTGCGCGCCGACATGACCCTCCTGGACGGCGCCGTCGAGGAGATGTTGCGGTACGAGGGTCCCGTGGAGAACGCGACGTACCGCTTCACGGTCGAGGACACCGAGGTCGGCGGCACGGTCATCCCCGGCGGCTCCGCGGTCCTCGTCGGGCTGGCCGCCGCCGCCCATGACCCGGAGCGCTTCCCGGAGCCGGACCGCTTCGACATCCGGCGCGACGCCCGGGGCCACATCGCCTTCGGACACGGCCTCCACCACTGCCTCGGCGCACCCCTGGCCCGCCTCGAAGGCCAGATCGCCCTGCGCTCACTTCTGGACCGCGCCCCCGCGCTCGCACTCGACGGCCCGGCGGACGACTGGCTGCCCGGCATGCTGATTCGCGGCGTGCGAAGCCTGCCGGTCCGGTGGTGACCGACGCCCCCGCGCGCGAGGTGCCGGTCACCGCGGCCGTCAACCAGGACGACATGTTCGTCGACCGTGAGCAGTCCCTGGAGACGGCGAAGCTCGTACGCGGGCTGCGCGCCTGGGTCTTGGACGCGCACGCCCACGACGGCGTGAAGGCGGACCCCGCGGTCCTCGACCGGCTGATCGCGATGGCGCGCGGGGAGGCCTGAGCCGGGCTCGCCGAGGGGCCCTGGGGATCAGCCCCCGGGGATCTCCTCCATCCGGACCAACCGCCGTTCCCGGCGGGACAGTTCGCAGGCCTCCGCGATCCGCAGCGCGTGCAGCGCCTCGCGGCCGTCGCACGGGTTCTCGCGTTCGCCGCGCACCACGTCGACGAACGCGACGAGCTCCGCCTCGTACGCGGGGGCGAAGCGTTCCAGGAAACCGGGCCAGGGCTTGGACGCGGCGGGCGGGCCCTTGGGCTCGGTGGAGGCGACGGGCGTGCGGTCGTCGAGGCCGACGACGACCGTGTCCAGCTCGCCGGAGAGCTCCATGCGCACGTCGTAGCCCGCGCCGTTGCAGCGCGTCGCCGTCGCCGTGACCAGCGCGCCGTCGTCCAGCGTGAGGACGGCGGCCGCCGTGTCGACGTCCCCGGCCTCGCGGAACATCGCGGGTCCGGCGTCGGACCCGGTCGCGTACACCTCCGTCACCTCGCGACCGGTCACCCAGCGCAGGATGTCGAAGTCATGGACCAGGCAGTCCCGGTAGAGCCCGCCGGAGAGCGGCAGATACGCGGCCGGCGGCGGCGCCGGGTCGCTGGTCATGGCCCGTACGGTGTGCAGCCTGCCGAGGCGGCCCGAGCGCACCAACTCGCGCGCCGCGGTGTACCCCGCGTCGAAGCGGCGCTGGAAGCCCAGCTGGAGCACCGTTCCGGCCCGCTCGACCTCGCCGAGCGCGGCCAGTGTGCCCGGCAGGTCGAGGGCGATGGGCTTCTCGCAGAACACCGGGAGCCCGGCCCGCGCCGCCCGCCCGATCAGCTCGCCGTGCGCGGACGTCGCCGCCGTGATGACCACCGCGTCCACGCCCCACGAGAAGATCTCGTCCACCGTGGGCGCCGCCGTCGCGCCGATCCGGTCCGCGAGCGCGACGGCCCGCTCCGGGTCCGCGTCCGTGACGACGAGCGAGCCGACCTCGCGGTACCGCTCCAGAACTGCTGCGTGAAAGGTGCCGATACGGCCCGTCCCGATAAGTCCGATGCGCATGCAGTCAAGGTGCCGCCCGGGGAACCCGCTGTCAACGGTTTGTCCGGACAACCGAACTTCACGACTTCCCGTCAACATTCCTTGCGACTACGCTCGGCCCGTGGCCAAACCAGTAGTCGATCCGACCGTGTCGCTCCAGCTCAGCGTGGACCGCAGCAGTCCGGTCCCGCTCTATTTCCAGCTCTCCCAGCAGCTGGAGGCGGCGATCGAGCGCGGCTCCCTGACCCCCGGCAGCCTGCTCGGCAACGAGATCGAGCTCGCGGGCCGGCTCGGTCTGTCCCGGCCCACCGTGCGCCAGGCCATCCAGTCCCTCGTCGACAAGGGCCTCCTCGTCCGCCGCCGCGGCGTCGGCACCCAGGTCGTCCACAGCCAGGTCAAGCGCCCCCTGGAACTGAGCAGCCTCTACGACGACCTGGAGGCGGCGGGCCAGAAGCCCGAGACGCGCGTCCTGGCCAACACGCTCGTGCCGGCGTCCGCCGAGGTCGCGGCCGCGCTCGGAGTGGGGGAGGGCGACGAGGTGCACCGGGTCGAGCGGCTGCGGCTGACCCACGGCGACCCGGTCGCGTACCTCTGCAACCACCTGCCCACCGGGCTGCTCCCGCTCGACACGGAGCGGCTGGAGGCGACGGGGCTCTACCGGCTGATGCGCGCCGCCGGGATAACCCTGCACAGCGCCCGCCAGTCCGTCGGCGCCCGCGCAGCCACGGTCGAGGAGGGTGAGCGGCTCGCCGAGCCCGCGGGCGCTCCGCTCCTGGCGATGCAGCGGACCACGTTCGACGACACCGGCAGGCCCGTCGAGTTCGGGTCGCACACGTACCGGGCGTCCCGCTACTCCTTCGAGTTCCAGCTCCTCGTACGGCCGTAGAAGCGCCGTGGACGTGGCGTGGAAGACCGGCCGTAAGAATGTTATGACAAAGTCATTGACGGTGCCGGGTACCCACCGCTAGAACTCCTCCAGCCGCACACGGGCGGCGAGGAGAGAGGTGGCACACCATGCGCACAGCCCGCACGGCAGCAACCCTCATTGCGGTCGTCGCACTCGCGGCCGGATGCAGCAGCTCCGGAGGCAAGACCTCGGAGGACAAGGCCGACGGCTCCACAAGCGGCAAGCCCGCCGGCACGCCCCGCCTGAAGATCGCGATGGTCACCCACTCCGGCGAGGGCGACACCTTCTGGGACATCGTCCAGAGCGGCGCCAAGCAGGCCGCGGCCAAGGACAACGTCCAGTTCCTCTACTCGAACGACAAAGAGGCCAAGGGGCAGGCCGAGCTGGTCCAGTCGGCGATCGACAAGAAGGTCGACGGGATCGTCGTCACCCTCGCCAAGCCCGAGGCCATGAAGGCCGTACTCGCCAAGGCGAAGGACGCCGGGATCCCGGTCGTCACGATCAACTCGGGCGGCGAGTTCTCGCAGCAGTTCGGCGCGCTCACCCACATCGGGCAGGACGAGTCCGTGGCCGGCGAGGCCGTCGGCAGCGAACTCAACAAGCGCGGCCGGAAGAAGGCGCTCTGCGTCATCCACGAACAGGGCAACGTCTCCCTGGAGCAGCGCTGCGCCGGCGTCAAGAAGACTTTCAAGGGCACTGTCGAGAACCTCAACGTCGAGGGCACCAACGCCCCCTCGTCCCAGTCGTCCATCGAGGCCAAGCTCCAGGCGGCCAAGGACATCGACGCGGTCGTCGCGCTCGGCGCCCCCACCGCGGCCGTCGCCGTCAAGGCGAAGCAGGACGCGGGCAGCGAGGCGGAGGTCGACACCTTCGACCTGAACGCGGCCGTGGTCAAGAGCCTCAAGGCCAAGGACGTCGGCTTCGCCGTCGACCAGCAGCCCTACCTCCAGGGCTATCTCGCCGTCGACGAACTGTGGCTCTACAAGACCAACGCCAACGTCATCGGCGGCGGAAAGCCCGTCCTGACAGGCCCGGCGATCGTCACCGAGAAGGACGTGCCGAAGCTCGAGAAGTACACCGCGCGCGGTACCCGGTGAACGGATGCGTGATCCCAGTGCCTGATACTTGGACGTTTGGGGCCGGTCGTCGAGCCCCCGGGGCAGGTCCGCCGGCCCCGCAGAACCAGGCACCAGAAGAAGAAGGGCACGGCCTCGTGGCACGGTTTCGGAGCTGGGTGAGCATCGCCCTCGCAGGGGCAGTCGGTCTCACCCTCGCGGGGTGCAGCAGCACAGGCGGCAAGCGGGCGGAGGACGCCAGGAAGGCGGCCACGGCCCAGGGCAAGGCCGCGGTGAACACCCCGCGCTGGACCGTCGCGATGGTGACCCATTCGGGCGACGGCGACACCTTCTGGGACATCGTCCAGAGCGGCGCCAAGCAGGCCGCGATCAAGGACAACATCAACTTCCTGTACTCGCACAGCGACGAGGCGCAGCAGCAGGCCCAGCTCGTCGACGCGGCCGTGGACAAGAAGGTCGACGGCCTGATCGTCACGCTCGCCAAGCCCGACGCCATGAAGGCCGCCGTCGCCCGCGCCGAGAAGGCCGGCATCCCCGTGATCACCGTGAACTCCGGCTCCGAGGAGTCCAAGAAGTTCGGCGCGCTCACGCACATCGGCCAGGACGAGACGATCGCGGGCCAGGCCGTCGGCGAGGAGCTGAACAAGCGCGGCCGCAAGAAGGCCCTGTGCGTCCTGCACGAGCAGGGCAACGTCGGCCACGAGCAGCGCTGCGCCGGCGCCAAGGAGACCTTCAAGGGTCAGATGCAGAACCTGTACGTCGAGGGCACCAACATGCCCGACGTCCAGTCCTCCATCGGCGCCAAGCTCCAGGCCGACAAGTCCATCGACTCCGTCGTCACGCTCGGCGCGCCTTTCGCCGCCACCGCCGTGAAGGCCAAGCAGGACGCGGGCAGCAAGGCCGAGATCGACACCTTCGACCTCAACGAGAAGGTCGCCGCCGGCCTGAAGGACGGCACGCTCGGCTTCGCCGTCGACCAGCAGCCCTACCTCCAGGGCTACGAGGCCGTGGACCTGCTCTGGCTCTACCGCTACAACGCGGATGTCCTCGGCGGCGGAAAGCCGGTCCTCACCGGACCGCAGATCATCACCAAGGAGCAGGCGGCCAAGCTCGAGGAGTACACGAAGCGGGGGACCCGATGAGCGCCGCCGCACCAGGGACCCCGCCGCTGACGGACGAGCGGCTCCTGAAGACATCGCCGCTGCGCAAGCTCATGGGCCGGCCCGAACTCGGCTCGGTCGTCGGCGCCGTCGCCGTCTTCCTCTTCTTCGCGATCTTCGCGGACAGCTTCCTGCGGGCCTCCAGCCTCGCCACGGTCCTGTACGCGTCGTCGACGATCGGCATCATGGCCGTACCCGTGGCCCTGCTGATGATCGGCGGCGAGTTCGACCTCTCCGCCGGCGTCATGGTCACCACGTCCGCGCTGATCTCGTCGATGTTCAGCTACCAGATGACGGCGAACGTCTGGGTCGGCGTGGGCGTCTCGCTCCTGCTCACGCTCGCCATCGGCGTCTTCAACGGCGTCATGCTGACCCGCACCGACCCACCGAGCTTCATCATCACGCTCGGGACGTTCCTGATGCTGACCGGCATGAACCTCGGCTTCACCAAGCTGATCAGCGGCACCGTCTCCACCAAGTCGATCTCCGACATGGAGGGCTTCTCCTCCGCGAAGGACGTCTTCGCCTCCACGCTCACCATCGGCGGCGTCGACTTCAAGATCACCATCCTGTGGTGGCTCGCCCTGATCGTCGTCGCCACCTGGATCCTGCTGCGCACCCGCGTCGGCAACTGGATCTACGCGGTCGGCGGCGGCGAGGACGCGGCCCGCGCCGTCGGTGTCCCGGTCAACAAGACCAAGATCGGCCTGTACATGGGCGTCGCCTTCGGCGCCTGGATCTCGGGGCAGCACCTGCTGTTCTCGTTCGACGTCGTGCAGTCCGGCGAGGGCGTCGGCAACGAGCTGATCTACATCATCGCGGCCGTCATCGGAGGCTGCCTGATCACCGGCGGCTACGGGTCCGCGGTCGGCGCGGCCATCGGCGCCCTGATCTTCGGCATGACGAGCAAGGGCATCGTGTTCGCCGAGTGGAACCCGGACTGGTTCAAGTTCTTCCTCGGGGCGATGCTGCTCCTCGCGACCCTGCTCAACGCGTGGGTCCGCAAGCGCGCGGAGGCGACGAAATGACCGAGACCGCAGAACGTACGGCGCTTGTGGAGCTCGACGGCGTCAGTAAGTACTACGGCAACATCCGGGCCCTGGAGGACGTCTCCCTCGTCGTGCACGCGGGCGAGATCTCCTGCGTCCTCGGCGACAACGGCGCGGGCAAGTCGACCCTCATCAAGATCATCGCGGGTCTGCACAAGCACGACTCCGGGTCCTTCAGCATCGAGGGCGAGGAGACACGGCTCGCCAACCCACGTGAGTCCCTCGACCGCGGCATCGCCACGGTCTACCAGGACCTCGCCGTCGTCCCGCTGATGCCGGTCTGGCGGAACTTCTTCCTCGGCTCCGAGCCGACGAAGGGCTCCGGCCCCTTCAAGCGCCTGGACGTCGACCTCATGCGCCGGACGACCCACGCGGAGCTGCTCCGTATGGGCATCGACCTGCGCGACGTCGACCAGCCCATCGGCACGCTCTCCGGCGGCGAGCGCCAGTGCGTGGCGATCGCCCGCGCCGTCTACTTCGGCGCCAAGGTCCTCGTACTCGACGAGCCGACCGCCGCCCTCGGCGTCAAGCAGTCCGGCGTCGTCCTCAAGTACGTCGCCGCCGCGCGCGACGCGGGCCTCGGCGTGGTCTTGATCACGCACAACCCGCACCACGCCTACCTCGTCGGCAACCGCTTCGTCCTCCTGAAGAGGGGCACGATGTTCGGCAGCTACGCACGCGACGAGATCACCCTGGACGAACTGACCCGCCAAATGGCAGGCGGCAGCGAACTGGACGACTTGCGCCACGAGCTGGAGGGCCGGGACGCCCCGTAGGCATGGCACTCCGTTCAGGCCCCGCGCCCCATAGGGGCGCGGGGCTGTGCCATTTGCGGCTCCGCCGCGGGGGGCGACCGGCCACGAACAACCCGCACACGAAGAGGGAACTGCGGTAGCGCCCCGCCCACCACGAGTGACCGGCACTGCTCGGATACGCCCTCACGGCAGCGAAATGGCACAATCGGCGCGATGAGCACCTACCGCGACCTCGCACACCGCGGCTCCGCACGAGCCACCGTCCTGCGGACCGTCGGCACGCGCGAGCGCCGTTCCCACCTGACGGCGCCCCGCGTCCCGACCGTCGGTATCGACATCGGCGGTACGAAGGTGATGGCGGGTGTCGTCGATGCCGACGGCAACATCCTGGAGACCCTGCGCACCGAGACGCCGGACAAGTCCAAGAGCCCGAAGGTCGTCGAGGACACCATCGTCGAGCTGGTCCTCGATCTTTCCGACCGGCACGACGTGCACGCGGTCGGCATCGGCGCGGCGGGCTGGGTCGACGCCGACCGCAACCGTGTCCTGTTCGCCCCGCACCTGTCCTGGCGCAACGAACCCCTCCGGGACCGCATCTCCGGCCGCCTCGCCGTCCCCGTCCTGGTCGACAACGACGCCAACGCCGCCGCCTGGGCCGAGTGGCGGTTCGGCGCGGGCCGTGGCGAGGACCACCTCGTCATGATCACGCTGGGCACCGGCATCGGCGGCGCGATCCTGGAGGACGGCCAGGTCAAGCGCGGCAAGTTCGGCGTCGCCGGCGAATTCGGCCATATGCAGGTCGTCCCCGGCGGCCACCGCTGCCCGTGCGGCAACCGCGGCTGCTGGGAGCAGTACAGCTCCGGCAACGCGCTCGTGCGCGAGGCCCGCGAGCTCGCCGCCGCGGACTCCCCGGTCGCGTACGGGCTCATCGAGCGCGTCAAGGGCAACGTCCCCGACATCACGGGCCCCCTCATCACCGAGCTCGCCCGCGAGGGCGACGCCATGTGCATCGAGCTGCTCCAGGACATCGGCCAGTGGCTCGGCGTCGGCATCGCGAACCTCGCGGCCGCCCTCGACCCGTCCTGCTTCGTCATCGGCGGCGGCGTCTCCGCGGCCGACGACCTCCTGATCGGCCCGGCCCGCGACGCCTTCAAGCGCCACCTCACCGGCCGCGGCTACCGCCCCGAGGCCCGCATCGCCCGCGCCCAGCTCGGACCCGAGGCCGGTATGGTCGGCGCCGCGGACCTCGCCCGGCTCGTCGCCCGCCGCTTCCGCCGCGCCAATCGCCGTCGCGTGGAACGGTACGAACGCTACGAGCGTTACCACCAGGGCAAGGGCTTCGGCCCGGGCCCGCAGAGCCCGGCGAGCGCCGCCGGCGAGAATCAGGGACCCAAGTAATGACCGTGCCACGCCAGCCCTCGTCCCCCGACGAAGGGCAGCGCCCCCCTGGGAACCGCCGGAGGGTCATCCGCCGCCGCGCGCTCACGCTGCTCACGATCGTGCTGCTCATCGGCGTGCCCGCCGGCTATCTGGTGATCTCCGCGGACCAGAGCCGTAGCAGCGGCAAGGACAAGGAGGCCAAGTACTCCGCGACGGGCCTCACCATCGGGTGGCCCTCCAAAGTCCAGCGCCGGCTGTACCAGGTGCCGATCCCGGTCTCCTCCGCCAAGGGCGTCGCGTACTACGAGACGAACAACCTCAGGACGAGCCGCCTCTACGCCCGCTTCCGCACGACGGACGCGGGCCTCGACAAGTTCCTGAAGACCATCGGGACCAGCTCGTCCAAGCTGAAGAAGGACGAGATCGCCATCAGCCCGCGCAACCAGAAGGTCGTCGGCTGGGTCTTCGACGGGCCCGGCCCCTACTGGGGCCTCACCCACAAGCAGAAGAACCCCGAGCCGACCCTGGACATCGTGGTGAACCGCGCGAACCAGGCGAAGCCCTTCGTGTACGTGGTGTCGACGACGACGCCGTAGCGCCGGCACGCACCCGGCACCGCTCACCGCTCCTAGCGGTCGGCGGCCTTCACATGGCCTCCCCGAACCCCGTACACCACCAATCCCAGGCATACACTCCGTGCACACTCACGGGCCCCGCCCCGAACCCTCACAGAGCGACTGGATAGCGTGGAGCAAGTGAGTGAGACGAAGACACCTGCCCTCCAGTATCGCCTCGACGGCCCGGACGACGCCCCGGTGCTCATCCTCGGGCCCTCGCTCGGCACCACCTGGCACATGTGGGACCGGCAGGTACCCGAGCTCGCCCGGCAGTGGCGGGTGTTCCGTTTCGACCTTCCCGGGCACGGCGGCGCCCCCGCCCACCCGGCCGGTTCCGTAGCCGACCTCGCCACGCGGCTCCTGGCCACGCTCGACGAACTCGGCGTGCAGCGCTTCGGCTACGCGGGCTGCTCCCTGGGCGGCGCCATCGGCGCGGAGCTGGCGCTGCGCCACCCCCAGCGCGTGGCCTCTCTCGCGCTGATCGCGGCCTCGCCCCGCTTCGGCACCGCCGACGAGTTCCGCCAGCGCGGCGTGATCGTCCGCAGCAACGGCCTCGACCCCATCGCCCGCACGTCCCCTGAGCACTGGTTCACCAGCGGCTTCGCGGCCGCCCAGCCCGCCATCACCGACTGGGCCGTGCAGATGGTGCGCACCACCGACCCGGGCTGCTACATCGCGGCCTGCGAGGCGCTCGCCTCCTTCGACGTACGGGCTGAGCTCGGCTCCATCGGGGCCCCCACGCTCGTCCTCGTCGGCTCCGACGACCAGGTGACGGGCCCCGCACAGGCGCGCACGCTCGTCGCCGGCATACCGGACGCCCGGCTCGCCGTGGTGCCCGGCGCCTCGCACCTCGCCCCGGTCGAGCAGCCCGCCGCCGTCACCGACCTCCTCGTACGGCACTTCTCCACCGCCTGGCAGCCCGCGTACGAGACCGGGCAGCACGCGATCCCCGCCGCCCCCGTCAAGCCCGTCCTCGCGCCGCCGCCCCCGCCGGTCGCCCCCGTCGCGGAGATCGGCCCCATGGAGGCTCAGCCCGAGGCGGCTGTCCGGCCCGACCGGCACGACATGGGTCTCAAGGTGCGCCGCGAGGTGCTCGGCGACGCGCACGTCGACCGGGCCCTGGCCTCCGCGGACGCCTTCTCCGGCGACTTCCAGGAGTTCATCACCCGCTACGCGTGGGGGGAGATCTGGAGCCGGCCGGGCCTCGACCGCCGTATGCGCAGCTGTGTGACGCTCACCGCGCTCGTGGCCGGCGGCCACCTCGACGAGCTGGCCTTCCACACCCGGGCCGCCCTGCGCAACGGCCTCACCGCCGACGAGATCAAGGAAGTGCTGCTCCAGGCCGCCGTCTACTGCGGTGTGCCCGCGGCGAACTCGGCGTTCAAGGTGGCCCAGGCCGTGATCCGCGAGGAGACCACCCCGCAGGAGTAGGCCGCAGGAGTAGAAGACGGACGCCGGGACGGGCCGGACGCGGGCGGGGAGCGCAGGATGGTTCGTATGAAGCTCACGAAGAAGATCCATGCCTGCGTCCGCCTGGAGAAGGACGGGCGGACGCTCGTCATCGACCCGGGAGGCTTCTGTGAGGAGGACGCGGCTGTCGGCGCCGAGGCGATCCTCGTCACGCACGAGCACGCCGACCACTTCAACGAGGCCCGGCTGCGGGCGGCCCTCGACGCCGACCCGGCCACCGAGATCTGGACCTTGAAGTCCGTGGCCGACAAGATCTCGTCGGCGTTCCCGGGACGGGTGCACACGGTCGGGCACGGTGACACGTTCGAGGCAGCCGGTTTCGACATCCAGGTCCACGGCGAACTGCACGCCGTCATCCACCCGGACATCCCGCGCATCACGAACGTCGGCTATCTGATCGACCACGGCCGCGTCTTCCACCCCGGCGACGCGTTCACCGTCCCCGACCAGCCCGTCGAGACCCTCCTCGTGCCCGTGATGGCCCCCTGGAACAAGATCGCCGAGGTCATCGACTACCTCCGAGAGGTCGGTCCGCAGCGCGCGTACGACATCCACGACGCGCTGCTGACCGACCTGGCGTGGCCCATCTACGAAGGGCAGATCGGGGCGCTCGGCGGGACGGACAACCTGCGGCTGACGCCGGAGGAGTGCGCGACGCTCTGAGCGCCCCTCGGGGGTCTGTGAACTCCCTTTACCGGCCCAGGAGTTCGACGATCTCGTCGGTCGTGGCGAGTTCCGCGATCCGCGGGAAGATCTTGCCGAAGCTGTGCTCGTGGGAGGCGGCGTCCGTGTCCGTCGTCGCGTCCTCGACCACTGTGAGGTGGTAGCTCAGCTCGAACGCGGACCGGGCGGTGGACTCGACGCCGATCGAGGTCGAGATCCCCGCGAGCACGATCTGCGTCACGCCGCGGCGGCGCAGCTGGAGGTCCAGCTCCGTCCCGGTGAAGGCGCCCCAGTGGCGCTTGGTGATCACGATGTCGTCGCCGAGCGGGCCGAGCTCGTCCGGGAACTCGGAGAACGCGGCGGGCGGCGCCTGGGTGAGCCCCGGGGTGGCCGACCGGCTCACCGGCAGGTCGCCGCCGTCGGGGGACCAGGCGACGCGGACCCGCACGACGGGCAGGCCCTTGGCGCGGAAGGCCTCCGCCAGTGAGGCCCCGTTCTTCAGGACGGCGTCGGAGGGGTGGACGGTGGGCAGGCCGAGGATCCCGTTCTGAAGGTCGATGAGGACGAGGGCGGTGCGCTCGTCGAGAGTGGTGGCGGGCATGGGGGTGCTCCTTGCGGATCCGGGGGAGATGCTTCGACAGGCTAACTTTCGAGCAGGGAAACTTGCAAGGTAGCCTGCCTATCGCGCCTGCCTGCGGGTCCCCCCGGGTCCGGCGGGCGTTGTCGTACCCGCCCGGTAGGTTGTGGGCATGCGGATTGCTACCTGGAATGTGAACTCGATCACCGCCCGGCTGCCCAGGCTCCTCGCCTGGCTGGAGAACACCGGGACGGACGTGCTGTGCGTCCAGGAGACCAAGTGCACGGCCGAGCAGTTCCCCGCGGACGAGCTGCGCGAGCTGGGCTACGAGTCCGCGGTGAACGCGACCGGGCGGTGGAACGGCGTGGCGCTGATCTCCCGCGTCGGCCTGGAGGACGTCGTCACCGGCCTGCCCGGCGACCCTGGTTACGAAGGCGTCCACGAGCCCCGCGCGATCTCCGCCACGTGCGGCCCCGCGCGCGTGTGGTCGGTGTACGTGCCGAACGGCCGCGAGGTGGACCACCCGCACTACGCGTACAAGCTCCAGTGGTTCGAGGCGCTCAAGGCGGCCGTCGCGGGCGACGCGGGGGGCTCCCGCCCGTTCGCCGTGATGGGCGACTACAACGTCGCGCCGGCGGACGACGACGTCTGGGACATCTCCCTCTTCGACGGCGCCACACACGTCACCCCCGCGGAGCGCGCCGCGCTCGCCGCGCTCCGTGAGACGGGCCTGTCCGACGTGGTCCCGCGCCCCCTGAAGTACGACCACCCCTTCACCTACTGGGACTACCGCCAGCTCGGATTCCCCAAGAACCGTGGCATGCGCATCGACCTCGTCTACGGGAACGAGCCGTTCGCCAAGGCCGTGAAGGACTCGTACGTGGACCGCGAGGAGCGCAAGGGCAAGGGCGCCTCGGACCACGCGCCGGTGGTCGTGGACCTGGACGTATAGGGCGAGGTCGCTCCGCGATCCGGGTGGCCGGAGGCGAAGGCCCGCATGCCCCGCGATCCGAGGGCGCCGGAGCCCTACGGCTTCAGTGCCCCCAGATCCACCGCCCGGGCCATCGCGTCGAGCCCCGCGTCCCCGGGGTGCAGATGGTCCCCGCTGTCGTACTCGGGCCGGATCCGCGCGGGATGCGCCGGATCCCGCACCACGGCATCGAAGTCGACCACCGCGTCGAAGTCGCCCCCGCTGTCCCGCACATACGCGTTGACGACCTCCCGCTCCCGGTCCGCCGTGGCCGTGCACAGGGTCTCGCCCTCGCACGGAGTGACCGTCGCCCCGACCACGCGCAGGCCCCGCGCGTGGGCGCGGGCGGCGATCTCCCGCAGTCCGGAGACGACTTGGGCCCCGGAGAAGCCGGCCCGTACGTCGTTGACGCCCTGGAACACGACGACCGTGCGGGCCGACGTCTGGGACAGCACGTCACGGTCGAGGCGGTGCAGCGCGCTCACACCGCCCGTGTCCGTGGAGACGCCGTCCCCCGCATAGCGGTCGCCCGTCACCCGGTTCGCCGAGATCCCCTGGTTCAGGACCCCGTAGTGCGGCACCGCGTCCTGCTCGCGCAGCCGGGTGGCGAGGACGTCGGGCCAGCGGTGGTTCGCGTCCGGCGTCGACTTCACGCCGTCCGTGATGGAGTCGCCGAGCAGGACGACCGACCCGGGCCCGCCGCTCACGTCGACACCGGTGAGCAGCGGCCAGTACGTGATCGTTGACGTGTACGAGGCCGCTGAGACCTCCGCCGTGTGATCGCCCGGCAGGCTCACGTACGAGCGCTGGATCGCCTGGCTGTGCACCGGCGCCGTGGCGACCGCCTCCGGGAGGTGGAAGCTGACCAGCAGATTCGCGCCCGCCGGCACATCGAAGCCCACCGCGTCGCTGAACGCCTGCGCCCCCGCGGGGATCTCAGTACCCGCCGCGCCCCGGAACGTCAGCGGCACCGGATCGGCCTTGGCCCCGGCGCCCGCGTCCTGCACGGCCACCGTCGCGCTCCCGACCCGCACCGGCGCCGACGCGAACGTGTTGTCGAGCCGGATCCGCACGCGCGGCCCGCCCACGCTGGTGTGCACGACCAGCCGCACCGTACGGTCCGCCCAGGGCCCGACGGCCGTGTATCCGGCGGTGGACGCCGACCAGGTGCCGGTCCACCCCGGCGCGGGCGAGCGCACCGACAGGGCGAAGACATGCAGATCGGGGGCGCCGGGGTCCCGGGGCAGATCCACGGAGGCGATCGCGCGGCCCTTGGTCACGGGCACGGTGACGACGAACAGGCGTGTCTTCTCGGCGAGTTGGCCGCCGGGTGTGTTGCGGTGCGGCAACGCCACGGACTTGGTCGCGAGCGGCCCCGTGCGCCAGTCGGGCGCGGTGAGGCGGTACGTGGAGCGCGAGCCGTCCCGGTAACGCACGGTGCCCGAACCGGCCGCGTCACCGCCGGTTCCGGCCACCAGGAAGGACAGCGCGTCGCCCCGGCCGTGCACGCGGACGCGCTGGCCGTCGGCGCGCACGTTGTCGGGCCCCGCCGCCGCTGTGCGCGGCCAGGTGAGGCGGGCGCCCTCAACACCCAAGGCGCGCCCGGGAGTCCAGCCGGCCGCCGTCAGATCCCCGGCGGACAGCGAGCTGCCCGAGCCGTCGAAGTCGGCCTCCCCGGCCCGGTCGTCGGCGCTGACCGCCCTGTTGTCGAAGAGCCGCTCCAGGGGGAGCGGCTCGGGTCTGTGCGGGGCGGCCTGCGCGACGGCGGTTGGGGCGAAGCCCGTAAAGAGCGCCAGTACAGCTGCCGTTCCCCAGACGTGTCGGCGCACGACCGACTCCCTCCACTTGCGGGTGAGACGTGACAGGTGCGCCATGAAGCTAAAGACGAGACTGGTTCGCGTCAATGAGCCGCGTGCGAACGTGGCCCGAACTCTCCGTAACGGGGCTCCGCGCGCCCTGTGGTGCGACGGCCTGCGGGGATGTCAGGGTGAGTGGTATGAACATCCCTTTCTTGGACAACTGGCGCAAGAAGCACGGCTCCGCTTTCGGCGTGGCCGTCTTCACCGAGAGTGACGGCGGGGCCGAGGGCGTCGCGGAGCTTCTCTCCGAGTGCGAACTGCTGCGCTCGCAGGCGCACGAGGCGGGGGTCGAACTGGACGACACCGTCGCGTCGTTGGAGGCACTCGACCAACTGGTGCCGCGCTGGCGCGAGGACGAGGAAGCGCTGCCGTGGCTCGGCAACGACGCGGGCCTGTACCTCGGTACGGTCCTCGTCCGTCAGGTGCCGGGCGCGATGTGGGTGATCTGGCCCAACGGGCAGCCGGTGGTGCGGCTCCGCTCCGGCCGCGAGGTCGACGTCGTCGCCGCGGGCCACGAGTGGGCGACGAGCGGGGCTCCCGAGTTGTCGCAGTTCTACGCCGAGACATCGGAGACGTAGAACCGCAAATACGGTTAATGCCCATACGTGCGTGTCGTCGGTCAAGTCCAAAATTGACGTGGATAGTTTGCGCGGACCGACACAGCTGAGAGTGGGCAGGTCTGCCATGGCCGTCGATCCGTTGATCGAGCTGCGTGACGTCAACAAGTACTACGGCGAGCTGCATGTCCTCCAGGACATCAACCTCACCGTCGGCAAGGGGGAGGTGGTGGTGGTCATCGGCCCTTCGGGGTCGGGAAAGTCGACGCTGTGCCGGACGATCAACAGGCTCGAGACGATCCAGTCGGGGAACATCAGACTCGACGGACAGCCGCTTCCGGAGGAGGGCAAGGCCCTCGCCCATCTGAGGGCCGAGGTGGGGATGGTCTTCCAGTCCTTCAACCTCTTCGCGCACAAGACGGTCCTGCAGAACGTCTCCCTCGCCCAGATGAAGGTCAGGGGCCGCAAGAGGGACGAGGCCGACAAGCGCTCCCGTGAACTCCTGGACCGGGTGGGGCTCGCCTCACAGGCGGCCAAGTTCCCTGCCCAGCTCTCCGGCGGCCAGCAGCAGCGCGTGGCCATCGCCCGCGCCCTCGCGATGGACCCCAAGGCCCTCCTCTTCGACGAGCCGACCTCGGCCCTCGACCCGGAGATGATCAACGAGGTCCTCGAGGTGATGCAGCAGCTCGCCCGTGAGGGCATGACCATGGTCGTGGTCACCCACGAGATGGGCTTCGCCCGCTCCGCCGCCAACCGCGTCGTCTTCATGGCCGACGGCCGCATCGTCGAGGACCGCACCCCCGAGGACTTCTTCACCAACCCGCGCAGCGAGCGGGCCAAGGACTTCCTCTCCAAGATCCTCAAGCACTGAGCGGGGAGCGCACCGCATGATCCGTCCGACACGTGTGTGCCGTGCCCTGGCGGCGCTCACGGCACTGCTCGCCGTCTCCACGGCCGCCGCCTGCGGCAAGGAGGGCAGCCCGCCGACCAAGGGCCCGGCCCCCGACAAGCTGCCCACCTACCAAGTGGCGAAAGACTTCCGACTGCCCTCCTCGCCCACCTGGGAGCGCGCCAAGAAACGCGGCTACTTCATCGTCGGCGCCAAGGAGGACCAGCCGTACCTGGGGGAGAGGGACCCGGCGACCGGCCTCTTCTCAGGCTTCGACATCGAGATCGCCAAGATGATGTCCGCCTCGCTCGGCTTCCCCCCGAAGACCATCCACTTCAAGACGATCGCCTCGGCCAACCGCGAAACCGCCCTGCAGAACGGTCAGATCGACTACTACGTCGGCACCTACACCATCAACGCCATGCGCAAGAAGCTCGTCGGCTTCGCGGGCCCGTACTTCCTGGCGGGTCAGGACCTGTTGGTACGCAAGGACGAGAACGACATCCACGGCCCGCAGGACCTGGCCGGCAAACGCGTCTGCTCGGCGAGCGGTTCGACCCCCTACCAGCGCATCAAGACCGACTACCCGAAGGCGACGCTCGTCGCGTACGACACGTACTCGGTCTGCGTCGACAACCTGCTCACCTACCAGGTCGACGCCGTCACCACCGACGACGCGATCCTGATCGGCTTCGCGGCGAAGGTGCCCGACCAACTCAGGGTCGTGGGCAAGCCGTTCTCCGAGGAGCCGTACGGCATCGGTGTGCGGCGCAGCGACAACGCGCTGCGGATGGCGCTCAACGACGCTTTGGAGGCCCGCGAGAAGAACGGCGACTGGAAGAGGGCCTTCGAGGCGACGCTCGGCCAATCCGGCGTGCCCGCGCCCACCCCGCCCCCCATCGACCGCTACCCGGCGAGCTGAGGAGGCCCCGTGGACGTACTGACCAGCAATTTCTCCACCTTCGCCAAGGGGTTCCTCGGGACGGTCGAACTGACCGTCTACGCCTCGATCCTCGCGCTCGTCCTCGGCTTTGTGATGGCGTCGTTCCGGGTCGCGCCCGTCGGATCCTTCCGTGTCTTCGGCACGGTCTGGGTCAACATCCTGCGCAACACCCCGCTGACCCTGCTGTTCTTCGCGGTACTCCTCGGCCTGCCGCGCTTCGGAATCGTGCTGCCCTTCAAGGTGTTCGCGATCCTCGCCCTCGGCTGCTACACCTCGGCGTTCATCTGCGAGGCCCTGCGCTCCGGCATCAACACCGTCCCGAGGGGACAGGGCGAGGCGGCCCGCAGCCTCGGCATGACGTTCGGTCAGACGCTGTCGATGGTCATTCTCCCGCAGGCCTTCCGGTCGGTCATCCCGCCCGTCGGCTCGACCCTCATCGCACTCGCCAAGAACTCGGCGATCGCCGGCGCCTTCAGCGTCAACGAGCTGCTCGGCACCTACAAGACCCTCAGCGAGCTGGGCTACAACATCATCTGGACGTTCTTCTGGATCGCCGTCGGCTACCTGATCATCACCCTCACCATCAGCGCGATCTTCAACGTGCTCGAGAAGCGCTGGGGAGTTCCCCGATGAAGGCTCTTGCCCACGACGCCACCGCCCTCTACGACGTACCAGGGCCGAAGACCGAGCGCCGGCACCGGCTGTACGGGGTGCTCTCCACCCTGATCCTGCTCGGCCTGCTCGCCTGGATCTTCTACCTCCTGTTCGACACCGACCAGTTCACGTACACGAAGTGGATGCCCTTCGAGTACAAGGGCATCCAGGAGCTGCTCCTGCGCGGGCTCGGCAACACGCTGAAGGCCTTCGCCATCGCCGCCGCGCTCTCGCTCGTGCTCGGGACCGTCCTCGCGGTGGGGCGCCTGTCCGACCACCGGCCGGTGCGCTGGCTCGCCACGCTCGTCGTGGAGTTCTTCCGCGCGATGCCCGTCCTGGTGATGATCTTCTTCATCTTCGTGGCGCTGAAGGTCCAGCCGCTGCCAGCCCTCGTCGCCGGGCTAGCCCTCTACAACGGCTCGGTGCTCGCCGAGGTCTTCCGCTCCGGTGTCAACTCCGTCGAACGCGGCCAGGGCGAGGCCGCGTTCGCGCTCGGCATGCGCAAGACCCAGGTCATGACGCACGTCCTCGTGCCGCAGGCCGTACGTGCCATGCTGCCCGCCATCATCAGCCAGCTGGTGGTCGCCCTGAAGGACACCTCGCTCGGCTATCTCATCACCTACGAGGAGTTCCTCCACGCCGGGAAACTCATCGCCTCGAACCTCGACTACGATTTGCCTTTCATCCCCGTGGTGATGGTGATCTCTCCGATCTACATCGGGATGTGCATGCTGCTTTCGTGGTTCGCCCAGTGGGTGTCCAAGCGCCAGCGGCGCAACCCCAAGGTCGAGGCGGCCGAAGTCGCCCCGGCCGAACCGGGGACGCTGCTGCCGGGGGTGCAGTAGCAGGGGCTCCTTGCAGAGACCACAGGGCCATGCCCGCCCGGCAGCAGCCGGAGATCACTGCTCGCGCAGGGGGATCGACACGTATGACGGGTCGTCCTTCGGCGAGGAGAAGGTCAGCTGTGCGCCGGTCGGGTTGTGCTCGATATAGAGCGGGTCGACCGTGTCGACGACCAGGGCGAGCCGGTGCCCTGCCGGGACGTCGTAGGCCGTGGAGAACAACTCCAGGTCCACGCCGAACGGAGCACCGGGTGTCTTGCCGTGGAAGGTGTACGGCGCGTTGCTGACCAGCTTGCCGAGGCCGAGCGGGCCCACGTCGTAGAGGTACGCGACGAGGGTTCCGCTCTCCTTGGTCGGGGTGAGTGTCGTGTGCAGCTTCGCCGTCCCGCGCACATGCTGTTCGGACGTGTACTTCTCCGACTGCCACACGCCCGCCCAGCGGCGCGGCAGCAGCGGCACCGAGGCCGTCGGGGGCAGCCGCAGGAACTGGTCGAGGATGTTCGAGAGTTCCAGGAGCCCGCCGTTGGCGCCCGAGTCGACGTTCGTGTGGATCGTGGTCGTGCCCGCGAGGGCGATCTTCTTCTTCGTCGCGCCGACCGACTTCCAGTCGGGGTAGCTCTCGTACGCGCCGGTGGAGCGGGACTTGATGCGGACGGGGAGCTCGCGGTCGACGCCGTTGTCGTCGCCCTTGAGGTAGTGGTCGAACCAGCGGTGCGTGTCCTCCCACGTGTCGTTGGGCAGCCCGAGCAGTCCGGTCGCCTCGGCCGTGGCGTGGTCGCCGGGGCGGAACTCCAGGCGCTTGGGCGTGGTGAGCTTCTCGTAGAAGTCCGCGTACTGGTTGGGCGGGAAGATGGTGTCGCCCCAGGCGTTGCCGAGCAGGATGGCGGCGCCGTTCTTGTTGATGCTGTCGATGTACGTCTCGGGGGAGCGCTTCTTGCCCCACGCGATCATGTCGTCCTCCTTGGCCAGGTTCGAGCCGAGGAAGTCCTTCATGACCTGCTGGAGTTCGGGGCTCGGGCGGCCCGTGAGATAGCCGGCGCCGGAGAGCAGGGCGGCGGCCTGGAAGTGCTGGGTGCGGCCCGAGTAGATCGAGTCGATCAGGTCGCCCCAGCCGCTGAGCGCCGCCACTGCCTTGATGCGCTTGTCGTGCCCCGCGGCGAGCAGGCTGATGCCCGCGCCGTAGGAGACGCCCGCCATGCCGACCTTGTCCGGGTCGGCCTGGGTGTTCGCGAGGGCCCAGTCGATGACCTTCGAGGCGTCCTCGATGTCCTCGGGGCCGCCGACCTCGATCTCGCCGCCGGACTGCCAGAAGCCGCGCGAGTTGTAACTCACCACGACATAGCCGGAGTCGGCGAGCTGCTTGGCCTGGGCGAGGTACTCGATCTGCGGCACGGCCCAGCTCGTGGGGAGCACGACGACCGGGTATCTGCGCGAGGTGTCGGAGGGGGCTACGACATTGGCCTTGAGGACCGTTCCGCCGGCGCCGCTGATGTCGACGAAGCGCACTCCCGGCCCCGGCGCCGCCTGTGCGGCGGGGGCCAGGCCGAGTGCCGCCCCGGCGATCAGGGTCGCGGACACGGCACCAACAGTGGTCGTACGCAGCGCTCTGCGCGGGTGTCGCGGGTGTCCCACGGGTCACTCCTCACTCGTGTCAGTGCAAAGTGACCCGACGGTAACCGTGGGGCATTACCGTAGGTAACCCGTCGGTAAGTTACGTACGGGTAACGATGTTTTGTTGTTCAACGGCGTCCGCCGGACTGCAGGTCAGGGGCGGGTCACTTCGCCCGGTGCGAGGAGGCGCGGGGCGTCGCCGCCGGGGCCGGCGCCTGGGCGGCGCGGGTGACGTCCCCGACCAGTTCGACCACATCGGGGCCGTACGCCTGGGAGTTGACGACCTTCAGGAGGAGCGCGAACGCGTTGCCGCCGTGCTTGCGGGCCAGGCGCTCGTGGTGGCGGGCGAGATAGCGGGTGGCCGCCTGGTTGGTGACCGGCAGCTGGCCGCAGAAGAGGAAGACCGGGCGCGAGCCCTGCCCCTGGCCCGCCGTCAGCCGGGCGAGCAGCACGTACTCCGTGATCCCCGGTTCCAGGCGGTAGCGCTCGCTTCCTATCTGGAACGCGCCGCGGTCGGGGCCGGGCTCCGGATCCGTGTTGACGCGGATGCCCGGCAGAAGGCTGTGCATATGGGCGGCCATCCGGCGGTTCGACGCCGGTCCGCCCACACAGAACTCGGTGCGCTCCCCGAAGCCCTGCTGGGCCGTGTCGTGCGCGACGACCTGCGCGTGGGCCCCGCAGTCCTTGATGATCGCCGAGAGTTCGAGCAGGGCGAAGACGTCGTGACGCTTCACCGTCAGCTCGGGGCCGCCCGCGTCGCGATTGACCACGAGGAGCGACTCGGAGTTGTCGGGCAGCCCGAAGAAGGCCTGCCTGCGGCGGAGTTTGCGCTTCCACAGATAGGTGCGGGCGAGCCAGCCAAGGGCGGCGCTGATCCCGGCTGCGATCACGCCGAGGAGGATGTTGCGCACGTCTTCAGTCATGGGGGCGCATGCTAGCGGGCGGACGGATCCTTGTTCGAGGGGGTCCTGACGGCTGGCGGAAGTGAAGTTACGCTGCGCGGACGGCTGTTGACTGGAGGTACGGATGAGACGTCCTGTTGCGTGGAATCTGCAGAATCTGCGGAATCAGCGAGGTCTGCGAAGTCTGCGAAGTCTGCGAAGTCTCTCGGGACTGGCCGTCGCGGCCACGTTGGTGACGGTGGGCGCTGCCGCGCCCCCGGCTTCCCCCGCGTCCGAGGCCCACGACGCGCCCGCGCAGAAGGTGCCGCTCGCCGTCGGCTACGGCGGTGCGGTCTCCAGCGTCGACGCGGACGCGTCCGCCGCCGGCATCGAGGTCCTGCGCAAGGGCGGCAACGCGGTCGACGCCGCCGTCGCCACGGCCGCGGCGCTCGGCGTCACCGAGCCGTACTCCGCGGGCGTCGGCGGGGGTGGCTACTTCGTGTACTACGACGCGAAGACCCGCAAGGTGCACACGATCGACGGCCGCGAGAGGGCCCCGCTCACCGCGGACTCGGGGCTGTTCCTGGAGAACGGCAAGCCGCTCGACTTCAACGACGCGGTGACGAGCGGCCTGAGCGTCGGGACGCCGGGCACGCCCGCCACCTGGCAGACCGCGCTGGACACCTGGGGGAGCGAGCGCCTCGGCTCGGTGCTGCGTCCGGCGCAGAAGCTGGCGCGGGACGGGTTCACGGTCGACGGCACGTTCCGCTCCCAGACCGAGGCGAACCAGGCGCGGTTCAAGGACTTCCCCGCCACGGCCAAGCTGTTCCTGCCGGGCGGCGCGCTCCCCGTCGTCGGCTCCACGTTCAAGAACCCCGATCTCGCGCGCACCTACGAGGAGTTGGCGCACGAAGGCGTCGGCGCCATCTACCGGGGCGACATCGGCGCGGACGTCATACGCACCGTGAACAAGCCGCCCGTGGACCCGGCGTCGGGCCGGGTCGCGCGGCCCGGCAAGCTGTCCGTCAAGGACCTCAAGGCGTACGGGGCGAAGCTTCAGGCCCCGACGCGGACCTCGTACCGCGGGCTCGGTGTCTACTCGATGGCACCGTCGTCCTCGGGCGGTACGACGGTCGGCGAGGCGCTCAACATCCTTGAGCGGACGGACCTCTCGAAGGCCACGCAGGAGCAGTATCTGCACCGCTACATCGAGGCGAGCCGGATCGCGTTCGCGGACCGCGGGCGCTGGGTCGGCGACCCGGGCTTCGAGGACGTGCCGGCGAAGGAGCTGCTCTCGCAGCGGTTCGCCGACTCGCGGGAGTGCCTCATCAAGGACGACGCGGTCCTGACGAGCCCGCTGGCGCCGGGCGACCCGCGGCACCCCGGCACGTGCGGTGAGCCGGGCGACAAGGCCGCCCCGACGACGTTCGAGGGCGAGAACACGACCCATCTGACGGTCGCCGACAAGTGGGGCAACGTCGTCGCGTACACGCTGACGATCGAGTCGACGGGCGGCAGCGGCATCACGGTCCCGGGGCGCGGCTTCCTGCTCAACAACGAGCTCACGGACTTCTCGTTCGCGCCGGCCAACCCGGCGGTCCATGACCCGAATCTGCCGGGGCCGGGCAAGCGCCCGCGCTCGTCGATCTCCCCGACGATCGTGCTCGACCGGCACAGCCGGCCGGTCGTGGCCCTCGGCTCGCCCGGTGGCGCGACGATCATCACGACCGTCCTGCAGACCCTGACCGGCTTCGTCGACCGCGGGCTGCCCCTGGTGGACGCGATCGCCGCGCCCCGCGCCAGCCAGCGCAACGCGGCGGCGACGGAGCTCGAACCGGGCCTGTGGGACTCGCCGGCGAGGGCGCGCCTGGAGGCGCTCGGCCACGTCTTCAAGCAGAACCCGGAGATCGGCGCGGCCACGGGCGTGCAGCGCCTGAAGAACGGCGAGTGGCTCGCGGCGGCCGAGAAGGTGCGGCGCGGCGGCGGCGCGGCGATGGTGGTGAGGCCGGCCTCCGGCGGCTGACCGAACGTGCGGTGAGGGGCCCGTGGGTCCCGCCGGTTGATGTGCGATCGATGTCAACTGGCGGGAGCCGCGGGCCTCTTGGCGTATTCAAGGGGTTGACAGGTACCTGCGGTGGCGCAAGATTTGCTCCCCGAAGGTAAGGAAACTTTCCTAACAGAAGGGTCCCCCACGTGCGTACCCGAACGCTCGCCCTCACTGCCTCCGCCGGAGCCGCGCTGCTCGCGACGGCTCTGCTCCCCACGAACGCCACCGCCCGCGAGAGCGGCCCCCAGCGCGCCCAGGAGGGCACGGTCGGCGCGGCCGACCTGCTCGCCAAGGTCACGTCCTGCTCGCAGATATCTAACGGCAAGTACCGCACCGACGAGGAGACCTCGGCGACCGTGCCGGTCTGCGGCAAGAACGGCGCGGTGTTCTGGAAGTCCGACATGGACATCGACTGCGACGGCCGGATCACCACGCAGTGCAACGCCGACACCGACCCCTGGTTCCAGGACGACACGGCCTTCCACCAGTCCGACGGCAAGCCGCTGAGCGCCGAGAACCTCCCCTACGTCGTCGTGCCCAGCTCCAGCGGCATCTGGAACTACGCCGGAGCCGGCATCAAGGGCGGCGGCGTCGTGGCCGTCATCTACAACAACAAGGTCGAGTACGCGGTGGTCGGCGACACCGGCCCGGACAAGATCATCGGTGAGGCGTCCTACGCCACCGCGAAGGCCCTCGGTATCGACCCGGACCCGGAGACCGGCGGCACGGACTCCGGCGTCACGTACATCGTGTTCAAGAACAACCAGACGTCCCCGATCGAGAGCCACGGCGCGGCGGTGACCCTCGGCGACTCCCTGGCGAAGAAGTTCCTCCAGGACAACTGAGCCGGCGCGGGTGCGTCCCGCTCACAGCGCCGTCAGGATCCGTGGCCCGGCGTCCGTGATGGCCACCGTGTGTTCGGCGTGGGCGGCGCGGGTGCCGTCGCTCGTGCGCAAGGTCCAGCCGTCCGGGGCCGCGTAGTAGTCGTCCATGCCTCCGGCGATCACCATCGGCTCGATCGCGATCACCATGCCGTGCTTGAGGCGCATGCCCCGGCCCGCCCGTCCCTCGTTCGGGACGGGCGGGTCCTCGTGCATCTTGCGGCCGATGCCGTGCCCGCCGAAGCCGTCCGGGATGCCGTATCCCTCCGCCCGGCACACCTTGCCGATGGCGTGGGCGATGTCCCCGATCCTGTTGCCGACGACCGCCGCCGCGATGCCCGCCGCGAGAGCGCGCTCCGCCGTCTCGATGAGGTGTACGTCCTCGGGGCGCGCCGTGCCGACCGTGAAGCTGATCGCCGAGTCCCCGGCCCAGCCGCCCAACTGCGCGCCGAAGTCGGCCGAGAGAAGGTCGCCGTCACGCAGCCGGTACCCGTCGGGGATGCCGTGCACGATCGCGTCGTTCACCGACGCGCACAGGACCGCCGGGAAGGGCGTGGGCGCGAACGAGGGGCGGTAGCCCAGGAAGGGGGAGCTCGCGTCGGCCGCGCGCAGGATGCCGTGTGCCACCGAGTCCAGCTCCAGGAGCGAGACCCCTACGGCCGCCTTCTCGCGAACCGCCGCGAGCGCCTGGGCCACGACCCGGCCCGCTTCCCGCATCTCGTCGATCGATGTGTCTGTCTTGAGTTCCACCATGCCAATTACAATACCGGTATTTGAATGGGGGTTCTGCCAGTAGACTGGACGCATGGTCCGAACCCCCCTGACCCCCGAAGAGCGCGAGCGCGGCGAGCGGCTCGGCCTGTTGCTGCGCGAGGCCCGGCGCGGGCGGAGCATGGTCGAGGTCGCCGCGAGCGCGGGTCTGTCCGCCGAGACGCTCCGCAAGATCGAGACCGGCCGTGCGCCCACCCCCGCCTTCTTCACGGTCGCGGCCCTCGCCCAGACCCTCGGCCTCTCCATGGACGAGATCGTGGCGAGCTGCTCACCGGTGACCGTCTAGCTGCGGCGAGTGAGGACGGTGCCACTCCGGAAAAGCGCCCGTAGCGCCCTCGAAACACGGAGGGTGTTTTCTTCCGAACCGGAAGACTCCACTCTGCGGAGGGATCGGGCGGCGTGTGATGGAAGTGGAACAACTCCCTGACCAGGTGCGGGAGTTCGCGGTGTACCTGCGGAACCTCCTGGCCCGGCTCGACCAGGATGCCGGCTGGTGCGGCATCTTCTGGCAGCGCGACCCCGACGGAATGAGGATCTGCCTCACCGGCGCCGAGGTGCCTCCCTGGGATGTCGTGGAAGCCCTGCTCCAGGATCTGGGCGTCGGCGGGGGGGCCTACGAGGCCGAGGTCGAGGCCGAAGCCGTACGAGCCCGAGCTCTGCACCGCGCCTCGCTCACCGCCTTCGACGCGCGGCCCGGCGGCCGTGACCTGCTCGGCGACCGGCTCGACGTGATGCTCCGCGAGCAGCGATACGCCGCCGAGCGCCAGGTGGAGCTGGCCCAGCTCCTGCACACGGCCGCCACGCGCGAGCAGGCGGAGGCGATGCGCCTCGACCTGGCCTGGGCGCGCGACGACCACGAACGCGCGACGGCCCGCTGCGCGGAGCTCCACCGGAGGATCGCGGGCCTGGACCGCCGGCCACCACCGTCACCCCTGCCCGTACCGCAGCAGAGCCCGCAGCCGGCGCCGCCCGAATCCCCGGAACGCTCCAAACCGCCCAAGGAACGCAAGCGTCGCCCCCGCGGCAGCGCCCGTTTCGCGGGAATGCTCGACGAGGGCGCGCCCCCGGACGACACGCTCCTGCCCACGACCCTCACCGTTGAGGGCCCGTTACGGGACTCCGCCGCGAGCCCCCGCGGTGCCCGGTTCGCCGGAGCCGCCGAAGGGGAGGCGCCGTCGCCGCCCGCCCCGCAGCACCTCGACAGCGAGGCGCGCGCCGCCGTCGCCGCCTGCGCCGAAACCCTCCTGCGGCTGCGCGCCGAGGGCCGCGGCGGGGAGGCGCACGGCGTGCTCGTCGAGGCCGCCCACTGGCCCGCCGCCCGATTCCCGGTGCTCGCCGCCGAGTTGAACCGCGCGGGCCTCGGCGCCGACTGGGCGACCCTGCTCTGGGAGACCGCCTCGCTCCCGGCCGACCTCCTCGTGGCCGCCGCCGACGCGCTCGCCGCCGCGGGACGCACCGCCGACGCCCAGCAGATCCTGCGCCAGGGGGTGGCCCGCCCCGCCACCGAGATCGGCGCGTCCGTGCTCCGGCTCACCGGCGAGGGCCGCCACCGCGAGACCCGCGCGCTCCTCGACGCCTACGTCCGCGTACGCACCCCCGAAGAGGCCGCCCGCAGCGTGCGCGACGACCCGGGCCGCCTCGTCCCGCTGCTCGTCGAGGCGGCGCGCGGTGTGTCCGACGAGCGGTACTGGGACGTGGTGCACGCACTCAGGGTCGCCGGGTTCCACACGTAGTCCGCTCACTCCTCACCCGCACGGGTGCGAAACGTGATCGATTCCGCCGGTTAACGGCGATGGTCTTGGCAAGGCCGCCGGTGAGGCTTACGTTCGTCCCTCTACGGCCTGTGTCTACGGGCGTAGAGGCTCTCTGACGTCCCCCGGCGGGGGCAACAGGCAAAGGAGCGGCACATGGCCCACGTCGTACGCGCCGCGCTGGTCCAGGCGACCTGGACGGGCGACACCGAATCCATGATCACCAAGCATGAGGAACATGCGCGTGAGGCCGCCCGGCAGGGCGCCCGGATCATCGGCTTCCAGGAGGTCTTCAACGCCCCCTACTTCTGTCAGGTGCAGGAGGCCGAGCACTACCGCTGGGCCGAGCCCGTGCCGGACGGGCCGACCGTGACCCGCATGCAGGCGCTGGCCCGCGAGACCGGGATGGTCGTCGTCGTGCCGGTCTTCGAGGTCGAGCAGTCCGGGTTCTACTTCAACACCGCGGCCGTGATCGACGCCGACGGCACGTACCTCGGCAAGTACCGCAAGCACCACATCCCGCAGGTGAAGGGCTTCTGGGAGAAGTACTACTTCAAGCCGGGAAACCTGGGCTGGCCGGTCTTCGAGACCGCTGTCGGCCGTGTCGGCGTCTACATCTGCTACGACCGGCACTTCCCGGAGGGCTGGCGCCAGCTCGGCCTCAACGGCGCCCAGCTCGTGTACAACCCGTCCGCCACGAGCCGCGGCCTTTCGGCTTACCTGTGGCAGCTGGAGCAGCCGGCCGCGGCCGTCGCGAACGAGTACTTCATCGCCGCGATCAACCGCGTCGGTGTGGAGGAGTACGGCGACAACGACTTCTACGGCACGAGCTACTTCGTCGACCCCCGTGGGCAGACCGTGGGCGACGCCGCGAGCGACAAGGGCGAGGAACTCCTCGTAAGGGACCTCGACTTCGGCCTCATCGACGAGGTACGCCAGCAGTGGGCGTTCTACCGGGACCGCCGGCCCGACGCCTATGAAGGGCTGGTGCAGCCATGACCACTGTCACTCGTGAAGGAGCCGACGAAGGGACCCGTGCGACCTTGATGACCCCTGACCTCCACGCCCGTCACCGCGCCGTCCTGCCGGACTGGCTCGCCCTGTACTACGACCGCCCCATCGAGATCACCCACGGCGAGGGCCGCCACGTCTGGGACGCCGCCGGGAACAAGTACCTCGACTTCTTCGGCGGCATCCTGACGACGATGACCGCGCACGCCCTGCCGGAGGTGACCAAGGCGGTCAGCGAACAGGCCGGACGCATCATCCACACCTCGACCCTCTACCTCAACCGGCAGATGGTCGAACTCGCCGAGCGCGTCGCCTCGTTGTCCGGCATCCCGGACGCCCGCGTCTTCTTCACCACCTCCGGCACCGAGGCCAACGACACGGCGCTGCTGCTCGCCACCGCGTACCGCCGCTCGAACCAGATCCTCGCGATGCGCAACAGCTACCACGGCCGGTCCTTCTCCGCCGTCGGCATCACCGGCAACCGAAGCTGGTCCCCGACCAGCCTCTCCCCGCTCCAGACGCTGTACGTCCATGGCGGGGTGCGCAGCCGGGGCCCGTACTCCCATCTGACCGACGCCCAGTTCATCGAGGCGTGCGTCGACGATCTGCGGGACATCCTCGGCCAGACCCGAGGAGTCGCCGCGCTGATCGCCGAACCCATCCAGGGCGTCGGCGGGTTCACCTCGCCGCCCGACGGCCTGTACGCGGCGTTCCGCGAGGTGCTGCGGGAGCACGACATCCTGTGGATCGCCGACGAGGTGCAGACCGGCTGGGGCCGCACCGGCGACCACTTCTGGGGCTGGCAGGCGCACGCGCAGAACGGTCCCCCCGACATCCTGACCTTCGCCAAGGGCATCGGGAACGGCATGTCCATCGGCGGTGTCGTCGCGCGTGCCGAGGTCATGAACTGCCTCGACTCCAACTCCATTTCGACGTTCGGCGGCTCGCCGGTGACGATGGCCGCCGGCCTCGCCAACCTCATCTACCTCCTCGAACACGACCTCCAGGGCAACGCCCGCCGTGTCGGCGGCCTCCTCATCGAGAGGCTGCGGGCCGTCGGCGCCACCGCGGAGTGCGTACGAGAAGTGCGCGGCCGGGGCCTGATGATCGGCGTCGAGCTGGTGAAGCCCGGCACGGACGAGGCCGACCCGGACGCGGCGGCGCGCGTGATCGAGGCGGCCCGCGAGGGCGGACTCCTCGTCGGCAAGGGCGGCGGACACAACACCAGCGTGCTGCGCATCGCGCCACCCCTGACGCTCACCGTCGCCGAGGCGGAGGAGGGCGCGGCCGTCCTGGAGCGGGCCCTGCACAGCGCCTGTTAGCCGAGGCAGCGGGTCTGCCAGCCGAAGGCAGTGCTAAAGAAGGGGCCCCCGATGACCGTCACCGCCGCCGAACAGGCCCTGTCCGTACGGCAGATACTCGCCCTGGAGCGGATCGCGGCGGGGGAGCCCGAGGTGGTCGCGGGGGCCGGTCACCTCGACCGGCCCGTGCGCTGGGTGCACGTCGCCGAGGCCGCCGACGTCGGTGTGATGCTCAGCGGCGGAGAGATGGTCCTCACCACCGGCGTCCTCCTGGCCGGGAACGCCCACGCCAGGACCGAGTACATCAAGTCCCTGCACCGCGCGGAGGCGGCCGCCGTCGTCCTCGGGCTCGGCCGTGCCTTCCCGTCACCGCCCGAGGACATGCGGCGCGCGGCCGAGCGGTACGGCCTGCCGATGGTCGTCCTGCACCGCCCGTTCCCCTTCGCCGAACTCACGGAGGAGGTCCAATCGAGGCTGGTGAGGCGGAAGTTCGCCGCCGTCAGTCTCTCCGAGGGAATCCGCACCGCTCTGACCGGACTCATCACGGCGGGCGCCCCGCTCCAGCAGCTCCTCGACGAGGTCGCCGCGCACAGCGCCTGCCCCGTCGTCGTCGCCAACCTCGCCCACCGTGTCCTCGCCACCGCCGGTGAGCGGTCCGCCGTGGACGACGTGCTGCGCGACTGGGAACGCATCGCGCGCCGGGCGGGCTGCGCCGACGGCGCCGACTGGTACCGCGCCGACCTCGACGGGCGCGGCGAACGCTGGGGAAGCGTCGTGCTGTGCGGCTACCGGGGCGACGGCCCCACCGGACGGCTCCTCGCCGAACGCGCCGCCGAGGCCCTCGTCCTGCACCGCATGCTCGGCGGCGCCGCCCAGACCTGGGAGGAGCAGTCGGCGCAGAGCATCCTCACCGACCTCGTCTCCGGCGTCGTACCGGCCCGCCAGCTCCTGCCCCGGGCCAGGGCCGCCGGGCTCCCCGTCAACCGCCGCACCTTCGCCCCACTCGTCGTCCGCGACAGCGACCCGGCCGAACTCGACCGCGTACTACGCCTGTTGGGGCTGTCGGGGCTCGCTGCCGAACTCGCGGACGGGGCCACCGCCGTCCTGCTCAGCCTCGCCCGCGACCAGGCCGCGGGACCGCTCACCGAGCACTTCGCGGCCCGCCTGCGCACCGGGGCGGGGGAGCGGGCCGTCGTGGCGGCCGCCGAGCCGTGCACCGGCTGGGACGACGTGCCCGCCGGGCTGCGCGAGGCGCTGCACATCGCGCAGGCCGCGGCCGGCACCCCGGACGTCCCGCCCGTCGTGCGCCTGCGCGATGTACGCCTGCGGGGCCTCGTACGGCTCCTGCGCGACGACCCGCACGTCCAGGCCTTCGCCGAACGCGAGCTGGACGGGCTCCTGTACGCCGACGACCCGGGCCTGCTGCCCGTGCTGCGGACCTATCTCGCGACCGGGCGCAACAAGTCGCGCACGGCGCAGCTCCACCACATGAGCCGCCCCGCCCTCTACCGCAGACTGGAGGCCATCGAGTCGCTCCTCGGCCTCGACCTCGACGACTTCGAGCAGGCCGCGTCCGTCCACATCGCCCTCCTCGCCCATGACGCGCAGAGAGGGTGACAGCGTGGAACGCCGTACGGCTCCAGACGTGACACGGTGCAACTCCGGTACGCGGCGCGGACTTCCTAGGCTCACGGCACACCGAGCGACCGGAGGTCCCCGATGAGCACCGTGATCCGCGCCGCGATCTTCCAGACCGCCTGGACGGGCGACAAAGAGTCCATGATCCAGGTCCATGAGCAGGCCGTCCGCGACGCCGCCGCGCAGGGGGCGAAGGTCCTCTGCTTCCAGGAGCTGTTCTACGGCCCGTACTTCTGCCAGGTGCAGGACGCGAAGTTCTACGAGTACGCCGAGGCGATCCCCGACGGCCCCACCGTCCGCCGCTTCCAGGCGCTCGCCGCCGAGCACGGCATCGTCCTCGTGCTGCCCATGTACGAGGAGGAGCAGCCCGGCGTCCTCTACAACACGGCCGCCGTGATCGACGCCGACGGCACCTACCTCGGCAAGTACCGCAAGACCCACATCCCTCAAGTGAAGGGATTCTGGGAGAAGTTCTACTTCCGGCCGGGCAACTCCGGCTGGCCCGTCTTCGACACGGCCGTCGGGAAGATCGGCGTCTACATCTGCTACGACCGGCACTTCCCCGAGGGCTGGCGCGCGCTCGGGCTCGAAGGCGCGCAGATCGTCTTCAACCCGTCGGCGACCTCGCGCGGCCTGTCCGGCTACCTGTGGCAGCTGGAACAGCCGGCGTCCGCCGTCGCGAACGAGTACTTCGTCGGCGCGATCAACCGCGTCGGCCAGGAGGAGTACGGCGACAACGACTTCTACGGGACGAGCTACTTCGTCGACCCGGAGGGCCAGTTCGTCGGGGAGGTCGCCGGGGACAAGGAGCCCGAACTCGTCGTACGGGACCTCGACATGGCCAAGCTGCGCGAGGTCCGCGACCGCTGGCAGTTCTACCGCGACCGCGCGCCGGGCGCGTACACGCCGCTGACCAACCCGTAGGCAGCGTAGACACGGAAGAGGGAGCATGAGCAGCAGCCGTACCGTCATCCGCGGCGGACTCGTCGTCACCGCCGCCGACGAGATCCACGCCGACGTACTCATCGAGGACGGGCGCATCGCCGCCCTCGCCGCAGCGGGCACCGACGCCGCGGGATCCTGGACCGCGGACCGGACGATCGACGCCCGCCAGAAGTACGTCATCCCGGGCGGTGTCGACGCGCACACCCACATGGAGATGCCGTTCGGCGGCACCTTCGCCGCCGACACCTTCGAGACGGGCACCCGGGCGGCGGCCTGGGGCGGCACGACCACCATCGTCGACTTCGCCATCCAGTCCGTCGGGCACACCCTGCGCGAGGGCCTGGACGCCTGGCACGCCAAGGCCGACGGGAACTGCGCGATCGACTACGGCTTCCACATGATCGTCTCCGATGTGCACGACGAGACGCTCAAGGAGATGGACCTGCTCGTCGCCGAGGGGGTCACGTCGTTCAAGCAGTTCATGGCGTACCCCGGCGTCTTCTACTCCGACGACGGGCAGATCCTGCGCGCCATGCAGCGGGCCGGCGAGAACGGCGGCCTCATCATGATGCACGCCGAGAACGGCATCGCGATCGACGTCCTCGTGCAGCAGGCCCTGGAGCGCGGCGAGACCGACCCGCGCTTCCACGGCGAGGTCAGGAAGGCGCTCCTCGAAGCCGAGGCGACGCACCGTGCCATCAAGCTCGCCCAGGTCGCGGGCGCGCCTCTCTACGTGGTGCACGTCTCGGCGCAGGAAGCCCTCGCCGAGATCGCCCGCGCCCGCGACGAGGGCCTGAACGTCTTCGGAGAGACCTGCCCGCAGTACCTCTTCCTCTCCACGGACAACCTCGCCGAGCCGGACTTCGAGGGCGCCAAGTACGTGTGCAGCACGCCCCTGAGGCCCAAGGACCACCAGGCGGCCCTGTGGCGGGGCCTGCGCACGAACGACCTCCAGGTCGTCTCCACCGACCACTGCCCGTTCTGCTTCACCGGGCAGAAGGAGCTGGGCCGCGGCGACTTCTCGAAGATCCCCAACGGCATGCCCGGCGTCGAGAACCGCATGGACCTCCTGCACCAGGCCGTCGTCGACGGACACATCTCGCGCCGCCGCTGGATCGAGATCGCCTGCGCGACCCCGGCCCGCATGTTCGGCCTCTACCCGAAGAAGGGCACCATCGCGCCCGGCGCCGACGCCGACGTCGTCATCTACGACCCGCACGCCGAGCAGGTCGTCTCCGCCGAGACCCACCACATGAACGTCGACTACTCGGCGTACGAGGGAAAGCGGATCACCGGACGCGTCGAGACCGTGCTCTCCCGCGGCGAACTCGTCATCTCCGAGAGGGAGTTCACGGGCCGCGCCGGTCACGGCGTGTACGTCCCTCGCGGCATCACGCAGTACGTCGGCTAGAGGGCCCGTACCGGCGGCGAACGGCAAGGTTCTCGCTCAGGTGGCGCACGGAAGCGCGGTGGAGGAGGTCCTGGTGGCGGTGACGTGGGAGGTCACCGACCCTTGCAGGTTGCCGTCGAGGTCGTAGATCCGTGAGGTACCGGAGCTGCTGAAGTCCGTCCCTTGCTGGACGGCGTCCTGGTTGATCTGGATCCAGCCGGTGGCCGTCCCGTTCTCGTCGGTCAGCGATTCCTTGATCTTGTAGTTGAACTGCTGGGATCCGCTCTGGCTCCAGGTTCCGGTGCTGGTCGCGGTGCCGGACCCGGAGGTGGTTATCAGGCACGCACGACCGGACTTGCCGAAGGAGAGCTGGATCCGGTCGCTCGCTCCGGGGCGGGTGACCGTGCCCGACCAGGTTCCGACGGGAGTGACGCTGCACAGCTGGGCGGCCCCCGCGGAGCCGGTCGTCGCCACCACACTCAGTGCGGCCGCCGTGAGGGTGAGGAAGAGTCGTGTTTTCATGGCGATGAGAATGGCTGATTGGCCTCTAGCGCTGCTGGAGGATCGTCGTAGTGGGCCGCGGCTCGCGGCAGAGCTCCATGCCGGCTCCGGAGTGCCTCAAGCGCGGAGTCGGACCGTGCCCTCATGACATGGGACGAAGCCGGGTTGCGCCACTTTCTGACGCAGCAACTGACGTGGAAGCCGAGCGAATTCGACGACAGCCTCGAACTCGCCTTCATCGAAGTGCCGCTCGACTACGCGCACCCTTCCGGTGAGCGCATCGAGCTGGCGCTCAGCCGGATCCGGGCGCTGGATCCGCACAGGAGGCGTGGTGTGCTGCTGTCCCTCAACGGCGGCCCGGGCGGCGACGGCGGTCTCGGCAGGCTGCTGCCGACGCGTCTGGCGGGCACTGCGCCCCACGAGGTCTACGACCTGATCGGGTTCGACCCTCGTGGGACAGGCGCTTCGACCCGGGTCGAGGGCGAGGCGAGCCCGACGACCGTGCCGTTCGACTCGCGTCCCCCCGACTCCGTGTTCGCCGCCATCGCCGCGGACATGTGGGAACGCGACCAGGGGTGCGTGCGCGCCGGGGGCAACCTGCGCCGCCACACCACCACGGCCAACAGCGCCCGCGACATGAACGTGATCCGCGCCCTGCTCGGCGAAGCGGAGATCAGCTTCGTGGGCTGGGCCTACGGCACGCTGCTCGGCGCGGTCTACGGGGCGATGTTCGGAGCGCACCTGGACCGCAGCGTCCTCGACTCCTCGGTCCATCCGGACTGGGACTGGCGGCAGCAGTTCGCCTCGCAGGCACTCGCGGTGCGCGAGAACGTGGACCTGTGGGCGGAGTGGGCCGGACAGCGTGACCGGTTCTTCGGTCTTGGCGACGACGCCGCGCGGGTGCTGGCAAGCGTGGAGGAGGCCGCGGCGGCCCTGGCCTCCATCGGTGAGGGCACGTCGTTGCGTACCGCGTTCGACGGCGTCGTCGGCACACTGAGCGCGGCTCGCGGCCGCTGGCAGGAACTCGGCGTACTGATAGGGGAGTTGGGCAAGGCGACCGGCGCCGCCGACGCGGAGCGGGCCCGCGAACTGCTCGCGGGCCAGTCCCGCTGGCGGCCGGGTACCCCGGCGGGCGGACTGCGCGACGCCGTACTGGAAGCCGTGACGTGCGAGACCGAGTGGCCGGCCGACCTGGAGATCTACTACCGCGACATGCGCGACTTCAGGGACCGTTTCCCGTACGGCTTCGGCGTGATGCGCGCCCAGCCCTGGGTGGCCGCCTTCGGTACGTGCACACCCGTCGAGCCGCGCCCCGCCATCACCCGCGGTGACTACCCGACGGGGCTTGTCGTGCAGGCCGACGGCGACCCCCTGGACCACTGCCCCGGGGCGGTGGCCATGGCCGAGCGCCTGGGGCACCCCCTGATCCTGGTGACCGACTCCGGAGCCCACGAGATCTACCGGCTCGGCGGCAACCCGCAGGTGGACGCTCTCGTCGACGCGTACCTGGTCGACGGTGAACTGCCGCCCGCGCGGGTGGAGTTGCCTGGTGAGGCCCGGCCGGACGTCCCCGCGGACGCGACGCTGAGCTGACAACGAAACCCCTGGCAGGCGGTGTGCGATCGAGGACCACCGCCCGCCAGGGGTTTCGTCTGCCGCGTCAGGCGTCGGCGATGCGAAGCTCACGCGGCGCGGCGCCGTCCGAGGCGAAGAGCAGCAGACGCTCGCCCTCCTCCACGAGCTCGGCACGCACACGCTTGCTCACCGCGGCGAAGAGCTGTACGTCGATGGTGGTCGACGCGCGCGCACGGTCGACCCGCCACGCACCGGCGACGAATCCGTCGACGAGGATCGTCCCCGGAATCACGGCGTTCTTCGTCGCGATGGCCTTGCGATGCTCATCGCTGATGATCCGGGTGCGGTCCGCGTGGGAGAGGATCGCGTTGTCGTACGGCGCCAGATAGCGAACCGGTGCGGGCGCATCGGTGCCCGGCCGCGGGGCGTCGGGCAGGTCCAGGAGCTCTCTGCCTTCCTCGTCGCGCAAGGAGACCAGCCGCGGACGCAGGCGTTCGGTCACCGCGCGCAGCCGGGTGAGACCCGACCACGCCTGGATGTCCTTGACGGTGGCAGGGCCGAACGCCGCCAGATAGCGCAGGACCAGGTCGTCGAGGTCCGGCTCCGTGTCCAGCGGGGTGCCGATCCAGTCCTCCGCCAAGGCGTACGTCGGCTGTCCGCCCTGTCCCCAGACTCCGCGGGGCGGGATCTGGACCACCGGCAGCAGGCAGCGCACGACGTTGCTGAGCGCGTTGGCGGGGTGGTCGGGCCACGTCGTACGCAGGGCGGCGGTCAGGTCGCCGACGGTGTGCGGAGCCTCTTCCAGGAGCTCCCGGCCCGCTGCCGCCACCTTGGCCGGATCCAGTCCGTGCAGGTCCTTGGCGAAGGTGGTGATCAGGCTTCGTTCCAGGAACGGCTGCACACACGGCCGCAGTTTGCGGCAGTCGGAGGACGTGACCAGATGGACGGTGCCGCGCATCAGTGGGACGCGCACGGCCTGCCGTCCGGTGAGGAGGCCGGCCAGTTCCGTGGGGCGGAAGTTCTCCAGCCGGGTCCACAGGCCGTAGTACGGCGGAAAGGGCGCCTGTGCCTGCAGGCCCACGAGGTGCTCGAGCGCTGCTTGTGCCGGCATCGTTCGCCGGTTCAGCAGCAACTGGCGTGCCAGAAAAGCACGGTTGAGAGCCCGCCGGTCGAGCACGTCGGCGGGCTGGGACGGAGTGGTGGCCATCGGACCTCTCAGTTCAGCAGAGCGAAGAACGCGCGCAGTTCGTCGGCGAGGACGGAGGGCCTCTCCAGGGCCGGGAAGTGTCCGCCGCTGTCGAGATCCTTCCAGTAACGCAGATCCGTGAAGCGCTGTTCGGCCCATGCGCGGGGCAGCCACGCGTCCTTGGGGAACACGGAGCATCCGACGGGCACGTTCGTGGGATTCATCGGCTCCTTGTTGAAGCTCTCCCAGAACAGCCGTGCCGACGAGGCCCCGGTGCCCGTCAGCCAGTAGACGGTGGCCATGTCGAGCAGCGCGTCCTGAGGCAGCGCCTTCTCCAGCGTGCCGTCGTGGTCGACCCACTCCCAGAACCGGTCCAGCATCCAGGCGAGTTGACCGGTCGGTGAGTCCGAGAGACCGTATCCGAGCGCTTGGGGGCGCGTGGACTGGATGGCCGCGTAGCCCGAGCGGTTCTGGCCGAAACTCTTCATCCGGGCCATGGCCTGCTGGTCGCGCGCGTCCAGTTCCACCGGGTGATCGGGCGCCTTGGCCAGCGGCATGGTCAGGTGGATGCCCAGGACGTGGTCCGGGTCGGCGGTGCCGAGTTCGGCGCTCACCCACGAACCCCAGTCACCACCGTGCGCGCCGTATCGCGGGTAGCCGAGCCGCGCCATCAACTGGGCCCAGGCCCTGCTGGTCCTGCCGACCGTCCAGCCCGCGGAGGACGGCTTTCCGCTGAATCCGTGTCCCGGGAGCGACGGGCACACCACGTGGAAGGCCTGGGACGGGTCGTCGGGGTCGGTGAGCTTGGGAATCAGGTCCAGGAACTCCAGGACCGAGCTGGGCCACCCGTGGGTCAACAGCAGGGGGGTGGCGCCGGCGTGGGGGGACCGCGCGTGCAGGAAGTGCACGTCCAGGCCGTCGATTTCGGTGCGGAACTGGGGGACGGCGTTGAGGCGCTTCTCGGTGGCGCGCCAGTCGTGGTCCCGCGCCCACGAGGCGCACAGATCCTTCATGTACGACAGCTTCGGACCCTGCTCCCAGCCGTCGACCGTCTCGGCGTCCGGCCAGCGCGCGGCGGTCAGGCGTCGACGCAACTCCTGCACCGAGTCGTCGGGGAAGTGCACCCGGAACGGTGTGATCTCTGTGCCCATGCTTGAGGCCTCCTTGTCAGCCCGAGACAGTCGGGTGACCTGAGGCTAGGGACGGCTGCTACAACCGCGGTCGAGCCGCCGCTGTGCCGGCACCCGCGTCCGGGCCGGGGTGAGACGAGGAGGCGGGGGCGCCGGCCGGCGCCCCCGCCTCCTCGATCCCGCCCTGTCCGGCGACGGTCACCAGCCACCCTTGATGGTCCGCGCGATGTGGGTCCGGTCGTCGTCCGACACCCACCAGCCGACCGGTATGGCGATGTGACGCCCGGCGACGGCGTCGAGCCCGGGCAGGACCGCTTTGCAGTCCTGGGTGGCGCCGTAGACGTCGTTGCGCTCGTGGACCTCGCTCGTGGCGATTCCGGCCTCCTTCATGCGCAGGACGAACGCGTCGCGGTCGTCCACCTTGAGGGAGTAGTACCAGAACGACGGATTCCGGTCGGAGGCCCGCTCCGTCAGCTCGAGACCGCCCACCCCGGCCAGCTCGCCGTCATAGAACGCGGCGTTCTCGCGGTGCCGGGCGACGAGACCGTCGACGGTCTCGAGGTTCGCAAGACCGATGGCCGCGTTGATGTCGTTCATATTGAACTTGAAGCCGTACTCGGGGATGTCGTTCTTGAACCGGGCCCCGCCGCCGTCGCGGTCGATGCCGTACCAGCGCAGCATCCTGGCGCGGTGCAGCAGTTCGTCGTCGGGCAGCACGATCAGGCCGCCGTCACCGGTCGTGAGGTGCTTGATCGCCTGGAAACTGTAGACGCTGATGTTGCCGTGCCCGCCGAGCGGGACGCCCTGGTACGTGGCGCCCCACGCGTCGGCGCAGTCCTCGATGACCCGGGGCCGGACCCCATGGACGCGTTCGGCCTGGTCGAGAACGCGGTTCAGGCGGTCGAGGTCGACGGGGTAGCCGCCCCAGTGCACGAGGACGATCGCCCGGGTCGCGGGCGTGATCTTCCGGGCCAGGTCGTCGAGGTCCAGGTTCAGGGTCGCCGGGTCGGTGTCCACCCAGCGGATCCGCATCCCGTTCGCCAGGATCGGCCAGTTCGTCGCCGTGCAGGTCAGCGCGGTCGCCAGGACCTCGCCGTCCCGCCCCGACTCCGTCGCGACCAGGTGCAGGGCCAGGTGCAGCCCGGACGTGGCGCTGTTGACGGTCAGGATCCGGGGGTTGTCCAGCCGCTCGGCCAGGGCGCGTTCGAACGCGTCGACCTTCGCGCCCTGACCGATGTAGCCGCTGTCCAGAACCTCACCGACCAGCGCCGACGCCTTCTCGGACATCGCCACCTTGAAGAGAGGGATCATGTGTCGTGTCCTCAGCAGCTGGGGGCGCCGGCGACGCGGTGGACAGCGACGTCGGCGACCTGGGTGAACTGGGGGTTCCCGGCCATGTCGTAGACGTGTGAGACGCCGGTGCTGGTGAAGGTGCTGCTCACCGCTTCGGTGTTCTGGTCGATGTAGATCCAGCCTTGCTGTGTGCCGGACCCGTCGGTCATCGCTTCGGCGATCTTGTAGTTGAAGTCGCCGGCACCGCCGGTGGACTTCCAGCTGCCCGTGCTGACGCCGGCGGACGTGATGAGGCACGCCTTGCCGCTCGTTGTGAATATGAGCTCGATGTCACCGGTGGCGCCCCCATGGGTGACCGTACCGGCCCACTTGCCCACGAGCCGGCGGGAGGAATCGGTGGAGTCGGTGCCCGCGTAGGGCGCCGGGTGCGCGGTGCCTGCCGCCAGGGCGGACAGGACACCGGCCGACACCACGGTGGCGAGGATCTTCTTCATGTCTGACGACCTTTCGGCTCGCGCGGTGCTCACTTGTACTCGCCGTCGGTCTCGACGAAGCGGTTCCGCACGAGCCACGACCCGTTCGAACGGACGAGCTCGTCGTCGCAGAGGGTGTGGTGGCGGAAGTGCACCTCCCCGCTCAGGAGCGTGCGGTCGGGGGTCACGTAGACCATGACGTAGCTCTGCGCGCGGACGGTGTCGTCGTCGATCTGCTCGACGGTCAGCTGCCCGACCCAGTGGCGCAGGACGAGCCCCTCGTGCTTGGCCGTCTGCATCTCGATCGCCTTCACGAGTATCTCGCGGCCGACCAGGGGGTCGGGCATGTCGGCGGCCTGGAACACACCGTCCGGCGTGAAGGTCTGCGCCCACTCCTCGCCGTCACCACGGTCGAGAATCTTGAGCTGCAGCGCGTAGAACTGCTGGATCTCCAGGTACACGTCGCTCGGGACGAGCTTGGTGCTGAAATCGTGCGAATTCATCAGTTTCTCCAGTCGACTTCAGTGGTTGATGCGGTGGCTACGTCGGTGGCTACGTCGGTGGCTACGTCGGTGGCTACTTGGGTGGTTACTTCGACGCGGTGCGGAGGTGGCCGAGGATCGTGTCGGCCGCGCGCGGTGCGCCGCCCGCCTCTTTCATGTACTTGCGCATGTCGCGCAGGTTCGCCTGCACGGTCTCGTCGACGGCGACCTCCAGGACGGCCTCCCGGAGGGTCTCGGCGGTCACCTCCTCGGGGGGCAGGACACGGCCGAGGCGCAGCTCGCCCGTCCGCGCGGCGATCATCTCCGAGTCGCCGTTGTGCGGTACGGAGACGAGGGGCACCCCCGCGTACAGGGCGTTCATGGTGTTGCCGGCGCCGCCGTGGCACACGAACGCGCCGGCGTGCTCGAGGACCGCCTGCAGCGTCAGCCACGTGTGGATCTCGGCGTTGGGGGGCAGTTCGCCCACCGCCTCCAGGTCCACGCCGGGGCCCGCCGCGATCACCACGTGCCACGGCAGCCCCTCGAAGGCCTTCGCGCACATCGCGAAGAACTCGGGCTGGGTGTTGAACGTCGTGCCCAGGGAGATCAGCACCACGGGCTTGTCGCTGGACGGCCGCCACGTGCCCTGCAGGTCGCTCTCCCGCAGCGGGATCCCGACGAACGTGTACTGGTCCTCGGGGAAGGAGTCCGCGTCGGACTGGAACTCGCGCGGCATGAAGGAGATGTTGCGGGGCGCGTCCGACATCAGCTCGTCCAGCGTGACGTCCTGCAGCCCGTGCGCATCGGCGAACGCCCGCAGTTCGCGCGTCAGTTGGCCGAACATCCCCTCGGCGGCGCCCTCCGCCTCGGAGAAGTACTGGTGGGAAGCGAGGACCGGATAGAGCTGGATCCCCGGCACGCCGAGCTTGCGCGACATCACACGGCCGAGGAACTGCATCGAGATGTCGTAGACGAGGCAGTCCGGCAGGTCGTCACCGAAGTGGGCCTCCAGCGTCGGCGCCGTGGCGGCCGCCTCCCGGACCGCGCCCAACAGGACACGGGCCAGCCAGTCCTCCGCGCCGGTCGGGGCGATCGTGCGCGGGTCGAGCGTCGTGGTGTAGGGAATGACGTCGGCACCCGTCGAGGCGATCTTCTCGGCGAAGCCGTCGGCGGCCAGGTAGCTGACCTTGTGACCGCGCCTGACCAGCTCCTCGACCACGGCAAGGGTCGGTGTGATGTGACCCGCCGCGGGGATGTTCAGGAAGGCGATGTGCTTCTTCATGAGTAGTCCTGTTCCTGGTGTCGTCGACTCGCTCGGGGACGCCGGCCGCGTCATCCCAGCGGCCGGATCGGTGTCTTGACGTGAACGTCCGCGTACTTCGGGAGCACGCCCAGGGCCTCCGTCTCCGCCAGCGTCGGCGCGGTCCTGTCCTTGTCCGACAGGACGAGGTCGCCCAGGTCGGGCCACGGCAGGGCGAGCTGCGGGTCCAGCGGGTTGATCGAGATCGCCTTTCCGGGGGTGTAGACGTTGTCGCACAGGTACGTGACCACGGCGGTGTCGCTGACCGCCGCGAACCCGTGGCCGAGCCCCTCGGGGATGTACACGGCGCGGCGCCGCTCGTCGTCGAGCGGGATCGCGATGGACGCGCCGTACGTAGGCGAGCCGAGACGGACGTCGACGACGACGTCGACGATCGAACCGCTCACGCACGTCACGTACTTCGCCTCACCCGGTGGGGCGGCCGTGAGGTGGATGCCGCGGATCGTCCCGCGTCGCGAGACCGAGCAGTTGACCTGCGCCACGTCCATCGGACGGCCGGTCGCCGCGGACAGCCGGTGGCCGACGAACAGTTCCAGGAACGCACCGCGCGAGTCGCCGAACACCTGTGGCTCGACGAGGTGGACGCCCTCGATGCCGAGTTCTTCGAAGTTCATCAGGCCTCCTCGTCACACGGTGGCGCCGGCGCCGGCCGGGACCAGCCGCTGGATGTCCTGGGTGGCGGCGTCGGGCAGCCCCATGAGGTACTCCCCGTAGCCGCTGGACAGGAGCGGCTGCGCGAGCTCCCGGAGCCGGTCGCTGTCGATGAGCCCGTTGCGCCAGGCCGCCTCCTCGACGCAGCCGATCTTCTGTCCCTGTCGCTCCTCGATCACCCGGACGAACTCCGACGCCTGTACCAGCGAGGCGAAGGTCCCGGTGTCGAGCCACGCCGTCCCGCGGTCGAGCACGGTGACGCTGAGCTCACCGCGGCGCAGATACGTCTTGTTCACCTCGGTGACCTCCAGCTCGCCGCGCGCGCTGGGACGCACGGACCTGGCGATGTCGACCACGTGGTTGTCGTAGAAGTACAGGCCGGGCACCACGTATCGCGATTTCGGGTGCGCCGGCTTCTCCTCGATGGAGACGACGCGCCCTTCGAGGTCGAAGTCCAGGACGCCGAAGTCGCTCGGGTTCGCCACCGGGTAGGCGAAGATGTGACCACCTTCCGGGTCGGCGTGCGCCTTCAGCTGATCCCCGAGGCCGGCTCCGTGGAAGATGTTGTCGCCGAGGATGAGCGCCACCGGCTCGTCCCCGATGAAGTCCGCGCCGATCAGGAACGCCTGGGCGATGCCCCCGGGCCTGGGCTGCGTCGCGTACTGGATCTGCAGGCCCAGGTGGGAGCCGTCACCCAGCAGCCGCTCGAAGGAGTCCCGATCGGGTGGCGTGGTGATGACGAGGATGTCCCGCACGCCCGCCAGCACCAGAGTGGACAGCGGGTAGTAGATCATCGGCTTGTCGAACACCGGCATGAGTTGCTTCGACATGGCTTGAGTGATCGGCCACAGGCGGGAGCCGGTTCCGCCGGCCAGAATTATTCCTCGCATGTCTCGGAAGCTAATGACGGCGGCTATAGGGACGATCGAGGCCGGGTGGGCCCAGCAGCCGGGCATCGTGAGCAGCCGTCATAGGTGCGCCGCACGGCGGCGGCCCGCGCGGCACCGCGGCCGCGGCCGCGAGGCTGAGGGCGAGCAGCACAGCGGTCGCCAGGAACGCGACCCCGTAGCCGGACGCGAACGCGTGGGCGTCGGGAGGACCGTCACCAGCGATGTCGGCCGTACGGACCTGAGCCAGCGCGACCATGACCGCGAGGCCGGCCGCGCCTCCCAGCGACTGCGAGGTGTTCAGTACCCCGGACGCCAGGCCCTGCTTGTCCTCCGGCACACCCGCGGTCGCCGCGCCCGCCACCGAGGTCACCACGATGCCGAGGCCCAGGCCGAACAGCAGGCTCGGGCCCATGAGGTCGGCGACGTAGGAGGCGTGCTCGTTCGCCGTCGACTGCCACAGCAGTCCGCCGATCATCGGCAGGAGACCGACCAGCATCATCGGCCGGGGACCGGTCCGCGGTCCGACCACCGAGGAGGCGGCGGCACCGATGAACGCGAAGACCGTCAGGGGCAGGAACACCAGCCCCGTACGCATGGCGCTGTAATGGAGCACCGACTGGTACAGCAACGTCAGGAAGTAGAACGTCGTGGGCAGCGCCGCCCCGAACGCCAGCATCGTGACGTTGGCCGCCCACACCGAGCGGTTACGGAACAGGCTCAGCTCCATCAACGGCTGCTTGGCCAGCTTGGCCTGGTCGAGCACGAACACCGCGAGCAGTACCACGCCGATCGTCAGTGACCCGACGATGCGCGTCGACCCCCACCCGTAACGCTGTCCTTCGGCGAGCCCGTAGACGAGCGCGGCGATCCCCAGAGTGACCGACACGGAGCCCAGCACATCGAGCTTCGCCCCCTTGCGGGTGTCACCACGGGGGGTGGGGGCGATCGACGAGACCGCCATTCCCACGATCAACAGGCACAGCGGCACGTTGATGAGGAAGACCCAGCGCCACGACATCCACTCGACGATGGCTCCGCCGCTGAGTACGCCGATCGCCCCGCCGCTGCCCGACGCCGCGCCCCACAGGGCGAGCGCCTTGGCCCGCTCCATCGGCTCGGTGAACGTGGAACTCAGCACGGCCAGCGAGGCGGATGCCATGATCGCGCCGCCGAAGCCCTGCCCGGCGCGACCGAGTACCAGCGTCGCCGAGTTCGCCGCGATGCCGCCGACGAGGCTGAACGCCGTGAACACGGCGAGGCCGATGAGCAGCAGACGTCGCCCGCCGAACAGGTCCACCATCCGCCCGGCCAGCAGCAGGAAGCCGGCGAACGGAATCAGGTACCCGTCGTACACCCACGTCAGGCTGCCCGGTGTGAAGTGCAGCGCGTTCTGGATGGACGGGATGGCGACGTTCACGATCGACGCGTCGAGGATCACGGTCAGCTGCGCGAGGCAGCACACCGCGAGGACGAATCCGGCCCGGCGCGGCTGGGCCGGGGCGTCCAGTGCAACCTGATCGATCATCGGAGGGGACTCCTCGTTCGGACGAATGACTGCGCCGCACTCGGGTCCCGGCGCGCGGGCCGCACCCGTCCTGCATCAGCCATCACGAGATCTTGACGAGCACGTTGCCCTTGTAGGCGCCGCCGAGCAGTGCGGTGAGCGCCTCGGGCGCGGCGTCGACGCCGCCTTCCACCACGGTGTAGGGCAGGACGATCTTTCCTTCCTGCAGCCACTGGGCGAAGTGCTGGTTCCACGCCTGGATCTGCTCCGGCGTGTGGTACGTCGAGAACGGCTTGATGACGATCTGCCGGATGATCCCGGCCATGATGTCCAGCTTGGGGAAGGCGCCCTCGGCGTTGCCGGTCTGCGCGGACACGGCCCCGCCCAGCACGAGCCGGGCTCCCTGCGCCGACGCCTGCACGGCGGCCTCGAACTGCTCCCCGCCGACCAGGTCGAAGAACACGTTGATCCCGTCGGGGGCGAGTTCCCGGAGCTGGTCGACGACGGGTCCGTCCTTGTAGTTGAACGCGGCGTCGTAGCCCAGTTCCTTGGTGAGGTACTCCACCTTCTCGGCGCTGCCGGCCGAGCCGATGACGCGCTTGGCGCCGCGGGCCTTGGCGATCTGGCCGGCGAGCGAGCCGACACCGCCGGCCGCGTTCGACACGAACACGACGTCGTCCTCGCCGACTTCGGCGACGTCGGCCATGCCGTGGTAGGCCGTGATGCCCTGGTTCAGGAAGTACTCCGGGCCGGGGTACCACGAGGGGTCGACCTTGAAGTACTGAGCGGCGGGGCCGGTGGAGTACTCGGTCCAGCCGTCCATGTGCTGGACGGTGTCGCCCACGGCGAGGTCGGGGCTTTCCGAGGCCACGACGACACCGACCGCGCCGCCCCACGGGCGCTCGCCGACCTTGTAGGCCGGCATCATGGGCAGCCCGGGGTCCTCGGTCATCAGGTCTCGCATGACGGCGGTCACCTGGAGGTACAGGTTGCGCACGAGCACGTTGCCGGAGGTGGGCTGGGCGACATCCACCTCCACGACCTCGAAGTCGTCCTTCGCGGGCTGGTTCACGACATAGCGCGCCAGCCGTACTTCCTTGCCGGTGGCCGGGAGAGTCTGGGCAGTCATTGGTTATCCCCTTTGGTTCATTTCGATATGACCGAGGTCCGAGCGATTCAGTGACTACGTCGCAGCACTCGAAAATCGCCTGAACGGCGCTCGAACGTCGGCGGGCTTTCTACTGGTTCCACCAGGAAGTGTTTTCCCTGTACCACTCGACGGTGGCCTTGAGGCCCGTGTCGAATGATTGCCGCGGGGTGAAACCCAACTCATTTCGGATCTTGGTCATGTCCAGCGAGTACCGCTGGTCGTGGCCGAGACGGTCGGCGACCCGTTCGACCATGTCCCATCCCGTTCCGCAGCTTTCCAGCAGGCGCGCGGTCAGTTCCTTGTTGGTCAACTCCGTGCCGCCGCCGACGTTGTAGACATGGCCGGGCCTGCCACCGCGCAGAACCAGTTGAATGGCCAGGCAATGGTCCGCGACATGCAGCCATTCTCGGACGTTGTCGCCCTCCCCGTACAGCGGAACCCGCCGTCCCTGCAGAAGGTTCGTCACGAACCGCGGAATGACCTTTTCCGGGTTCTGGTAGGGGCCGTAATTGTTCGAGCAGCGGGTGATCACGACGTCAAGGCCGTGGGTCCGGTGCGCGGACAGCACCAGCAGATCGGAGCTTGCCTTGGACGCCGCGTAGGGTGAATTCGGCGCCAGCGGCTGCGACTCGGTCCATGACCCGGAGGAAATGGAACCGTAGACCTCGTCCGTCGACACATGCATGAAACGCCCGACCCCGTGCCGCCGGGCCGCGTCCAGCAGGACCTGCGTACCGAGCACGTTCGTCGTCACGAACGCACGGGCGTCTTCGATGGACCGGTCGACATGCGACTCGGCGGCGAAGTGAACGATGGCGTCGTGCCCGCGCACGACCTCGTCGACCAGTTCCGCGTCGCAGATGTCGCCGCGGACGAACCGGAAACGAGGATTCTCCGCTACCGGCGCGAGGTTCCGCAGGTCGCTGCCGTGGCCGAGCGTGTCGATGACGGTCACCCGGGCGTCATTGAGGTGAGCGCCTGGAAGCTCGCCGGACAGCAGTGCCCTTACGTACTGTGACCCGATGAATCCCGCACCGCCGGTAACAAAGATCCGCATGTGAGTCACCGTAGGGTCCGGGACTCGAAGCTGACTTGAGCCGGAAGGGCCCGCAGGCGAGGTCTGCCCCTTCGAGGTGCGTTTCCGCGACACCGGTCGTCAGGGCCCTCGGCTTCTCCCTGAAACAGTGGTGGGCGCGCGTAGAGTCGCTCTTGCCAAGCCCGAGGAGAACGTCCAGGATTGGGCCCCCTCGGATCGCCTCGGAGGCGTCGCAAGGCGTCGCTCCACAAGGTTCGGCACGGTCCGGGAACGGACAGACCCACCGGAGCGGATCAGGGCTTGGGGGCACGCGATATGCGCACTTGGCGAGCACCGAGGCACTCCGCGTGCGCGCCAACGCCGCCGAGACCGTGCTCCGGGGGTGAACTCGCCATCTCCGAGCGGGAGTTCACGAGGCGCGCCGGGCACGGCGTGTACACCCCGCGCTCCACCTGCCAGTACCTGAACTAGAAAAATTGGCGGATCACATGGACTTCGGACTCGTCCTCCAGACCGACCCCCCGGCCTCCGACGTCGTCTCCCTCATGCAGCGCGCCGAGCGCGAGGGCTTCACCCACGGGTGGACCTTCGACTCGGCCGTGCTGTGGCAGGAACCCTTCGTCATCTACAGCCGGATCCTGGCCGAGACGTCGCACCTGACCGTCGGCCCCATGGTCACCAACCCGGGCACCCGCACCTGGGAGGTCACCGCCTCCACCTTCGCCACCCTCAACGACATGTACGGCAACCGCACCATCTGCGGCATCGGCCGCGGCGACTCCGCGATGCGGGTCGCCGGACGCAAGCCCAACACGCTCGCCCGGATCAGCGAGGCCATGAAGGTCATCAGGGCGCTCGGCCGCGGCGACGAGGCCGACCTCGGCGGCACGGTGATCCGCTTCCCGTGGGTGCGTGACGGTGCCCAACTGCCCGTCTGGATGGCCGCGTACGGGCCCAAGGCCCTGAAGATGGCCGGCGAGGAGGCCGACGGGTTCATCCTCCAGCTCGCCGACCCGTATCTGACCCAGTACATGATCAAGGCCGTGCGGGACGCGGCAGCCGGCGCGGGCCGCGACCCGTCCGAGGTGAAGATCTGTGTGGCGGCGCCCGCGTACGTCACCGCCGACGACTCGCCCGAGGCCCTCGCCCACGCGCGTGAGGAGTGCCGCTGGTTCGGCGGCATGGTCGGCAACCACGTCGCCGACCTCGTCACCAAGTACGGCGAGCACTCGTCGATGGTCCCCGACGAACTCACCGACTACATCAAGGCCCGCCAGGGCTACGACTACGCCCACCACGGCAGGACCGGGAACCCCGACACGGCGTTCGTGCCGGACGAGATCGTCGACCGGTTCTGCGTCATCGGCACCGCACAGGACCACGTCGAGAAGCTGCGCGCCCTGCGGGACCTCGGCGTCGACCAGTTCGCGCTCTACGCGATGCACGACGCGAAGGAGGAGGTGATCGACGCGTACGGGGAGCACATCATTGCGGCGGTGAACGCCTGAGGCGTTGCCGTGGGGAACACCTGAGCCCCATCTCGGTACACCCCGTCACCTTTGTCCCTCCCCGCCAGGGTCCCCACCGCCCGCACCCGCACGGCCCGTTCGCACCTCCCCGCTGTCCGAGCCCCCGGCTCCCGAACGAATGGCCTGCTCATGACCGACACCGCGCCACCCACGCTGCCCGCGGGCGGCGGCATCGACCTCAGCGCCGACGCCTACCCCTCCGACAGCCGCTACGCCAACGACGACCTGCGCCCCGTCCCCCTCGCCGAACGCCGCTGGACCACCTACAACTTCGTGGCCCTGTGGATCGGCATGGCCCACTGCATCCCGTCCTGGACCCTCGCCTCGGGCCTCGTCGCACTGGGCATGGACTGGAAGCAGGCCGTCCTCACCATCGCCCTCGCCAACGTCATCGTGCTCCTGCCGATGCTGCTCACCGGGCACGCGGGACCCAAGTACGGCATACCCTTCCCCGTCCTCGCCCGCGCCTCGTTCGGCCTGCGGGGCGCCAATCTGCCCGCGCTGATCCGGGCGGCGGTGGCCTGCTGCTGGTTCGGCATCCAGACCTGGATCGGCGGGCAGGGCGTGTTCGTCCTGCTGGGGAAGGTCTTCGGCGGCTGGGCCGACGTGTCGAAGGTCGGCGGCTACCCGTGGACCCTGTGGCTGTGCTTCGTGCTCTTCTGGATCCTCGAACTCGCCATCATCTACCGGGGCATGGACACCCTGCGCCGCTTCGAGAACTGGGCGGCGCCGTTCGTCCTCGTCGGCGCGGTCGTCCTGCTCGTGTGGATCGCGAACAAGGCGGGCGGCTTCGGCACGCTCCTCGACGAGCCGTCCCGGGTCGGCTGGGGCGCCGATTTCTGGAAGATCTTCTTCCCCGGCCTCATGGGCATGATCGGCTTCTGGAGCACACTCAGCCTCAACATCCCGGACTTCACGCGCTTCGGCAAAGGACAGCGCGCCCAGGTCTGGGGGCAAACCCTCGGACTGCCGACGACCATGACGCTGTTCGCCCTGATGTCCGTCCTGGTGACATCCGGGTCCGAGAAGGTCTACGGCGCCGCGATCTGGGACCCGGTCGCGCTCGCCGGCAAGACCGACAACGTCTTCGGCCTGCTGTTCGCGCTCATCACGGTCTTCGTCGCCACCATCTCCGTGAACATCGCGGCGAACGTCGTGTCACCCGCGTACGACCTGGCGAACCTCGCGCCCAAACTCATCAACTTCCGCACCGGCGCGCTGATCACCGGTGTCATCGGCGTCCTCGTCATGCCGTGGAAGCTGACGTCCACGCCCGAGCTGTACATCTTCACCTGGCTCGGCGTCGTCGGCGGACTGCTCGGCACCGTCGCCGGCATCCTCATCGCCGACTACTGGATCATCCGCCGCACGGTGCTCCATCTCGCCGACCTGTATCTGCCGAACGGCCGGTACTGGTACTCGGGCGGCTGGAACTGGAACGCGGTGATCGCCTTCGCCGTGGGCGGAGTCCTCGCGGTCGGCGGCTCGTACTCGACGGTCGACGCGAAGGGCGCCAAGCAGGGCCCGTTCCCGGTGGACGGCCTGATCCCGTTCCTCAAGCCGCTCGCGGACTACGGCTGGGCGGTCGGGCTCGGGTCCTCGCTGATCCTTTACGTGGCTCTGACCAAGGCGCGCGGGGCCCGGATCTAGCCCGTCCCCGCCGATCTCAGCTGGATTCCTTGCGGGTCAGCGCCGCCACCGCGTCCCCGGCCGCCTTCAGGGCGCCCTTGTAGATGCCGTCCGTCGCGGGCGCGCCGTGGGACTCGAAGTCGCTGCCGTTGTAGGTGACGGTCACCAGGGCGTTGTCGGCCCTGACCGTCACCACGGCCTCCCGGGTGTTCTGCTTGTCGTGCGTGGTGAGGGCGACGGCGATCCTGGCCTCGTCGCCGAGGCCGGGCGCCGCTTCGCCCTTGCCGCGCCCGGCGAAGGAGGTCTTCGCCGCGGCGGCCGACTCCTTGATCTCGAAGGAGACGTCGAGCCAGCGGTAGTCGTAGTCCTTCAGCGCGCTCCACGAGCAGCCGCGGCGCAACGAACGGTCGGCGGCGGCCAGTTCCTTGCCCGCCGGGTCGGCCTTCGGCACCAGGTCCGCGACCGTGTTCGCCGTGACGGCGGAGCACGGCTCGGGCGGCTTGTCGTAGGCGCGGCTCGTCGCGGACCCGGCCGACTGCGCGGCAGGCTTCGGCGAGGGCTGCGGGGCAGCGGCGGGCTGCTCGGACGAGTTCGCCATCGGGCCCGAGGTCCAGGCCCAGCCGGCGCAGGCGAGCACCACGACCGGCATGACCCGCAGGGTCAGCGCGAGGGGGAGAGGGAGAGAACGCACGGCGTACGCCCCTTGTGCGAGGGGGAGGGGACGCCAGTGTCACACGAGTTGCCCCGTGACAACACCGCCCCCTTGCCCCTCATGCGTCTCACGCGCAGTTCAGTGGGCCCGCACCGCCGCGCCTTCACCCCAAAGGGGTCTTCCGTGTACGCGGTCAGGGCCTCTCCATGAGGGCGGGCAGGGGCAGGGCGGACTCGATGCGGTCGATCGCGGCGAAGGCGCCGTACGCGATCAGATGGACCAGGCAGTGATCGGTGAAGGGCGGCTTCAGCCAGGCCGCCACGTCTTCGTCCGTGATCCGGTACGGGGCTACGGCGGCCAGCACCGCGAGGCGCGCCCCGGGCCGCCGGTCGCGGTCGGGCAGCTCGTCCCAGGCGAGCGGCGGATGCGAGCCGTCCCAAGCGGCGAGGGCCTCCTCGACCAGGGCCAGGTCGACGTCGTCGAGCAGTCCCGCGCCCGTGGAGGCGGCGTCGCACAGCGCGGCGTATGCCGGGCCCACGGTCGTGCCGGCCGCCCAGGCGGGGCCCGGGCCCGGATCGTCGAGCAGGGCGAGGCTCGCGCCCGGCGCGTGGTCCCGGCGCACCGTCCGCGCCAGGCTCCGGCCCCCGAGGCTGCGCACGGGCCGCAGGCGCTGGGCGTTGCCGGGCAGCAGGTTCTCGGTGAGCAGGGCGGACACGACGCGGTTGATGAAGTGGAAGGCGAACGCGGTCCCGAGCTGCGCGGGGACCTCGGTGCCGGGGAAGGGGAGCGGGGTGAGGTCCGGGGAGCCGGGGGTGCGGGTGGCGCGGCCCCAGTCGAGCACGCGCGCGTGCCGCTCCTCGGACGGGGTCTCGCCGCGCGCCAGGGACTCGGCGAGCGCGTGGTCGCCGGTGGCGTGCAGCAGCATGGTGTGCGCGTCCACGCAGAACGGGCACCGGTTCGCGAGCGACACCCCGGCCGCGACCAGCTCCCGGTCGGTACGGGTCCCCGCACCCGCGATCAGCGACTCCCGCATCAACGCCCAGGCCGGGGCGAGGAGTTCGGGCGCCGACGCCAGGACCACGAAGGTGGCGGCGCGCTCGATGCCGAAGTCCTCGCCGAGCTGCCGGTAGACCTCGGCCACGCGTCCGGTGGCCGACTGCGGGGGCGGCGGGCTGGTGTAGCGGAACGTCCGTGACATCGGGTCCTCCTGGTGGCTGCGGGCTGGTTCCGGCACGCCCCACAGTGGCTGGACAGGGCACCCTCACGCGTCGTACGCCGGAGGTGAGTCGGGGCTGCGCCCCCGAGGCCGGAGCCGCCGCGCACTACTGCACAGGGAGTAGTCCAGGGGCGGTCCCCAGGGGTGACGCCCTTGTCGGCGGCCCGGTCTATGGTGCTGGCATGGAGGGGGACCGCAGGCGCCGCGTGGCTCCGGTCGGCGCGCATCGCAAGGACCTGATCGGCGACGTCACGCTGGCCGTTGTCATCGGGGCGCTCGTCGTGGCCGCTGCGGTGGCCGACGGGGGAGTGACGGCGCTCGACGCCGTCCTGATCGCCGCGGGCTCGCTCACGCTCGTCGCCTACCGGCGGGCGCCGCGCGCGGTCCTCGCGCTCACCGCCGCGTGCACGGCGGGCTACGTGCTCCACGCGGAGCCGGGCGCCCTCGCCGCGCTGCCCGTCCTGGCGGCCGTGCACACGGCGTCCCGTGCGGGGCACCGCCTGCTCGCGGCCGTGGCGGGCGCCGCGTTCCTGGTCGTGTGCGGTGTGGCGGGACGGCCCCTGGAGAGCTGTCTGCTCCTCGCCGGCTGGTTCCTGTGCGCCGTCGTCACGGGGCTCGCCGACAAGAACTGGCAGGCGTATCTGCGCCAGACCGAGCAGCGCGCCCTGGAGGCGGAGCGCACCCGCGAGGAGGCCGCGCTGCGGCGGGCCGGTGAGGAGCGCCTGCGCATCGCCCGCGAGCTGCACGACTCGCTCACGCACAGCATCTCGATCGTCAAGCTCCAGGCGGGCGTCGCCGTGCATCTGGCGCGCAAGCGCGGCGAGGAGGTACCGCCCGCGCTGCTCGCGATCCAGGAGGCCAGTGGCGAGGCGATGCGCGAGCTGCACTCCACCCTGGACGTGCTGCGGGCCGACGAGCCCACGGGAAGCCCGGCGCTCCTTGTGGAGCGCGCCCGTTCGGCCGGCCTCGACGTGGAGCTTGTGGTCACGGGCCGCGAGCGGCTGCTTCCGACGGCCCTGGACCGTGCCGCGTACCGCATCGTCCAGGAGTCTCTGACGAACGTCGCCCGGCACGCGGGACCGACCGAGGTGACCGTGCAACTTGCCTATGGGGAGGGCGAGTTGACGATCTGTGTCGAGGACGGTGGCGCCGCCGATCCCGCGCACCCGCCGGTCTCGGGCAACGGACTGAAAGGCATGGCCGAACGCGTCGCCGCGCTCGGGGGAAGCCTCGACGCCGCGCCGCGCCCCGAGGGCGGGTTCGCGGTGCGGGCCCGGCTTCCGGTGGACGGCCCACTTCCGGAAGAGCGACGGGATATGGCGGAGGGGGTGACCGGGTGAGCGGCGGAGGCAGTTCCCGGATCCGGGTCGCGCTCGTCGACGACCAGGCCCTCATGCGGGCCGGGTTCCGCGCTCTCCTGGAGGCCGAGGACGGCGTCGAGGTGGTCGGTGAGGCGGCCGACGGGGAGCAGGGGGTCGCCCTCGTTCGTGAGCAGGTGCCCGACATAGCCCTCGTGGACGTCCAGATGCCCGTGATGAGCGGCATCGAGGCGACCCGACGGATCGCCGCCGACCCGCGCCTGAGCGGCGTACGTGTCGTGATCCTCACCAACTACGGCCTGGACGAGTACGTCTTCGACGCGCTGCGCGCCGGGGCGTCCGGCTTTCTGCTCAAGGACACCGAGCCCGAGGACCTGCTGGCCGGGATCGAGGTCGTGGCCCGCGGGGACGCCCTGCTGTCACCGGCCGTGACGCGCCGCCTCATCGGCGAGTTCGTGTCCCGGCCACCCGACCGCTCCACGCCGCCGGGCCTGGAGTGCCTCACCCGCCGCGAACGCGAGGTGACCGCGCTCGCGGCGCGCGGCCTGACGAACGAGGAGATCGCCGCGCACATGGTCGTCAGCCCGTTCACCGCCAAGACCCATGTCAGCCGCGCGATGACGAAGCTCGGCGCCCGCGACCGGGCCCAACTCGTCGTGTTCGCCTACGAGTCGGGCCTGGTCACGGCACGTACACAGTGACGCGCGTCGCTACGAGGCGTGTTACTCCCGCTCGACCGGGATCCACAGCTGGGCGTCCGCCTGTGCCGCGTCGGGTGACAGGCGTGTGCTGAGGATCTCGGGGCCCCGCCTGCTCCGGTACGGGTTGGACGGGAACCAATGCGTGAACACGTCCCGCCACAGGTACTGGAGCGTTTGCGGGAACGGCCCCGAGCTGTCGAAGACGGCCCACGCGCCCGCCGGGACGGCGAGGGTGTCCAGGTCGTCGGGGCCGGCGGCGGAGGCCACCACCGCGTGGTAGTAGTCGAGTTCCGTCCCCTCCGCGCGGCTCGGGTCGAGGTCGTCGCTCACCGAGACGATCCCCTCGGGCTCCTGGTCCGACAGTGACTCGATCCGGCGCACCGTCTCCTTGTCGATGCCCCTGATGAAGTCGGCGATCGCCGGATTCACGCCCTCATGGACGAGGGGGACCCGCGCCTTCCTGCCGACCACGTGGAACTCGGGCTTCTCCATCACCCGGTATCGCATGGTGCTGCTCCCTTCGACGATGAGACGGAAGGACATCCGGGGCTGGGACCGCAGGGCCGCACCGGTCCGCCTGGCCTCGCCGGGGCCCACGCCGTGCAGCCCCCGGAAGGCCCGCGCGAACGCCTCGCCCGAGCCGTAGCCGTAGCGCACGGCGATCTCGAGGAGCGTCGGCTCCCCGGAGAGCACCTCCGCGCCCGCGACGGTCAGCCGCCTGCGCCGGATGTACTCGGAGAGCGGCAGCCCCGCGAGCGCGGAGAACATCCGCCGGAAGTGGTACTCCGACGTCGCCGCGATCCGGGCCAGATCGGCGATGTCGATCCGCCGGTCGAGGTGGCGCTCGATGTGGTCCATGGCCTCGTTGAGCCGGTCAAGCACCCCGGGCTCCTTCCTGTTGACCTCGCTCACGCTAGGGAGGACTCATGGTCGCCGACCCGACATCCTGTGCCCGTTCCGGTCGGACGTGCCCGTTCCGGCCGCTTGGGGCCTTGTGACCTTCTTTGTCGGGGCCGGTTATTCAATCTTCATCAAATGTGTTCCGCCATGCGGACAACCCCCTTGCTTGTGGACTGTATGCGAAATACGTTCTGCGGTATTCCTTGATCACACACGGATCACCCACAGGATGTCCCGCACACTCGTCCCCTGGCGGAGGTATCTCCTCGTGCGCCGAACAGCGGTTGCCTGCACGGCAGTTGCCCTGGTGTTGTCCACAACGGCGGGCTGCGGCTCCCTCCAGTCCTCGGCCACCGAGGTCGGCGGGGAGCGCATGACCGACGACCGGCCCGTACGGGACGGCGGCACGCTCACCGTCGCCCTCAACGCGGACCCGGACAAACTCGACCCCTCGCTCGCCCAGACCCTCGTAGGCCGCACGGTCTTCGCCGGGATGTGCGAGAAGCTCTACGACGTCGACGAGGCGGGCAAGGTCGTCCCGCAGCTCGCCACCGCGCTGCCGAAGACCTCGCCCGACGGCCGCACCGTCACCTTCTCCGTCCGCAAGGGCCTGAAGTTCAGCGACGGCACCTCCCTCGACGCGGCCTCCGTCGTCACCTCACTGCTGCGCCACCGCGACCTGCCGGGATCGGCTCGCGCCACCGAACTCGCCCCGCTCAAGGCGGCCGAGGCCACCGGCCCGAACTCCGTGAAGCTCACCCTCAAGCAGGCCTACGTCCCGCTGACCGCCGTGCTCGCCGACCGCTCCGGCATGGTGATGTCCCCGGCCGCGCTCAAGAAGTACGGCAAGAACTTCACGAATCACCCCTCCTGCGTAGGCCCGTTCAAGTTCGTCGAGCGCGTCGGCGGCGACCGCATCGTGCTCGCCAAGGACCCGAACTACTACGACGCGCGCGACGTACACCTCGACAAGGTGATCTACAAGCCGATCCCCGACGGCAGCGTCCGCCTCGCCAACCTGCGCTCCGGAGACGTCCAGGTCGGCGACCAGATGGCCCCGGTCGACGTGAAGAGCGCGCTCACCGAGCCCAAGCTCCAGCTGTTCAACTCGCCCTCGCTCGGCTACCAGGGCATCGGGCTCAACGTCGGCAACGTCAAGGGCCTCGGTGAGAAGCCCGGCAAGCTGGACACCCCCCTCGCCCGCGACGTGCGCGTGCGGGAGGCCTTCGAGCTGTCCATCGACCGCGACCTGATCAACAAGGTCGTCTTCCAGGGCATGTACGAGCCCGCCTGCGGGCCCGTCTCGCCCCAATCCGCCATCGCGCCCGGCGTCGCGGCCTCCGCCTGCCCCAAGCGCGATGTCGCCAAGGCGAAGCGGCTGCTCAAGGCGGCGGGCGTGAAGACCCCGCTCAAGATCGAACTCAAGACGTCCACCACGCCCGAGAACAGCCGTCTCGGCCAGGTCGTCCAGGCCATGGCCAAGGAGGCCGGCTTCGCCGTCTCCCTGCGCCCCACCGAGTACGCGACGATGCTCGAGGAGACCGACTCCGGTCACTACGACGCCTTCACCAGCGGCTGGTCCGGGCGTCTCGACCCCGACGGCAACATCGCCAGCTTCCTGCAGACGAAGGGTGCCATGAACGCCTACGGCTTCTCGGACGACGAGACCGACGCGCTCATCGAGCGCGGCCGCACCGAGGCCGACCCCGCCGAACGCGCCAAGATATACGGCGAGCTGACCCGCCGCGCGAACGACGCCCACGCGCTCGTCTACCTCTACCGCCAGAAGAACTACGTCGTCGCAGGGAAGGACGTCGCGGGCGTCCGCGTCTACGGCGACGGCCTCGTCCGCGTGAAGGATGCGGGGTACACCAAGTGACGACCAGTGAAATAGCCCTGCCGAAGGCGCGGTCCGGCCTCTTCGCGGGGCACCCCATGGCCGCATACGTGCTGACCCGCGTACGCCAGTCCGTCATCACCCTCTTCCTCGTCTCGATCGTCGTCTTCGCAGGCATCCGCGCGCTGCCCGGCGACCCGGCCCTCGCGCTCGCGGGCGAGGAGCGCAGCCCCGCCGCGCTCGCCGCGATCCGCGCCGAGTACGGCCTCGACGACAACATCGTCATCCAGTACGGCCGGTTCATCGGGCACGCCCTCACCGGCGACCTCGGCACCTCGTCGCGCACCGGCCTGCCGGTCTCCGACGCCATCGGCCAGGCCCTGCCCGTCACCCTCGAACTCGCCGCGCTCTCCCTCCTGCTGGCGGTCGTGCTGGGCATCGGCGCCGGCATCGTCGCCGCCGTCCGCCGCGGCAGGCCCGCCGAGTGGATCGCCAACGGCCTCGCCCTGCTCGGCCTCTCGGTCCCCACCTTCTGGCTCGGCATGGTCCTGGTCCTCGCCTTCGCCATCGCCGTCCCGGTCTTTGCCGCCTCCGGTTTCGTCCCCTTCGGCACCGACCCGCTCGACAACCTGCGCCGGATGGTGCTGCCCGCGATCGTCCTCGGCTCCGGGCTCGCCGCCGTCGTCATGCGGCAGACCAGGGCAGCGATGCTCGACTCCCTCTCCGCCGACTACGTGCGCACCGCCCGAGCCAAGGGCCTGACGCGCCGCGAGGTCATCGGCGGCCACGCACTGAGGAACTCCCTGGTCACCGTGGTGACCGTGCTCGGACTCCAGCTCGGCCACCTCATCTCGGGCGCTGTCGTCACCGAGCAGATCTTCGTCCTGCCCGGCTTCGGCAAGCTCACCATCGACGCCGTCTTCACCCGCGACTACGCGACCCTCCAGGGCGTGGTGCTGTGCACCTCCGCCGCCTACATCCTCATCAACCTGCTGGTCGACGTCGCGTACTCGGTCATCGACCCGCGCATCCGGCTCGGAGGCGCCAAGTGACCACGGCCCTTTCCCTGACAGCTGTCCGTTCGCGTGCTGCGGGCAGCGCCAAGCTGCGCGCCCTGCGCAAGAACCGGCTCGCGATGACCGGCGGTGTCATCGCCGGCGTCTTCGTCCTGGCCGCGCTGTTCGCGCCCCTGATCGCCCCGTACGACCCGGCGCAGCCCGACTTCGGCAACGTGCTCGCCGCGCCGGACTGGTCGCACTGGCTCGGCACCGACGACCTCGGGCGCGACCAGCTCTCCCGCGTCGTGTTCGGCGCCCGCGCGTCCATGCAGGTCGGTGTCCTCGCGGTGATCCTCGCGTTCGTCGTCGGCGTCCCCCTCGGACTGCTCGCCGGCTACTACGGCAAGCTCGCCGACAGCGTCGTCTCGCGCGTCACCGACACGATGCTCGCGTTCCCCTTCCTGGTCCTGGCCGTCGGTCTCGCCGCCGTCCTCGGCCCGTCCCTCACCAACGCGACCATCGCGATCGGCATCTCGCAGATCCCGGCCGTCATCCGCATCACCCGCGCGGAGACCCTGCGGCTCAAGCACGTCGACTACGTCGCCGCGGCCGTCGCCAACGGGGGAGGGGACACCACCGTCCTGTTCCGCCACATCCTCCCCAACGCGACCTCGGCGCTCGTCGTCCAGGCCACCGTCGGCATCCCCGCCGCGATCATCGGCGAGGCTCTGCTGAGCTTCCTCGGTCTCGGCGTCCAGCCGCCCGAGCCGTCCCTCGGCGTGATGCTGTCCTCCGCCCAGGCCTTCCTCGCCCCCGCGCCCTGGATGGCGGTCTTCCCCGGACTCGCCGTCGTCGCCGCGACCCTGGCGTTCAACCTGCTCGGCGACGGCCTGCGCGACGTACTCGACCCCCGTGGAGCGACCCGATGAGCCCCGACCCCGTGCTGAGTGTCCGTGACCTCTCGGTGTCCTTCCGTTCGGACTCCCGCACCGTCCACGCCGTCGACCACGTCTCGTTCGACCTGGCGGCCGGTGAAGTCCTCGCCGTGGTGGGCGAGTCGGGCTGCGGCAAGTCCGTCACCTCCATGGCCGTCATGGGCCTGCTTCCGCCCACCGCGCACATCACCGGGTCGATCAGGCTCGGCGACCGCGAACTCGCGGGCGGCGACGACAAGGCGTACGGGAAGATCCGCGGCAAGGACATCGCGATGATCTTCCAGGAGCCGATGACCTCCCTGAACCCGGTCCTCACCATCGGCCGGCAGATCGGCGAGGTGCTCCGCCGCCACCAGGGCCTGAGCAAGAAGGAGGCGCGCGCGCGTGCCGTCGAACTCCTCGACCTCGTGGGCATCCCCGCCCCGGCCCAGCGCGTCGACGAGTACCCGCACCAGCTCTCCGGCGGTATGCGCCAGCGCGTGATGATCGCCATCGCGGTCGCCTGCGACCCGACCGTCCTCATCGCCGACGAGCCGACCACCGCCCTCGACGTCACCGTGCAGGCGGGCATCCTGGAGGTCCTCCAGTCGCTGCGCGAGCGCCTCGGCACGGCGATCGTCCTCATCACGCACGACCTCGGCGTCGTCGCCGACATCGCCGACCGCGTCCTCGTCATGTACGCGGGCCGGCCCGTCGAACAGGCCCCCGTGGACGAGCTGTTCGCGGCGCCCCGCCACCCGTACACCCGCGGACTCCTCTCGGCGGTCCTGCGGCCCGGCGCCTCGGCCGCCGCGGACGGTGGCGGCAAGCGGCGCCTGCCCGAGATCCCCGGCCTCGTGCCGAGCCTCGACTCCCAGCCCGACGCCTGCACCTTCGCCCCGCGCTGCACCCGCGCCGACGAGCGGTGCACGACGGCTAGGCCCGGCTTCAAGTCCGTCACCGACGACGCCGGAGACGGCGCCCCGCACCTGACCGCCTGCTGGCACCCGAACACCCTCCAGGAGGCCGCACAGTGAGCACCCCGGTCCTGCAACTAGACTCCCTGGAGCGGCACTTCACCGCACCGGGCGGCACCGTACGCGCCGCCGACGGCGTCACCCTGACCGTCGGCCGCGGCGAAGTCGTCGGCCTCGTCGGTGAGTCGGGCAGCGGAAAGTCCACCGTCGGACGCTGCGCCGTACGCCTGGACGAGCCCACCGGCGGCACCGTACGCATCAACGGCACCGACGTGACGACCATGTCCCGGCGCGCCCTGCGCCCCCTGCGCAAGGACTTCCACCTCGTCTTCCAGGACCCCTCGTCGTCCCTCGACCCGCGCATGACCGTCGGGCAGATCGTCGCCGAACCGCTGCGGCTGCACGGCATCGCGACGGGCGAGGCGGCACGCGCGCGCGTGGCGGAACTCCTCGCCCAGGTGGGCCTGCGTCCCGAGCACGCCGACCGGCACCCGCACGAGCTGTCCGGCGGCCAGCGCCAGCGCATCTCCATCGCCCGCGCCCTGTCGGTCGACCCGGCGCTCCTCGTCGCCGACGAGCCGACCTCCGCCCTCGACGTGTCCGTCCAGGCGTCCGTCCTCAACCTGCTCGCCGACCTCCAGCGCGACCGCGGCTTCGGCTGCCTGTTCATCACCCACGACCTCGCCGCCGTCGAGTACCTCGCAGACCGGATCGCGGTCATGTACCTCGGCCAGATCGTCGAACAGGCCCCCACCGCCGAGCTGTTCGCCGACCCCAAGCATCCCTACACACAGGCCCTCCTGTCCGCGGCGCCCGTGCCCGACCCGGTCACCCAGCGCACCCGCGAACGGATCGTCCTCAGCGGCGAACTCCCCAGCCCGCTGGCGCCCCCGCCCGGCTGCCGCTTCCACACGCGCTGCCCGCTCGCCGTCGACCGCTGCCGCACCGAGGTGCCGGCCCTGCGCACCCTGGACAGCGGCCGCGAGGTGTCCTGCCACCTCGTCGCCGACGACGGCACCGCCCCCGACGCCGCGGCACCCCGTCCCGCGGACGCCGACACCTCACTTCGTACGATCCCTCACAGCCGCCCCGCATCCGCCTGACGCCCGAGGAGCTCCACCCTTGTTCACCACCCGGCCGACCCTGCAAGGCACCTTCGGCATGGTCTCGTCCACCCACTGGCTCGCCTCCCAGTCGGCCATGGCCGTCCTGGAGAGCGGTGGCAACGCCTACGACGCCGCCGTCGCCGCGGGCTTCGTCCTGCACGTCGTCGAACCGCACCTGAACGGCCCCGCCGGTGAGGTTCCGATCATCCTCGCCCCCGTCGGCGAGGACGTGAGCGTCCTGTGCGGACAGGGCGTCGCGCCCGCCGGGGCCACCGTCGCCCACTACCGCTCCCTCGGCCTGGACCTCGTCCCCGGCACCGGCCCCCTGGCCGCCGCCGTGCCCGGCGCCTTCGACGCCTGGATGCTCCTCCTCAAGGACCACGGCACCAAGTCCCTGGCAGAGGTGCTGAGTTACGCGATCGGGTACGCGGAGGACGGGCATGCGCCCGTGGAGCGCGTCGGCGAGACCGTCGAGACCGTGCGCGCCCTCTTCGAGAACGAGTGGCCCTCCTCGGCCGAGGTCTACCTCAAGGACGGCGCCTCCCCGAAGCCCGGCGAGCTCTTCCGCAACCCGCAGCTCGCCGCGACGTGGCGGCGCGTCATCGAGGAGGCCGAGGAGATCGCGGGCGACGCCGGCGACAAGCGAGTCGCCGCGATCGAGGCCGCCCGCGCGATCTGGCGCGAGGGCTTCATCGCCGAGGCCCTCGTCCGGCAGGCCGGCCGGCCCACCATGGACACCAGCGGCACCCACCACACCGGCACGCTCACCGCCGCCGACCTGGCCGGCTGGTCCGCGACGTACGAGGCGCCCGCCACGTACGACTGGAACGGCTGGACCCTGTGCAAGGCCGGCGGCTGGAGCCAGGGCCCCGCCTTCCTCCAGCAGCTCGCCCTCCTCCCCGCCGAGCTGCCCGCCTACGGCTCCGCCGAGTACGTCCACCTGCTCATCGAGGGCTGCAAGCTCGCCATGGCCGACCGTGAGGCCTGGTACGGGGACGCCGGTCCCGGGGACGTGCCCGTCGCCGAGCTCCTGTCCGACGAGTACAACGCCGCGCGCCGCGCCCTCATCGGCGACAAGGCGTCCCACGAGCTGCGGCCGGGCAGCCCGCGCGGCACCGAGCCCCGGATCTCCGCGCACGCGCACGCCGTGGCCGCGGGGGACGACGGGTTCGACGCCATGGGGATAGCGGGCGCCGGTGCCGGTGAGCCCACCGTCGCCAAGAGCGGTGACCAGGAGGTCGCCGCCGACGGCGCGACCCGCGGCGACACCTGCCACCTCGACATCGTCGACCGCTGGGGCAACATGGTCGCCGCGACGCCCTCCGGCGGCTGGCTCCAGTCGAACCCCGTCGTGCCCGAGCTCGGCTTCCCGCTCGGCACCCGTCTCCAGATGGCCTGGCTGGAGGAGGACCTGCCGAACTCGCTCACGCCGGGACGCCGTCCCCGTACGACGCTGACACCCTCGCTCGCCCTGAAGGACGGGGTGCCGGTCCTCGCGTTCGGCACGCCCGGAGGCGACCAGCAGGACCAGTGGCAGGTCCACTTCTTCCTCGCCGTCGCCCTGCGCGCGGCCGTGCGTGGCGGGCTCGACCTCCAGGGCGCCGTCGACGCCCCGAACTGGCACAACGACTCCTTCCCCGGCTCCTTCTACCCCCGCGGCATGCGGCCCGGCAGCGTCACCGTCGAGTCCCGCGTCGGCGAGGACGTCATCGAGGAGCTGCGCCGCCGCGGCCACGACGTGACGGTCGGCGAGCCCTGGTCGGAGGGCCGCCTGTGCGCCGTCGCCCGCGACCCGGAGACCGGCGTCCTGTCGGCCGCGGCCAACCCGCGCGGGATGCAGGGGTACGCCGTCGGCCGCTGACGGATCAGGCGGTGTACGGACGGATCAGGGGTGGGGTTCCGCGGTTTTCACGGGGATTCCACCCCTCGTACACCGGGCGGGTACGAATTGTCAGTGGAGCGTGCTCTCATGGACGCATGATCGAAGCACAGGAAATGACGGAAAGCATCGACGACTTTCTCGTACACGGGGTCACCGAGGTGGAGCGCGCCGTGCGCGCCGCCGCCGCCGCAGAGGTGATGCCCCGCTTCCGGCAGCTCGCCGAGGGCGACGTCGCCCAGAAGAGCGGCCCGCACGACCTCGTGACCACGGCCGACCGGCTGGCCGAGGAATATCTGACCCGAGAGCTGGCCGCCCTGCTGCCCGGCTCCGTCGTGGTCGGCGAGGAGGCGGTGCACGCCGACTACGCGGTCTACGACGCGATAGGCGAGGACGCCCCGGTGTGGATCGTCGACCCGGTCGACGGCACCCGCCAGTTCGTCCACGGAGACCCCGGGTTCTGCATGCTCGTCGCGCTCGCCCAGCACGGCACGGTCCTCGCCTCCTGGACGTTCGCACCCGCGCTCGGTGAGTTCGCCGTAGCGGTCCGCGGTAAGGGGGCCTGGCTCAACGGCGAGGCGCTGCAGGCCGGTTCGCCCGGTGCGGACGAGCCCATCGACGTGGCGACGTCGCACCCCGACTACACGACGGACGCGCAGAAGCGCGACCTCCTGGCCCTGTGGACCGACGGGGTGCGCCCGCGCCCGTGCGGCTCGGCCGGCCTCGAGTATCTGGCCGTCGCCCGCGGCGAGTTGGACGCCACCGCCTTCTCGTGGGAAGCCGCCTGGGACCATGCCGCGGGGCTGCTGCTCGTCGAGGAGGCGGGCGGCACACACCTGACGAAGGCGGGCGAGCCCTTCCGGATCACCGGGGGGAACGCACTGCCGTTCACAGCGGCCCGGGACAAGGCCACCGCCCGGCGCGTGGTGGAACTGCTCGGCGGCGAGTGACCCGGCGGCCGGGTGCCCTGGCGGGCGCCCACGCCCATGACCTGCGCCGACCCTCGGCGCACCTTCGCGCAGCCCGTCCGGGAACGCCCCGCGCCCCGGCTCTGTCAGCCCTCCGGCATATCCTGGCGACCAGTGGCCTCGGCTGACAAAGGAGTCCGAAGGTGCCGTCGATGCTCGATGCCGTCGTCGTGGGTGCGGGACCGAACGGACTGACCGCTGCCGTGGAGCTGGCCCGCCGAGGCCTCTCCGTGGCCGTCTTCGAGGCCAGGGACACCGTCGGCGGAGGCGCGCGCACCGAGGAGCTCACCCTCCCCGGATTCCGCCACGACCCGTGCTCGGCCGCTCACCCTCTGGGGATCAACTCGCCCGCGTTCAGGGACATGCCGCTGGACCGGTACGGCCTGGAGTGGCTGCACGCCGAACTCCCCATGGCGCACCCCTTCCCCGACGGCAGCGCGGCCGTGCTGTCACGCTCCGTCGCCGAGACGGCCGCCTCGTTCGGGCCGCACGACGCGGGCACCTACCGCCGTCTCGTCGCACCCCTCCTGCCCAAGTGGGACGCCCTCGTGCGGGACTTCATGGCGCTGCCGCTGACCACCCTGCCGCGCGACCCGCTCACCCTGGCCCGCTTCGGGCTCCGGGGGCTTCCGCCGGCCACATGGCTGATGCGCCGCTTCCGCGACGACCGGGCGCGCGCCCTCTTCTCCGGCCTCGTCGCCCACGCCATCGCCCCGCTCGGCGGCCTCGCCACGGGAGCCGTCGGCCTCGTCTTCGCGCTCGCCGGCCACGCACGCGGCTGGCCCGTCGCCCGCGGCGGCTCACAGTCGATCTCCGACGCGCTCACCGCGTACCTCAAGGACCTCGGCGGAGCCGTCCACACGAACTACGAGATCAAGCGCCTCGACGACCTGCCACCCGCCCGCGCCTACATCTTCGACACCTCGCCCACGGCACTCGCCCGCATCGCCGGGCTCGGCAGCTACTACGAGCGCTTCCGGTACGGCGCGGGCGTCTTCAAGCTCGACTACGCGCTCGACGGACCCGTGCCGTGGACGGCGAAGGAGGCCAGGAGCGCGGGCACCGTCCAGGTCGGGCCCGGCAGCCGCGACATCGCGGCGGCCCTGCGCGCCGCGTCCCGCGAGGGCCGCGCCCCGGACAAGCCCTTCCTCATCACCGTCCAGCCCAGTGTCATGGACCCCTCCAGGGCCCCGGCGGGCAAGCACGTCTTCTGGGCGTACGGGCATGTCCCGAGCGGCTGGGACGGCGACCTCACCGACGCCGTCGAGCGGCAGCTGGAGCGCTTCGCGCCCGGGTTCCGCGACCGGATCCTGGCGCGGGCCACGGCGGGACCGCCCGAGCTGGCCGCGCGGAACGCGAACTATGTGGGCGGTGACATCGCCTGCGGCGCGGTGAGCGGTCTCCAGCTGCTGCTGCGGCCGAAGCTGTCCCTGTCGCCGTACACGACGCCGCACCCCGCCGTCTTCATCTGCTCGTCCGCGAGCCCGCCGGGGCCGGGCGTCCACGGCATGTCCGGGCACAACGCGGCCAAGGCCGTATGGAGGAGGATCCGCGCGTCATGACCCGAATCACCCTGGTCAGGGGCGACATCACCGCCGAGACCGCCGACGCGATCGTGAACGCGGCCAACTCCTCGCTGCTCGGCGGCGGCGGGGTCGACGGCGCGATCCACCGGCGCGGCGGCCCCGAGATCCTCGCCGAGTGCCGCAGACTCCGCGCCTCCCACTACGGCAAGGGCCTGGCCACCGGGCAGGCGGTCGCCACGACGGCCGGGAACCTCGACGCCGCGCATGTGATCCACACCGTCGGCCCGGTGTGGTCCGCTTCCCTGGACCGGTCCGAGCTGCTCGCCTCCTGCTACCGCGAGTCGCTGCGTGTGGCGGCCGGGCTCGGCGCCCGGACCGTGGCCTTCCCCGCGATCTCGACCGGGATCTACGGCTGGCCGCTGGACGACGGGGCGCGCATCGCGGTCCGCAGCGTGCGAGAGGTCGCCGGGCCGCCGGTCGAAGAGGTGCGGTTCGTCCTCTTCGACGACAGGGCGTACGCGGCCTTCGCCGAGGCCCTCGCCGACTGACGGCTCTCCGTCGAGGGCCGGACCGGCGCACACGTTGATGTCGGATTCTCGCCAGCCGGGGGCGGCGGCCTTCGGCCATGCTTGCTTCATGCACACCGACACCGACCGATGCGTCCGGGCCGTCCAGTCCAAGGACGCCCGCTTCGACGGCTGGTTCTTCACCGCCGTCCTGACGACGCGGATCTACTGCAGGCCCAGCTGCCCGGTAGTGCCTCCGAAGCCCGAGAACATGACCTTCCTGCCCAGCGCCGCGGCCTGTCAGCAGGCCGGATTCCGGGCCTGCAAGCGCTGCCGCCCCGACACGAGCCCCGGCTCCCCGGAGTGGAACCAGCGCGCCGACCTGGTGGCCCGCGCCATGCGCCTCATCGGCGACGGCGTCGTCGACCGCGAGGGAGTCCCCGGCCTCGCCGGACGCCTCGGCTACAGCGCCCGCCAGGTCGAGCGCCAGCTCCTCGCCGAGCTGGGCGCGGGTCCGCTCGCCCTGGCCCGCGCCCAGCGCGCCCAGACCGCGCGCATCCTCGTCGAGACGACCGGGTTGCCGATGGCCGACATCGCGTTCGCCGCCGGCTTCTCCTCGATCCGCACCTTCAACGACACGGTTCGCGAGGTCTTCGCGCTCTCCCCGAGCGAGCTGCGCACCCGCGCGCCCAGGAACGGCGCGTCGGCACCCGGCGCGATAGCGCTGCGCCTGCCGTTCCGCGCCCCGCTCAACCCCGACAACCTCTTCGGCCACCTCGCCGCGACCGCCGTACCGGGCGTCGAGGAGTGGCGCGACGGCGCGTACCGGCGCACGCTGCGCCTCCCCTACGGGCACGGCATCGTGACCCTCACACCCGCCCCCGACCACATCGGCTGCCGCCTCGTCCTCACCGACCAGCGCGATCTGACCGTCGCGATCAGCCGCTGCCGCCGCATGCTCGACCTCGACGCCGACCCCGTCGCCGTCGACGAGCAGCTGCGCGCCGACCCGCTGCTCGCGCCGCTCGTCGACAAGGCGCCGGGCCGCCGAGTGCCGCGCACCGTCGACGAGCCCGAGTTCGCGGTCCGCGCCGTGCTCGGCCAGCAGGTGTCCACGGCCGCAGCCCGCACCCACGCCGCCCGCCTCGTCACCGCGCACGGCGAGCCCGTCGACGACCCCGAGGGCGGCCTCACCCACCTCTTCCCCTCACCGGCGGCCCTGGCGGCCCTCGACCCCGAGGCGCTCGCCCTGCCGCGCAGCCGCCGCACCACCTTGACCACGCTGGTGCGCGAACTCGCGGAGGGCACCCTCGTCCTCGGCCCCGAGAGCGACTGGGACGAGGCCCGCGACCGGCTCATGGCGCTGCCCGGCTTCGGGTCGTGGACGGTCGAGGTCATCGCGATGCGCGCCCTCGGCGACCCGGACGCCTTCCTGCCGACCGACCTCGGAATGCGTCGCGCAGCACAGGAGTTGGGGCTGCCCCACACCCCGGCCGCGCTCACCGCGCGCGCCGCTTCCTGGCGCCCCTGGCGCGCGTACGCCGTCCAGTACCTGTGGGCCACCGACGACCACCCGATCAACTTCCTCCCCGCGTAAGGGACTCGGCACCATGACCGGTAAACAGCACCACGTCCTCGACAGCCCCTACGGGCCGCTCACGCTCGTCGCCACCGACGGCACCCTCAGTGGCCTCTACATGACCGACCAGCGCCACCGCCCCGCCGAGGAGACCTTCGGGGAGCGTGACGGCCGGCCCTTCGGGGCGGTCGTCGACCAGCTGGAAGCCTATTTCCAGGGCGAGTTGAAAGAGTTCGACCTGCCGCTGCGCCTCGAAGGCACCCCGTTCCAGCGCAGCGTCTGGGAGCAGCTCCAGCGCATCCCGTACGGGGAGACCCGCACCTACGGGGAGCTCGCCGAGGCCCTCGGCAACGCGAACGCGTCCCGCGCGGTGGGCCTCGCCAACGGCAAGAACCCCGTCGGCGTCATCGTCCCCTGCCACCGCGTCATCGGCGCGAGCGGCGGCCTGACCGGCTACGGCGGCGGCCTGGAGCGCAAGCAGCGCCTCCTCGACTTCGAACAGGGCGCGGCGCTGTTCTAGCGCCACCCCTTACCCGGGATCCCTTACAGCGGCCTGGCCGTAGTACGGCGTCGGGCTCGGCGTTCACGATGACGAGCCGCGCCCCGTTGTCCGCCGCGAGGCCCGCGAGGCACCGCCGGATGTGGCACCGGCTGACGCCGCTCGAGCACCGGGGCGGAACGAGAGGCACGGACAGATGCGGATAGATCGTCGTCGGCGGAGGGCCGAATCCGACCAGCAGCCATAGCCTGTCTGGCGCACCGTGGTCTCCTCCCGAGTGACTCCGGTGGCGCGATTCCCTGGATCGCTGGTGTCTGTACGGAGGAGGACCAGGCAGAAAGCGAGAGACCATGGAGCGAAAGCACGAGCGCCTCGCGACACCCTGGGCCGCCGGGGTGGCCGGGCTGGTGTTCGCGATCCTGATGGCCGCGGCGATCGTCCTGATGCGCATCGCTCTGCCCGGCGGCGCCGGCGGGAACGACGTAACCGTCGATGCCGGACAGCGCAGCGCCGTGCAGACGGCGCTGGCGCTGCTCCCGTTCGCCGGGATCGCCTTCCTGTGGTTCATGGGCGCCCTGCGCGAGCAGGCCGGCGAGGGCGAGGACCGGTTCGTCTCCACGGTGTTCCTGGGCAGCGGCCTGGTCTTCGTCGCCACCCTGTTCGGCGCTGCCGCGGCAGCCGGAACCGTGCTCGACGAGAGTCAGCAGCACCCTCCTTTCGGCCGGCACTTCGCCTACGCCCTGCTGACCACGTACGCCATGCGGATGGCGGCCGTGTTCATCATCACGACCTCGACCATCGGCCGCCGACACGGCGCCCTCCCGCGCCCGCTCGTCACCCTCGGCTACCTGGCGGGCCTTGCGCTGCTCGTGGCGGGAGCGAACGTGCCCTGGTCCGAACTGGTCTTCCCGGCCTGGGCGTTGGTCATCAGCCTGAACATCCTGCGGGGCCGGCGTCCCGCCCGGTCACAGCCGGCCACATCGACCTGAGCCGACCACACCGTTCACTCGAACGGTCGCCTTCTCGTCGCCGCACCCCGTCCGGACACCGAGGGTGGTCCCAGGGGGCTGAGCGGGCCGTTGGAGAGGACCGATCCCGTGGTGAGGATTGCCGTCGACCTGAACCACTGTCAGGGGTATGCGCAGTGCGCGTTCCTCGCGCCCGAGATCTTCGCCATGCACGGCGAGGAGGCGCTGCTGTACGCCCCGGAGGCCGACGAGGCACAGCGCGAGAAGCTGGCTCAGGCCGCCGCGGCGTGCCCCGTTCAGGCCATCCTGGTCGATGCGGTGGACACCCCGGCCGAGGCGGTGTCCGGTGAACGGTGACGGATCCCTGGAACGGCTCAAGCACGAAGGCCGCATCGTCGTCGTCGGCGCCTCGCTGGCGGGCCTGCGGGCTGCGGAAACCCTGCGTGACAAGGGCTTCGCGGGCTCCCTGACCATCATCGGTGACGAGCCCTACGAGCCGTACGACCGGCCCCCGCTGTCCAAGCAGGTGCTGCTGGGCAAGGCGACCGCCGACCGCACCGCGCTGCCCAGGCGCCGGTCCGTCGACGCGACCTGGCGGCTCGGGGTCCCGGCCACCGGCCTGGACATGCCCGCCAAGCGGGTGCGGCTGGCCGACGGCGACGAAGTGCCGTACGACCGGCTGCTGATCGCCACCGGGGTACGGGCGCGACCGTGGCCTCGTGAGGCCGAGGCGGAACTTGACGGTGTCTTCGTGCTGCGGACCCGCGACGAAGCAGCCGCGCTCGCACGGCGGCTCGACGAGGGACCCAAGCGGGTCTTCGTCATCGGCGCCGGGTTCACCGGCTCGGAGATCGCCTCCGCCTGCCGCGAACGCGGCCTCCCAGTCACCGTCGCCGAGCGCGGCGCGGCGCCCCTGGTCGGCGCACTCGGCGGGGTGGTCGGCGCGGCCGCCGCCGAACTCCATCGCAAGCACGGCGTGGACCTGCGCTGCGGAGTCATGGTGACCGCTCTGGAGGGCGACGCCTCGGGACGTGTGCGGGCCGCGCATCTGTCCGACGGCTCCACCGTGGAGACCGACGTGGTGGTTGTTTCGCTCGGGGCCACCCGCAACACCGAATGGCTCTCCGGGTCCGGACTCGGGGCCGGCCCCCGCGGCATCGCCTGCGACGCAGGCTGCCGCGCCTTCGACATCCGCGGAATCGTCACCGACGACATCTATGCGGCGGGCGACGTCGCCCGCTCCCCTCACCCCCTGTTCGGCTACCAGTTCCTGTCCCTGGAGCACTGGGGCAACGCCGTCTCACAGGCCCGGATCGCGGCGCACAACATGCTCAGCGAGAGCACTGACCGCCTCCCCCACATGGAGGTGCCGGCCTTCTGGTCCGCGCAGTTCGGAGTCAACATCAAGTCCGTCGGGGTGCCGTCGCTGGGGACGGAGATCCTCATCTCGCAGGGCTCGCTGCAGGATCAGCGGTTCATCGGTGTCTACGGGTATCAGGGGCGCGTCATCGGCGCGGTTGCCTTCGACCATGCCCGGTGGCTGCCGTTCTACCAGGAGCTGATCGAGACCACCGCGTCGTTCCCGCCGCCGTTCGACACGGTCGACCGGCGCTCGGACGGACAGCGGCCGGTCGACGCGGACTTCCCCGACCCGTCGGTCCCCACCCACGGCCCCACCGTCACCCTCAGCGGATACTCGCCGGCCGACCGCCGGATGACGTTCACCCCCGCGCACTGACCCGCACGGCCACGAGGACTCGCCATGACGCAATCCCTGCTGCACCAGGTCCTGGACTACGCCAACCGCGCCAACCCGTACCCGATTTACGAAGAGTTGCGAAAGACGCCGGTCCACCACGAAGAGGACGGGCCGTACGTCGTCAGCACCTACCACGAGATCCGCAGCCTCCTGCACGATCCTCGGATCAGTTCCGACGCCCGCAATCTGGCCTCGACCACCCACGATCCGTTGGCCGAGTCGACCGAGGGGGAAGGTGCCCTGCCGCCGAGCTTCCTACGGCTCGACCCTCCGGAACACGACCGGCTGCGACGTATGACGAACCGGCCCTTCGGCCCGCCGCACTCCCCCCACCGGGTCGACGGGATGCGCGGAGAACTCCATGGCATCGTCTCCGGCCTCATCGACGGCATCGGCGATCCGGGCCGGATCGACCTGGTGGACCAGTTCTCCTACCCCTTCCCCGTGACAGTGATCTGCCGGCTGCTCGGGATTCCGCGCGAGGACGAGGCACGCTTCCACGCCTGGGCGGACACCATCGCCGCCAGCCTGGACCCCGACCCGGACGCGGATGCGGCCGAGCGGGGCAAGGTCGCGCAGGAAGCCCGTATGCAGTTGGGCATGTACCTGTCCGGCCTGGTCGAGGAGCGCCGTAAGAATCCCGGAGAGGACATGCTCTCCGAGCTGGCGACCGCCAAGGGTGAGGACGGGGCGATGACCACAATGGAACTGCTCAGCACAGCGGCGCTGCTGCTGATCGCGGGGCACGAGACCACCGTCAATCTCGTTACCAACGGAATGCTGACCCTGCTGCGCAATCCCGATGTCCTGGAGCGGCTGCGTGCGGATCCGCGGCTGGCCGTGCCCATCGTCGAGGAGTTGCTGCGCTTCGAGCCGCCGGTGCAACTCGTGCCGCAGCGCACCACCCTCGCCGACATCGAGGTCCGTGGCGTCACCATTCCCAAGGGCGCCTCGCTGTGGCTGGTTCTGGCATCCGGCAACCGCGACCCCCGGCGCTTCGAGGACCCGGACCGCTTCGACCCGGACCGCCGGGACAACCAGCACCTCGGCCTGGGCAGCGGCATCCACAGCTGTTTCGGCGCACCGCTCGCCCGGCTGGAGGCGCAGTTCGCCCTGTCGGAACTGGCCCGGAGGCTGGAGAACCCACGGCTGCTGGAGGACCCGCCGCCGTACCGGCAGAACGCCGTGCTGCGCGGGCCGCGGCATCTGGCCATCACTTGCGACGGGATCCGCCCTTAGGACCTGTCCGGCGGATCAGCTCGGCGTCGCGGAGGTCCGCCGGACCGGCCCTAGGGGTGTGCCATGCCGAGTTGGCGCAGCAGCTTCGGCAGCGCGGTGCCGATGGGTTCGCGGATGACTTCGTCGGCCACTTCGTCGTACGGCGTCGCCTCGGCGTTGACGATGACGAGCCGCGCCCCATGATCCGCGGCAACACCGGCGAGCCCGGCGGCGGGCTGCACCTGAAGACTGCTCCCCACGGCGACGAACACCTGACACGCCTTGGTGATCGCGACGGCCTCACCCAGCACCACCGGATCGAGCTGCTCCCCGAACATCACGGTCGCCGATTTGAGGATCCCGCCGCACTCCAGACACGGCGGATCGTCTTCCCCGGCCTCGACCCGGGCGAGGGCGTCCTCCATGGGCCCACGCGCATGACAGCCGGTACACACGAAACTCCGTGCGGAGCCGTGCAGTTCGAGCACCTTGCGGGCGGGCATCCCGGCGTGCTGGTGCAGCCCGTCGACGTTCTGGGTGATGACCCGCAACGGCACCCCGGACCGCTCCAGCTCCGCCACCGCCACGTGCGCGGTATTCGGCTCGGCCTTCAGCGTCCGGTTCTTGCGCCGCATCTGCCACGACCGCCGCCGGATCTCGGGATCGCCCATGTAGTACTCGTACGTCACGAGCTTCTCGGCCTCGGGATCCTTCCGCCACAGCCCGTTCGGCCCGCGGTAGTCCGGGATCCCGGAGTCCGTGGAGATGCCTGCACCACTGAGAATCGCGACGAGAGGCTGCGTGCTCATGCCGCCGAGGGTAGGCGCCCCGCCGGTGGAACCGCGAGGCGATATCGGCGCCCGCCCCGCGAGGCCGCGTCAGCCCACGCGGTTGCCGTCCTCCAGCTCGGCCGTGCCCTGGCCCGTCGTGAGCACGTCGAGAGCCGCCAGGACGCGCCGGCCGAGCGAGCCCTGCAGATGTTCCGGCAGGTCGGACCGGTCCACGAGGCGCCAGGAGAGCAGTTCCTCCTCCTGGAGCCTGATCGCCTTGAAGCGGTCCTCGTCCAGGACCCCGCCGTCGTAGAGATACGCCACGAGCGGCGGTCGCGCGGCCGTGCCGGACACCCAGTCGACCGCGAGCAGCCGACCGAGCTCCACGTCGAGGCCGATCTCCTCGGCCGTCTCGCGCCGGGCCCCCTGGCGCGGCGTCTCACCGGTGTCGGACTCGACGGTGCCGCCGGGCAGCGCCCACCCGTCGCGGTAGTTCGGCTCGACGAGCAGCACGCGCCCCTCGGAGTCACGGAAGATCGCGGCGGCGCCGCACAGGACACGGGGGAGACCCGCGATGTACGCGGCGAACTCGGCAGAGGTGGTCATGAGGGAAGCCTAACGACCGTGCGCCGTGGTCCACGTCAGTCGATCTACGGTGACGCCAACTCGACCGTACGTGCGGCGAGTTCGCTGATGCGCGCGCCGTCGAACCCGAACACCGCGCTGCGTACCCGGTCCTCCAGCGGGTCCTTCCACTGTGCCGGGATCGCCGCCGCCCCGCACAGGACGCCGGCCACGGACCCGGCCGTCGCGCCGTTCGAGTCGGTGTCCAGGCCGCCGCGCACCGTGAGCGCGAGGGTGCGGGTGAAGTCCCCGTCGCCGTACAGGAGCCCGGCCGTGATGACGGCCGCGTTCGGGACCGTGTGGATCCAGCCGAGCCCGGCCGTCTCCTCCTCCAGCGTGGCCAGCGTCTCCTCCCAGGGCAGCCGCGACTCGTGGAGCGTGGCCGTGCGGCGCACCGTGCGAGCCAGGCGGCTGCTCGCGGGGATCACGGCGAGCGCGGTCTCGAGCGCGGCGCGCGGGCCCGGGGCCGTGAACGCCGCCGCGACGAGGGCGGCCGCCCACATCGCGCCGTACACGCCGTTGCCCGTATGGGACAGGACCGCGTCGCGCCGGGCCAGGGACGCCGCACGGCGCGGGTCGCCAGGGCAGGTCCAGCCGAAGATGTCGGCACGGATCAGTGCGCCGATCCACTCCTGGTACGGGTTGTCGTACGTCGCCGTGAGCGGCGGCTTCAGCCCGTTCGCGAGATTGCGGTACGCCACCCGCTCCGCGGTGAACGTCTGCAGATACGGCAGCCGCAGCAGCCACAGGTCACCCACCTGTTCCGTGGAGAAGGCGAAGCCGTACGTCTCCAGGAGGTGCAGGCCGAGGATCGCGTAGTCCACGTCGTCGTCCCGGCAGCTGCCATGGATCCGCCCACGCACGCACCGGCGCCACTCGGGACGCAGCGCGAGGCTGTCGGACTCGTCGGCGGGTTCGGGCAGATAGTCGGTGAGCGGCAGGGCGGCGGCCCGCCGCAGATAGCCGTCGATGCGCGCCCGGGTCCAGTACTCGCCCTGTTCCACCGGCTTGCCGAGCATGTTGCCGGCGATCCGGCCGAGCCAGCCGCCGAGCACCTGGTCCTGGAGGTCGCTGCCCACTGGGGTCATGTCCTTGGTGTACCCGATGAGGGGGCGCTGCGGGGCGAGGCGTCCCGTACCGGACGCCGGAGCGTCCGCACCGCGCCCGGCTGATCGATCATTTCCGTGCTCGGGACGCACCGCTATGAGAGGGAATATCGCGTCTTATCGCCCGGGTGTGCCGTTTCGCGGACCGGACAGCCATGGGCAGCGGCCCCCACCTCCGGTTAAGGTCGCAGCGGCGCGACTGCCTTGCGCGAGCAAGGCGCGAAAGCAAGGGGAATGCAAGGTGGCGGACGCTGGAGTGACGGCGGAGCGCGTGCTCATCGCCGCGGACAAGTTCAAGGGCTCGCTCACGGCCGTGCAGGTCGCCGAGCGGGTCACGGCCGGCCTGCGGCGGATCGCGCCCGGGGTGACGGTCGAGTCCGTGCCCGTCGCGGACGGCGGGGACGGCACGGTGGCCGCGGCCGTGGCGGCCGGTTTCGAACGCCGCGAGGTACGGGTCACAGGGCCGCTCGGTGACGAGGTCACGGCGGCGTACGCCTTGCGCGACGGCACGGCCGTCGTCGAGATGGCCGAGGCGTCCGGGCTCCAGCTGCTGCCCGAGGGCGTCTTCGCGCCGCTGACCTCGACCACGTACGGATCCGGCGAACTGCTCGCCGCGGCGCTCGACGCGGGCGCCCGCTCCATCGTGTTCGGCGTGGGCGGCAGCGCCACGACCGACGGCGGCGCCGGGATGCTGGCCGCGCTCGGCGCGCGCTTCCTGGACGCGGACGGCAAGCCCGTCGGCCCGGGCGGCGGGCCCCTCGCCGACCTGGCCACGGCCGACCTCTCGGGTCTCGACCCGCGCCTGGCCGACGTGGAGATCGTCCTCGCCAGCGACGTCGATAACCCGCTGACCGGCCCGAAGGGCGCGCCCGCGGTGTACGGCCCGCAGAAGGGCGCGACGACGGACGACGTCGCCGCCCTGGACGCGGCGCTGGCCCACTTCGCGCGGGTCCTGGCCAAGGCGATCGGCCCGAAGGCACTCGAGTACGCCGACTCGCCCGGCGCCGGAGCCGCCGGCGGCATCGGCTACGGCGCTCTCGTCGGCCTCGGGGCGGGCTTCCGGGCCGGGATCGAGGTCATGCTCGACGTCCTCGGCTTCGCGCCCGCGCTCGCCCGCGCCACCCTCGTCATCACCGGCGAGGGCTCCCTCGACGAGCAGACGCTGCACGGCAAGGCCCCGGCGGGCGTCGCCGCGGCGGCCCGCGCTGCGGGCATCGAGGTCGTGGCGGTCTGCGGCCGTCTCGCCCTTCCCCCGGAGGCCCTGGGCCGCGCGGGCATCCGCCGCGCTTACGCCCTCACGGACGTGGAGCCGGACGTGGCCCGCTGCATCGCCGAGGCGGGCCCGATCCTGGAGACGGTGGCGGAGCGGATCGCCCGCGATTTCCTCGTGTGACGGGTGCCTGACGCCTGACGCGCGCCGGGGTGAGGGGTGACCCTCATCCCGGCGAGAGCAGGTACGTGGCGAGGGCCAGGGTCATCTCCATCAGGTCGCGCGGCCGGGACAGCGATCTGGACCAGCTTCTCCTGCCCGGCAGGGCTCTCGAGGAGGGCGTCCCACACCAGATAGCCCGGGTTGCGGTACGCGTGCACGAGCAGACCGGCCGGAGCCCCTGACCGGCCCGGTGCCGGCCCCCTCCTCGGCGCACTCCAGGTCCCGCCTGGGCGACGTGTGCGGGGCGACGATCATCTCGACGCCGATGCGCATTGCCTCCTCGGGCTCGCGCCCTGCTCGCGCAGCAGCTCACGCAGCACCGGCACCGTGACCATGTGCATGGCGTATCCGCCGGAGGAGTTCGGCAGGACCCTGGAGCGCATCGCGGACGGCAGGATCGACGCGGCCGCGCTCGTCACGGGCCAGGTGGGCCTGGGCGGGGTGTCCGCGGCCCTGGACACGCTGCGGCAGCCGGACGACCACGTGAAGGTCCTGGTGCGCCCCGGCCTGCCCGGCCCCGGACTGCATCCCGCGCCCTGAGACAGACGAAGGGCCCCGAACCAAGCGGTTCGGGGCCCTTCGGACTTACACGTATGGGTTACGGCAGCTGTGCGGCGCGTGCCTCGCGGCGGTTGTCCCGGAAGTTGTTCACCCTCCGGGCCGTCGCGAACAGAGGGATCACGGCGCCCAGGACCAGCTGCAGCGCGCAGCCGGTCTGGAGCAGCAGCTGGCCGCCGGGGGCGTCGAACGCCCAGGCTGCCAGGAGCCCCATCGCCGCCACGATCCACCCCAGCATCGCGACCGCGAGCGGGCCGCGCGGCTTCGGGTACTCGACGCGGCTCACCATCAGCCAGGCCGTCCCGATGATCGCGAGGACCGTGGCCACGAACGGCAGCTCGAGGAGCACGATCGACACGACCGTGAGCGCCCCGAAGGGGCTCGGCATGCCCTGGAAGGTGCCGTCCTTCACCGTCACGCACGAGAATCTCGCGAGCCTGAGCACGACGGCCAGAAGCACCACGATGGCGCCCACCGCCGCCACCCGCTGATGCGCGTCGTCCGCGACCATGCCGTACACGAGGACGAAGTAGGCGGGTGCGAGGCCGAAGCTGATGAGGTCCGAGAGGTTGTCCAGCTCGGCGCCCATCGGCGACGAGCGGAGCTTGCGCGCCACCAGGCCGTCGAACAGGTCGAAGATCGCCGCGGCCAGCATCAGGATCACGGCCGTGGCCGCGCTGTGCCGGGCCATGCCCGACTCCTGGCTGCCCTGGAGGTGCGGGATCAGGATGCCGGTGGTGGTGAAGTACACCGCCATGAAGCCGCACGTGGCGTTACCGAGCGTGAGGGTGTCCGCTATCGACAGGCGCAGTGAAAGCGGCATTTCCTCCGCTTCGTCCGCCTCCTCGGCCTCGGGCACCCACCCGGCCTGCGTCTCTGGATCAGTCACGGTCAATGCGAGTCACCCCAGCCACGGTCTTCTGGCCGACCTCGAGCGCGACCTCGACACCCTCGGGGAGGTAGATGTCGACGCGCGACCCGAAGCGGATCAGACCGATGCGCTCGCCCTGCTCGAGCTTGGTGCCCTGCGGGACGTACGGGACGATCCGGCGGGCGACCGCACCGGCGATCTGCACCATCTCGATGTCGCCGAGCTCGGTGTCGAAGTGCCAGACAACGCGCTCGTTGTTCTCGCTCTCCTTGTTGAACGCCGGGACGAACCCGCCGGGGATGTGCTCCACGGACGTCACCGTGCCCGCGAGGGGCGCGCGGTTGACGTGGACGTTCAGCGGGCTCATGAAGATCGCGACCCGGGTCCGCCCGTCCTTCCACGGCATGATGCTCTGCACCACGCCGTCGGCCGGGGAGATGACCCGGCCGCGGGCGATCTCACGCTCGGGGTCGCGGAAGAACCACAGCATGCCGGCCGCCAGAGCGGTGGCGGGTACGGCTACTGCGGCGGCCTTCTTGGAGCGACGCGAACGGGCCAGGCTCAGGGCGGCTGTGGCGACGGTCGGCAGGAGCCACGGCGATGCTCCGCGCGCAATGCGTCCACCGAGGACGCCGTCGCGTGGTGCAGAGGTTTGGCTGTGGGGCATGGATGACCTTCGTAGCGGATGATGCCGCGCTCTGTACGGGGGGACGGCGGCTTTTCCGGGATGCTATCGGTTGCGAGCCACAACTGGGCAAGCCAGGAAGCTGAGTCGGCGGCTGAAGAGTGCTGACAGGGTGTGATCTTCTTCTCGAACAAAACACCCTGTAGCGGACATTCAGCCCTGGAATCGATACTCCTCGAGCAGGCGGCGACCAATGATCATTTTCTGGATCTCGGCGGTACCTTCACCGATCAGCAGCATCGGTGCCTCGCGGTAGAGACGCTCGATCTCGTACTCCTTGGAGAAGCCGTAGCCGCCGTGGATCCGGAAGGCGTCCTCGACCACTTCCTTGCAGTATTCGGAGGCGAGATACTTCGCCATTCCTGCTTCGAGGTCGTTTCGTTCCCCAGAGTCCTTTTTGCGTGCTGCGTTGACCATCATCGCATGGGCGGCCTCGACCTTGGTAGCCATCTCCGCGAGCTTGAACTGGATGGCCTGGTGCTGGGCGATCGGCTTGCCGAAGGTGTGACGTTGCTGGGCGTACGAAACCCCCAGCTCAAACGCACGCTGAGCGACACCGCAGCCACGTGCCGCGACATTCACGCGGCCGACTTCGACTCCGTCCATCATTTGGTAAAACCCTCGGCCGGTCTCGCCGCCGAGTACCCGATTGGCCGGAATGCGCAGTCCGTCCATGATGAGTTCGGTCGTGTCGACGCCCTTGTAACCCATCTTGTCGATCTTCCCCGGGATCGTGAGGCCGGGGCGGACCTCTCCGAAGCCGGGCTCCTTCTCGACGAGGAAGGTCGTCATCGACTTGTGGGGAGCCGTCCCCTCGGGGTGTCCTTCGTCACTCTTGACCAGAACGGCCACCAGAGACGACGAACCGCCGTTCGTCAGCCACATCTTCTGGCCGTTCAGGACGTACTCGTCCCCGTCCTTCACCGCCTTCGACGAGATCGCCGACACGTCCGAGCCGAGCGCCGGCTCCGACATCGAGAACGCGCCGCGCGTCTCGCCCAGCGCCATGCGCGGCAGGAAGTAGTCCTTCTGCTCCTGCGTGCCGTGCTGCTTGAGCATGTACGCCACGATGAAGTGGGTATTGATGATGCCGGAGACCGACATCCAGCCGCGGGCGATCTCCTCGACGCACAGCGCGTACGTGAGAAGGGACTCGCCCAGGCCCCCGTACTCCTCGGGGATCATCAGGCCGAACAGGCCCAATTCCTTGAGGCCGTCGACGATCTGCTGCGGGTACTCGTCGCGGTGCTCCAGCTCGGTCGCGACCGGGATGATCTCCTTGTCCACGAAGTCGCGGACGGTGGAGAGGATCTCCTGCTGGACGTCGGTGAGACCGGCGGTCTGGGCGAGTCGCGCCATGGCTACTTCTCCTGCTGCTTCAGTTCGGGACGGCCCGGCTGCTCGCCGCCGCGCTCCTTGATGTACGTCTCGGTGGGGACCATCACCTTGCGGCGGAACACGCAGACCAGCGTGCCGTCCTGCTTGTAGCCCTTGGTCTCCACGTAGACGATCCCGCGGTCGTTCTTCGAGCGGGAGGGCGTCTTGTCGAGGACCGTCGTCTCGCCGTAGATCGTGTCGCCGTGGAAGGTCGGCGCCACGTGCTTGAGCGACTCGACCTCCAGGTTGGCGATCGCCTTGCCGGACACGTCCGGCACCGACATGCCGAGGAGCAGCGAGTAGATGTAATTCCCCACGACGACGTTCTTGCCGAAGTCGGTCGTCTTCTCCGCGTAGTTGGTGTCCATGTGGAGGGGGTGGTGGTTCATCGTCAGGAGACAGAAGAGGTGGTCGTCGTACTCCGTGACGGTCTTTCCGGGCCAGTGCTTGTAGACCGCTCCGACCTCGAACTCTTCGTACGTGCGTCCGAACTGCATGGTGCTCAGGCCTCCGGGGCTTCGAACTTGGAGGTGCGCTGCATGCCCGCGGCGCGTCCCTTGCCGGAGATGACGAGGGCCATCTTGCGGCTGGCCTCGTCGATCATCTCGTCGCCCAGCATCGCCGAGCCCTTCTTGCCGCCGGCCTCGGACGTGCAGAAGTCGTAGGCGTCCAGGATCAGCTCGGCGTGGTCGTAGTCCTCCTGCGAGGGCGAGAAGATCTCGTTCGCCGCGGCGACCTGGTCCGGGTGCAGCACCCACTTGCCGTCGAAACCGAGGGCCGCGGCGCGCTTCGCGACCGCCTTGTAGCCCTCCTGGTTGCGGATCTGCAGGTAGGGGCCGTCGATCGCCTGGAGGTTGTTGGCGCGGGCGGCCATCAGGATCTTCATCAGGATGTAGTGGTAGGCGTCGGCGTCGTAGCCGGGCGGCTGCTCGCCGACGACCAGGGACTTCATGTTAATGGAGGCCATGAAGTCGGCCGGGCCGAAGATGATCGTCTCGACACGCTGGGAGGCCGTCGCGATCGCGTTGACGTTGTTGAGGCCCTGCGCGTTCTCGATCTGCGCCTCGATACCGATCTTGCCGACCTCGAAGCCCATCGTCTTCTCGATCTGCGTCAGCAGCAGGTCGAGCGCGACGATCTGCTGGGCGTCCTGGACCTTCGGCAGCATGATGCAGTCGAGGTTCTGGCCCGCGCCCTCGACGACCGTGACGACGTCGCGGTACGTCCACTCGGTCGTCCAGTCGTTCACGCGCACCACGCGCGTCTTGCCCGTCCAGTCACCCTCGTTCAGGAACTTGACGATGGTGTGCCGCGCCTCCGGCTTGGCGAGCGGGGCGCAGGCGTCCTCCAGGTCCAGGAACACCTGGTCCGCGGGCAGACCCTGGGCCTTTTCCAGGAAGCGGGGGTTCGATCCCGGGACCGCGAGACACGAGCGGCGGGGACGGAGACGGTTGATGGGCGCGGTCATGCGGGGACCTCCAGAGGGTCGAGCTTGTTCGCTTGCCGGATCTCGTCGACGATACGTCCGATGATCTCCGTGATGCCGAAGTCCTTGGGGGTGAAGACGGCGGCCACGCCCGCGCGCTTCAGGTCCTCGGCATCGCCGTTGGGAATGATGCCGCCGACGATCACCGGGATCTCGGCGGCGCCCGCCTCGCGCAGCCGGTCGAGGACGTCGGGCACGAGCGCGGAGTGCGACCCGGAGAGGATCGACAGGCCGACGCAGTGCACGTCCTCGGCGAGCGCGGCGGACACGATCTGTTCGGGCGTGAGCCTGATGCCCTGGTAGACCACCTCGAAGCCCGCGTCACGGGCCCGGACGGCGATCTGCTCGGCGCCGTTCGAGTGCCCGTCGAGGCCCGGCTTGCCGACCAGGAGGCGCAGCTTGCCGCCGAGCTCGTCGCCGGTGCGGCGGACCTTCTCGCGGACGAGGGCGAGCGGCGTGCCCGCCTCGGCGGTGACGGCGACCGGCGCCGACGAGACGCCGGTGGGGGCGCGGAACTCGCCGAACACCTCGCGCAGTGCCTCCGACCACTCGCCGGTCGTGACCCCGGCGCGGGCGCATTCGAGCGTGGCTTCCATCATGTTCTCGGTGCCGGCCGCGGCCTCCTTCAGGCGCTCCACGGCCTGCCGGGTGGTCGGGTAGTGGAACGGGTCGCCCATGCCCTGCCGGTCGCTCGACTCCTGGCGCGTGGTGCGCCACTCGTCGATGGCCCGCACGACCCGCGACTCGACCTGGTGATCCACCGTCATGATCGCGGCGTCCAGGTCGGCGGTGAGCGGGTTCGGCTCGGTCGACTCGTGGATGTTCACGCCGACGATCTTCTCCTCTCCGCCTTCGATCCGCGCCCGTCGCTCGGCGTGCGAGGAGACGAGCTGCGACTTGAGGTAGCCGGACTCGACGGCGGCCATCGCGCCGCCCATCTCCTGGATCCGGTCGATCTCGGCGAACGAGTCGGCGACGAGCTCGTCGACCTTCTTCTCGATGACGTGCGATCCCGCGAAGATGTCCTCGTACTCCAGCAGGTCGCTCTCGTGCGCGAGGACCTGCTGGATGCGCAGGGACCACTGCTGGTCCCAGGGGCGGGGCAGGCCGAGCGCCTCGTTCCAGGCAGGGAGCTGGACGGCGCGGGCGCGGGCGTCCTTGGACAGCGTCACGGCCAGCATCTCCAGGACGATGCGCTGGACGTTGTTCTCCGGCTGCGCCTCGGTCAGGCCCAGGGAGTTGACCTGGACGCCGTAGCGGAAGCGGCGTTGCTTCGCGTTCTCGATGCCGTACCGCTCGCGTGTGATCTGGTCCCAGATCCGCCCGAACGCCCGCATCTTGCACATCTCCTCGATGAAGCGGACACCCGCGTTCACGAAGAAGGAGATGCGGGCCACGACGTCCCCGAACTTCTCGGCGGGGACCTGCCCTGAGTCGCGTACGGCATCGAGAACGGCGATGGCGGTGGACATCGCGTACGCGATCTCCTGGACCGGTGTGGCCCCCGCCTCCTGGAGGTGGTAGCTGCAGATGTTGATCGGGTTCCACTTCGGCATGTGCCGGACCGTGTACGCGATCATGTCCGTCGTCAGCCGCAGGGAGGGACCCGGCGGGAACACATGCGTGCCCCGTGACAGGTACTCCTTGACGATGTCGTTCTGCGTCGTGCCCTGGAGCTGGGTGATGTCCGCGCCCTGCTCCTCGGCGACGACCTGGTAGAGCGCCAGGAGCCACATGGCGGTGGCGTTGATGGTCATCGAGGTGTTCATCTGCTCCAGGGGGATGTCCTGGAACAGCCGGCGCATGTCACCGAGGTGCGAGACCGGCACCCCGACCCGGCCGACCTCGCCGCGGGCGAGGATGTGGTCCGGGTCGTAGCCGGTCTGCGTCGGCAGGTCGAACGCGACCGACAGACCCGTCTGGCCCTTGGCGAGATTGCGCCGGTACAGCTCGTTGGACGCCTCAGCCGTGGAGTGACCGGCGTACGTGCGCATCAGCCACGGCCGGTCCTTCTGGCGCTCAGTCATGTTCCGCTACTCCTCAGGGATTCAGATGTTGCGGAAGCGGTTGATGGCGTCGATGTGCTGGGCGCGCAGTTCCTGGTCGCGGACGCCCAGGCCCTCCTTCGGGGCCAGCGCGAGGACGCCGACCTTGCCCTGGTGGAGGTTGCGGTGCACGTCGTAGGCGGCCTGGCCGGTGTCCTCGAGCGAGTACACCCTCGACAGCGTCGGGTGGATCTTGCCCTTGGCGACCAGGCGGTTGGCCTCCCACGCCTCGCGGTAGTTGGCGAAGTGCGAGCCCACGATCTTCTTGAGGGACATCCACAGGTAGCGGTTGTCGTACTCGTGGTTGTAGCCGGACGTCGAGGCGCAGGTGACGATCGTGCCGCCCTTGCGGGTGACGTACACGGACGCGCCGAAGGTCTCGCGGCCCGGGTGCTCGAAGACGATGTCGACGTCCTCGCCGCCGGTCAGCTCGCGGATGCGCTTGCCGAAGCGCTTCCACTCCTTGGGGTCCTGGTTGTGCTCGTCCTTCCAGAACTTGTAGCCCTCGGCGTTGCGGTCGATGACCGCTTCGGCGCCCATGGCCTCGCAGATGGCGGCCTTCTCCGGGCTGGAGACGACACAGATCGGGTTGGCGCCACCGGCCAGCGCGAACTGCGTGGCGTACGAACCGAGTCCGCCACTGGCGCCCCAGATCAGGACGTTGTCGCCCTGCTTCATGCCGGCGCCGTTGCGCGAGACGAGCTGGCGGTACGCGGTGGAGTTCACCAGGCCGGGGGCCGCGGCCTCTTCCCAGCTCAGGTGGTCCGGCTTCGGCATCAGCTGGTTGGACTTGACGAGCGCGATCTCGGCGAGGCCGCCGAAGTTCGTCTCGAAGCCCCAGATGCGCTGCTCGGGGTCGAGCATCGTGTCGTTGTGGCCGTCCGAGGACTCCAGCTCGACGGAGAGGCAGTGCGCGACGACCTCGTCGCCGGGGTTCCAGGCGTTGACGCCGGGACCGGTGCGCAGCACGACGCCCGCGAGGTCGGAACCGATGATGTGGTACGGCAGGTCGTGGCGCTTGGTGAGCTCCGACAGGCGTCCGTAGCGCTCCAGGAAGCTGAAGGTGGACACCGGCTCGAAGATCGAGGTCCAGACCGAGTTGTAGTTCACGGAGCTGGCCATGACGGCCACGAGCGCCTCGCCCGGGCCGAGTTCGGGGACCGGCACGTCGTCCAGGTGGATCGACTTGCGGGGGTCCTTGTCCCGGGTGTCGAGGCCGGCGAACATCTCCGCCTCGTCCTTGTGCACGGTGATGGCGCGGTACGACTCGGGGAGCGGCAGAGCGGCGAAGTCGGCGGAGGTCGACTCCGGCGACTGAATCGCGTCCAGGATTTCCTTCACGGTATTGCCTCCGGCGATGCGTCCCAGGGGGACGTTGAGGGGTACGTCGGGGTGGAGAGCTGCTGTGTTGGGTGAAGAGGTGCCGTCGGTTCGGCGGGGGTGTTGCTACGGCAGCGCTTGGTCGGCGCGAGAAGTTTGCCTGTGACGCAGGCGTCCGGGCGCGCTCGCCACGGTTTGGGGTGGCTTGCGGGGACAGCCGACGTACGGAAGTTCTCTGCACGCCGGCCGCCCGGACACATTCAACGTATGGCACCGCGTGCCAGTCGGCAAGACACTGGGTGCCACAACTTTTTGAGCGATGATCGATCAGTGCAGGTCAGGGGTGGTGCGGCCCGGTGGCACCGGAGGTCATAGGCGGCCCTGAACTGCGTCTCAGAGGCCCTGGAGGGGGTTCACAGGGGCCTCCGAGGGGCCTCCGGGAGTCGGGGCGGCGCAGGGGTGAGATGCGGCGAGAGGGCGGCGCGCGGGTCGCGCACCTTGTGGCCGGACAGTGCCTCGGCCTCGGCCGGCCGGTGGAGCAGTGCCGCCGCCCTCCGGAAGCCGGGCGCGCCGATCGCGCCGACGGCCTGACGGGGGCGGCGGCGCTCGCCGAGCGGGGGCCCGCACCCGGGAGCACCGGGGAGCGCCGCGCGTGCGGGTGATCCGACAGAGGCGTCAACAGCCCCTGGTTCCCGCGGAGTTCAGTAGATTTCTGGCCGAGCCTAGCCGCGGTCCCGCAGCGCCTTCTCGATCGTCCCCATGATCTCGTCCAGCGGCGCGTCCGTACGCGCCACGGTGACCAGGACGTCGCCTCCGGTGCTCACGGAGGCCGCCGGAGTGCTGGCGGTGGCGGTGTCCCGGCCCGCGCCGATGCCCGTACCGAACGTCTTGCGGACGATCGCGAAGGCGTGGTCGAGCTGATTCTCGACGTCGCCCTGGCCGCCGGCCCGCAGCCAGCGCCGCAGCACGTGGTTGTGGGCGGTGACGACGGCGGACGCGGCGACCTCGGCGAGCAGCGGGTCGTCATTGCCGTGCTGGTGGGCGTGCTCGTCGAAGTGGCCGAGGAGATAGCGGGTGAACAGCCGCTCGTAGCGGGCCACCGAGGCGATCTCGCGCTCGCGCAGGGTGGGTACCTCGCGCGTGAGGCGGTAGCGCTCCACCGACACGGCGGGCGACGCCGCGTACATCTTCATGACTTCCTTGATGCCACGGCACACCGTGTCGAGCGGATGCTCGTGCGCGGGCGCCGCGTTGAGGACCGCCTCCGCCCGGATCAGGGTGTCGTCGTGGTCCGGGAAGATCGCTTCTTCCTTGGAGCGGAAGTGGCGGAAGAAGGTCCGCCGTGCGACCCCCGCCGCGGCCGCGATCTCGTCGACCGTCGTGGCCTCGTAGCCCTTGGTCGCGAAGAGTTCCATCGCCGCGGCCGCCAGCTCCCGGCGCATCTTGAGCCGCTGAGCGGCGGCGCGGGTCCCCGCGGCGCTCTCCGGAGCGTCGGGCGTGGGCGTCGTACGGGAGGACTTGGCGGCCTTGGACATGCCATGAACGTACTGCATATGCGCGGTGGCGTGCGCCCGAGCGGGGTTCCCCCCGCCCGGGACCCGGGCGGGGGGTGTGAGGCCGGGCGGCCGGAGCAGCCCGCCCCAGTCCGTAGGGCGGGCGGTGCCGCTGCCCGTGGGCCGGTCAGCGCCGGGCATATTCGCGGAAGCCGCGCCCGGTCTTGCGGCCGAGGCAGCCCGCGGCCACCAGGTGCTCGAGCAGCGGCGCGGGGGCCAGGCCCGGGTCGCGGAACTCGCGGTGCAGGACCTTCTCGATGGCCAGCGACACATCGAGGCCCACCACGTCGAGGAGCTCGAAGGGCCCCATCGGGTAGCCGCCGCCGAGCTTCATCGCGGCGTCGATGTCGTCGAGCGTCGCGTAGTGCTCCTGCACCATCTTGATCGCGTTGTTCAGGTAGGGAAACAGCAGCGCGTTCACGATGAAGCCCGCGCGGTCGCCGCAGTCCACCGGGTGCTTGCGGATCTTCGCGCACACCTCGCGGACGGTGGCGTGCACGTCGTCGCCGGTCAGCACGGTCCGCACGACCTCGACGAGCTTCATCGCAGGGGCCGGGTTGAAGAAGTGCATGCCGATCACGTCCTGCGGGCGCGAGGTCGCGCGGGCACAGGCCACGACGGGCAGCGACGAGGTCGTGGTGGCCAGGACCGCGCCCGGCTTGCACACCTTGTCGAACGTCGCGAAGAGCTGCTGCTTGATGTCCAGGTCCTCGGCCACGGCTTCGAGGGCCAGGTCGACGTCGGAGAAGGCGTCGTACGAACCGGCCGGAGTGATCCGGTCCAGGGTCTGCGCCGCCGCCTCGGCGGTCATACGACCCTTGTCGACAGAGCGCGAAAGAGACTTGCCGATACGGGACTTGGCCTTTTCGGCCTTCTCCTCGCTGCGGGCGGCGAGCACCACGTCGTAGCCCGCCTTCGCGAAGACCTCCGCGATGCCGGACGCCATGGTCCCGGAGCCCGCGACGCCGACCGAGCGGATCGTGCGCGCGTCGGCCACGACCTCGCCCGCGAGCGGGGTGAGCGCGTCCCGCACCACCTCGGGGCTGCCCGGCTCCGTGTATGTGTAGAAGCCGCGCCCCGACTTGCGGCCGGTCAGACCCGCCTCGCTGAGCTGCTTGAGGACGGGCGTCGGCGCGTGCAGGCGGTCGTGGGACTCGGCGTACATGGCGTCGAGGACCCTGCGCGCGGTGTCGATGCCGATGAGGTCGAGCAGCGCGAGGGGACCCATGGGCAGACCGCAGCCCAGCTTCATGGCGGCGTCGATGTCCTCGCGGGAGGCGTACTTGGCCTCGTACATCGCGGCGGCCTGGTTGAGGTAGCCGAAGAGCAGGCCGTCGGCGACGAAACCGGGCCGGTCGCCCACCGCGACGGGCTCCTTGCCCAGTTCGACGGCGAGATCCGTGACCGCCGCGACGGCCGTGGGCGCGGTGAGCACCGACGAGACGACCTCGACGAGCTTCATCGCGGGCGCCGGGTTGAAGAAGTGCAGCCCGAGGACGCGCTCGGGGCGGGCCGAGTCGGCGGCGAGCCGCGTCACGGACAGGGCGTTCGTACCCGTCGCGAGGATCGTCTCGGGCCGCACGACGGCGTCGAGGTCCCGGAAGATCTGCTGCTTGATCTCGTACGACTCCGGGGCCACCTCGATGACGAGGTCGGCGTCGGCCGCGGCCTGGAGGTCCGTAAAGGTGCGGAAGCGGGCGAGGACGTCCCGCCGCTCGTCCTCGGTGAGGCGCTCGCGGCGCACCGCACGCGCCGTCGAGGCCTCGAGCGCGGCGACGGCCTGCGCGGCCGCGGCCTCGCTGACGTCGATACCGATGACCTCACGGCCGGCGCGGGTGAGCACCTCGGCGATGCCGGTGCCCATCGTGCCGAGGCCGACGACCGCGACGATCGGGAGGGTGGCCGGGGATGCGGGGGACAGGGGAGCGTCCATCTGAGGACTCCAGGAGGGAGGAGTGACGACTGAGGGGCACACGCGGATACGCCGACGGGCGCACGGAGTGCGGGAATTCGAGCCCGGACGCGACGCACACAGGCGTCCGGTGAATCGGTGAGAGGGAGATCCGGCGGGCCCTGTCCCGGGGCCGCGCCGTACTGCGGTACCTGAGGCACCGAACCGACTGACACTCTCGGCGGCTGCGTCACCAGGCCGCCAGGAGTGGGGTGCGGGGAGTGTGCCCCGCTCAATTGAGGTTAACCGGCGAGTAACGAGCGCGCCAGTCCTCGGCGTTCATCAGTCTCTGTGATCTACGTCGCCGGGGCCCGGGGCCTGTCTACGCTGGACCGCATGGACGAAGAGTTGCGATCGGTCACGGAACGCTTACGGGCCGAGTCCGGTACCTCCCCCCTTCTCGACCGCCTCGCGGCGACCGGCGACGTCGACGAGCTCGCGGCCGTGCTGACCGAGCCCGGGCAGCCGCTGTGGGCTCGGGAGCTGGCCGCGTACCGCCTCGGAGTGGCGGGGGACCGCCGGGCGTTCGAGGCGCTCGTCCTGCTCCTCAATCACCGCGACCCGGCACGCTGTGCCACCGCCGCGCACGCTCTGGCCGCGCTCGGTGACCCGCGCACCGCACGCGCGGCCGCGGCGCTCGCCACGAACGAGCTGCGGGTCGCGTACGCGCTGCACCCGGTGCGGCTCCTGGCCGCACTGCGCGCGCCCGAGTCCGCGCCGGCGCTGATCACCACCCTGGAGCGGCGCCTCGGCCCCCGCGATCCGTACCGCGCGGTCGCGCTCGCGTGCGTGGAGGGGCTCGGCGGCCTCGGGGACTCCCGCGCCCGGCCGGTCCTGACCGCGGCCCTCGCCCACCCGGCGCTCGCGGAGGCCGCGGTGCGCGCGCTCGCGCGACTGCCCGAGCAGCGTGAGAGCCCGAGCGCCGTCAGAGACTGACGGCGCGCACGTAACGCACCTCGGGTACGAGTTCCCCGTCCACCTCGTACGGCTCCTCGGCGCCGTCCGGGGTGAACCCGGCGCGCTCGTAGAACCTGCGGGCGCGCGTGTTGCCCTCGAGCACCCACAGGCGTATCCGCTCGTAGCCGGCGTCGGCGCAGCGGTCGAGACAGATGTGCAGGAGGGCGCGGCCCACGCCCGTGGACAGCTGGCCGTCGTGCACGTAGATCGCGTACAACTCGGCTTCCCCGGAGGGGAGATCGTCGTCGCGGGACGGGCCGTGACAGGCCCAGCCGACGATGTCGCCGGCGCGCTCGGCGACCACGTTCACCACGGACGAACCGGCCTGCGCGAGACGCTCGCGGCGGCGTGCCGCGTCTTCCTCGATGCTCAGCGCGGCCAGGAAGGAGGCGGGCATCAGGCCCGCGTACGCCGTCCGCCAGCCGCGGATCCGGATCCCGGCCACCGCCTCGCAGTCGGCGTCGGCCATGTCCCGGACGCGGATCTCCGCCGCCGGGACCGAAGCAGGGGCGGTGTCGTGGGCCCGAGGGGTGCTCATGCGCCCATCGTGACCCGGCGGACACCGTCCCGGCCAGGGTGTGCATCACAGGGAAGTGCTCAGCCGCGGAAGCCCATCAGCCCGTGCAGGCGCACGCCGCGTGACGGGGGTGGGCCGGCGGCGCCCTTCTTCGTGAGCGGCTTCGGCTCCGGCTGCTTCTTGCACGTCGCGTCGGCCTCGCCGCGGCCGCGCGGCACCTTCCCGGTGCGCAGGTAGTCGGCCAGGTACCGGTCCAGGCAGGCGTTCCCGCTCAGGCTGACACCGTGGTTCTCGCCGCCCTGCTCGACCACCAGGCTGGAGTCGCGCAGCTCGCGGTGGACGGCGACCCCGCCCTCGTACGGCGTGGCCCCGTCGTCGGTGGCCTGGAAGAGCAGCGTCGGCGGCAGGTCGTCGTTGGACACGTCCGGCGGGTCCAGCCGGCTCGTCGGCCAGAACGCGCACGGCGCGTTGTACCAGGCGTTGTTCCAGGTGGAGAAGGGGGCCTTCTCGGCTGCCTGCCAGTTGTCGTCGCGCCACTGGTTCCAGTCGCGCGGCCACCGGGCATCGCGGCACTGCACGGCCGTGTAGACGCTGTAGCCGTTGTCGCCCGCGGCGTCGACGGCGCCCAGCTTCTTGTACGCCGAGACCAGCGGGGCCGGGTCCTTGTCCTTCACGTACGCCGTGAACGCCTCGGCCAGATAAGGCCAGTAGCCGTTGAAGTAGCCGCCCGGCAGGAAGGTGTCCTCCAGCTCGGCGGCACCGACCGTCTTGCCCGCCGGCTTCTTCTGCAGGGCGTCGCGCATCGCGTACCACTCGGCCTCGACCTTCGCCGGGTCCTTGCCGAGCTTGTACGTCGCGTCGTGCCGCGCGACCCAGGCGAGGAACGCCTGGTGGCGGGCGTTGAACGCGTGGTCCTGCCCCAGGTTGTCGTCGTACCAGACCCCGCCCGGGTCGACGATCGAGTCGAGCACCAGACGCCGCACGCGCTGCGGGTAGAGCTTGGCGTAGACGGCGCCCAGATAGGTGCCGTACGAGTAGCCGAAGTAGTTGAGCTGCTGCGCGCCGAGCGCCGCGCGGATCGCGTCCATGTCCCTGACGGTGCTCACGGTGTCGAGGTACGGGAGTACGCCCGCGTACTTCGTGGTGCACGCCTTCGCGAACGCCTGCGCACGGTCGAGGTCGGCGCGCTCGATCGCTGGGGTGGACGGCACGCTGGGCGGGCGCACGGTGGCGAAGTGCTTGGGCCGGCAGTTCAGGGCCGGTTTGCTCTTGCCGACGCCGCGCGGGTCGAAGCCCACGACGTCGTACTGGGCGGCGACGCTCTTCGGCAGCTCGTGTGCCACGAAGCCCGCCAGTGTCAGGCCGCTGCCGCCGGGGCCGCCGGGGTTCACCAGGAGCGGGCCCTGCGACGTCTTCGCGGTGTGCCGGACCCGGGACAGGGCGAGCGTGATCTGCTCACCGCCGGGCCGGTCGTGATCGAGCGGCACCCGCACCGAGGAGCACTGGAGCTTCGGGTAGTTCTTGGTGCCGCAGTCCTTCCAGGTGAGGGCTGCGTGCTGGACGGAAAGGGTCGGGGCGGCGGCGGCCGGAGCCGTGGCGAGCATGCCGGCCACCATGGTGGCGGCGCCGCACACGGCGGCTACGCGTTTCTTCATCGGGCCTCCCAGGACGGAGGGTTCGGGGCCGCGAGCGCGCGGCCCCCGCGGCATGGTCCCCGAATCCATGCCGGGAGCGTCCTGTTTCATGCAGAGTTGACCCTATTGGCGTGTACGTGTCCGGGAGCCGCGCGATCAGAGGAGCGTGAGCTGGGTGGCCGCGGGGGCGGGCTCGGGCTCCTGGCGTGCGCGCAGCCGTCGCGGGGCCTCCGCGCGCGAGGGGCCGATGCCGAACTCCTCTGCCAGCTCGTGGACCTGACGGGTGATCCGGCGCTGGTACCACTTCGGCGCGTAGGCGCCCTCCGCGTACAGCCGCTCGTAGCGCCGCACCAGGTGCGGGTGGTGCTGCCCGAGCCAGGACATGAACCACTCGCGCGCCCCGGGCCGCAGATGCAGCACGAGCGGGGTCACGGAGGTCGCGCCGGCCGCCGCGACGGCCCGTACGGTTTCCCGCAGCTGCCCGGGGTGGTCGCCCAGGAACGGGATCACGGGGGCCATCAGGACCCCGCAGCCGATGCCGGCCTCGCCGAGGGCGCGGACGACGTCAAGGCGGCGCTCCGGCGCGGGCGTGCCCGGCTCGACGGTGCGCCACAGTTCGCGGTCGACGAAGCCGACGGACACCGAGACGCCGACGTCGGTGACCTCGGCAGCCTGCCGCAGCAGGTCGAGGTCGCGCAGGATCAGCGTGCCCTTCGTGAGGATCGAGAACGGGTTCGCATAGTCCCTGAGCGCCTCGATGATCCCCGGCATCAGCCGGTAGCGCCCCTCCGCGCGCTGGTAGCAGTCCACGTTCGTGCCCATCGCGATGTGCTCGCCGTGCCAGCGGCGCGAGGCCAGGTGACGGCGCAGCAGCTCCGGCGCGTTCACCTTCACGACGATCTGGCTGTCGAAGCCGAGCCCTGTGTCGAGGTCCAGATAGCTGTGGGTCTTGCGGGCGAAGCAGTAGACACACGCGTGCGTGCATCCCCGGTACGGGTTGACCGTCCACTCGAACGGCATGCGGGAGGCGCCGGGCACGCGGTTCACGATCGACCTGGCCCGGATCTCGTGGAAGGTCACGCCCGCGAACTCAGGCGTGTCGAAGGTGCGGATCGTCACGGTGTCCGCGCCGAACAGCGCGGCGTCCGCGACCCTCCCTGTCGGGATATCGGCCGGATTCTGCGTGAGGTTCTCCCAGCGCATGACGCCTCCTAGCTAGCACTGGGCACAGAATAGAACACATGTTCCCTTGATCGTGCGACCCCCGATTTTGGCGGCCGATGCGGAGGGTGGTTGGCTTGGGCTCCCTCTCGAACACCGAGAACACCGACTGCTGGAGGAAGTGCCATGGCGCAGGTCGAGGCCACCACGGAGCGGGTCATCGCCGCCAAGCCGGACGACGTATTCGACGCGCTCGCCGACTACAGCGGCGCGCGCGCGAAGCTGCTGCCCGAGCACTTCAGCGAGTACGAGGTCCGCGAGGGCGGCGACGGCGAGGGCACGCTCGTCCACTGGAAGCTCCAGGCCACCAGCAAGCGGATCCGCGACTGCCTCCTCGAGGTCAGCGAGCCCACCGACGGCGAGCTCGTCGAGAAGGACCGCAACTCCTCGATGGTCACCACCTGGCGCGTGACCCCCTCCGGCGAGGGCGCCTCCCGCGTCGTCGTCAGCACTGTGTGGAACGGCGCGGGCGGCATCGGCGGCTTCTTCGAGAAGACCTTCGCCCCCAAGGGCCTCGGCCGCATCTACGACGAGGTCCTCGCGAAGCTGGCAGCCGAGGTGGAGAAGTGACCTTGATGTAGTGCTCACCGTTTCGAGTGGTTTTCCGCTCGCGCGCGGTTGTACGCCGTAGGGCTCCCACCGGCGCATTCGCGCCCGGAACCCGCCGGAGCCGTCGCTCGTCGCGCTTGCCCGCAGTTGTCGCGTAATGCGAGAAATATGCGGCGCAGGCGCGACGAGGGGAGCGACAGGTGGGCACGACGACGCTGGTGACGAGTGAGCCGGGGCCGGTGCCGGCGACGGAACCGACCCCGCACCCCGAGCCCCAACCGGCCGTGGAGCAGCGACAGTTCCCCGACCACGGCATCGGCCCGAGCCGGGTCCGGATGGTCTTCTTCGGACTCATGCTGGCGCTGCTGCTGGCCGCGCTCGACCAGATGATCGTCGCCACCGCGCTCCCGAAGGTCGTCGGCGAGCTGCACGGCCTCGACAAGATGTCCTGGGCGATCACCGCCTATCTCCTGACCGCCACCATCGGCCTGCCGATCTACGGCAAGCTCGGCGACCTCTTCGGTCGCAAGGGCGTCTTCCAGTTCGCCATCGCCGTCTTCGTCGTCGGCTCCGCGCTGGCCGGCTGGTCGCGCAACATGGACGAACTCATCGCGTTCCGCGCCGTCCAGGGCATCGGCGCCGGCGGTCTCATGATCGGCGTGCAGGCGATCATCGCGGACATCGTGCCTCCCCGCGAACGCGGCCGCTACATGGGCCTCATCGGCGCCGCGTTCGGCCTCGCGTCCGTCGCGGGCCCGCTGCTCGGCGGCTACTTCACCGACCACCTCACCTGGCGCTGGTGCTTCTACATCAACGTGCCGTTCGGGCTGGTCACGCTCGCCGTCGTCACCGTCGTGCTCAAACTGCCCCGCCCGAAGGTCAAGGCCAGGCTCGACGTCCTCGGGGCCCTGCTGCTCGCGGCGGCATCTACCTGCCTTGTGCTGCTGACCAGTTGGGGCGGCACCGAGTACGCGTGGGGTTCGCGCGTCATCCTGGGGCTCGCCGCCGGAGCGGCCGTGACGGCCGTGCTCTTCGTCGTCGCCGAGCACTTCGCCGCCGAACCCATCATCCCGCTGCGGCTGTTCCGCGACCCCGTCTTCAACATCACCGGCCTGGTCGGCATGGTCATCGGCATCGCCCTCTTCGGGGCGGCCAGTTACCTGCCGACCTTCCTCCAGATGGTCGACGGCGCGAGCGCCACCGAGTCCGGGCTGCTCATGCTCCCGATGATGGGCGGCATCGTCATCGCCTCGGTCGTCTCCGGCCAACTCATCAGCCACACCGGGCACTACAAGATCTACCCGATCCTCGGCGGGGCCCTCTCGACGGTGGGCATGTGGCTCCTGTCCCGCCTCGAAGTGGACACCCCGCGGCTGCACTACAGCCTCTTCATGGCCGTACTCGGCGCGGGCATCGGCCTGATCATGCCGGTTCTGATCCTCGCCGTGCAGAACGCCGTACGCCCCGCCGACATCGGCACCGCGACCAGCGCCAACAACTACTTCCGGCAGATCGGCGGCAGCGTCGGCGCCGCGATCTTCGGCACCCTCTTCGCCGACCGGCTCGCCGACGCACTCGCGGACCGGCTGCCCAAGGGGGCGGGCCTGCCCGACCCGGAGTCCATCACCCCGCAGCTCGTCCACGCCCTGCCGCCCGCGCTGCGCGACGGCTACATCCAGGCGTACGCCGACGCGATGCCCCGGATCTTCCTCTACCTCGTCCCGGTGCTCGTCCTCGGCCTCGTGATCGCCTTCTTCCTCAAGGAGACACCCCTGTTGTCCAGTGCCGCCCCCCACAGCGCCCCGAGCGGCGAGACCTCCTCCGTCCCGTCCCAGTCCCGGACCCCGTACGGCGCCGGCGTGCCGGTCTGCGGCATCGTCCAGCACTCCGACGGGACCGCGGTCCCACGCGCCGCGCTCACCCTCATCGACGTCGGCGGCCAGCAGATCGGGCGCGGCGCGAGCGGCGACGACGGCCGGTACGCCCTGTCGACGCCCGGCTCCGGAAGTTACGTCCTGATCGCGGCCGCGGGCGGACACCAGCCCCAGGCCGTGACCGTCACCGTGGGGGAGCGGCCCGTCGACCTCGACGTCGTCCTCGGCGGCGCCGGGCGGCTCGCCGGGAGCGTACTGACCGCCGACGGCGCGCCCGTGCGCGACGCCACCGTGACCCTGACCAACGTCCACGGCGAGGTTGTCGCCACGACCCGCAGCGGGCGCGAAGGCAGCTACGTCATCACGGAGTTGGTGGCCGGTGAGTACACGCTCGCCGGGAGCGCGCCGGCGTTCCGCCCCGCCGCGCTCCCCGTCACCGTGATGGCCGCGCGCGAGACCCGCCAGGACGTCGAACTCGCGGGCGGCGCCGTGCTGCGCGGCACGGTCAGGGCCGGCGGCGGCCGCCCCGTCGAGGACGCGCGCGTGACCCTCCTCGACGCGGCGGGCAACGTCGTCGACACCCTCACGACCGGCGCCGACGGAACCTTCCGCTTCGTCGACCTGTCGTCGGGCGAGTACACCGTGATCGCCGCCGGTTACCCGCCGGTCGCCACGGTGCTGCACATGGCGGGCGGCGGCCGCACGGAGCGTGACCTGCAACTGGGCCACGAGGACTGAGCGTCGGGGGCCGGGCAGGGCGCCCGGCCCCGGCGCGCCGCGCCCGTTCAATTCGGCCGATGCAGCCCCCTGTACCCCCGTACCGCGTACGGTGGAACGGGAAAGGGCCGAACCAATGACGCTCGGTCACCGCGCGGGGAAGGGAGCGCAGGCCCATGCACAGTGGCACCGGGACGGCCCCGCAGAGCCCCGTGCCCGGCCGTGTACCCCTGGCGGTCGTCGTGGTCGACGAGTCCGGACTCGTCTCGCACTGGAGCACCGGCGCGCGCCGCCTCTTCGGCCCCGCGCGCGCGGACGCCGTCGGCCACCCCGCCACCGACCTGCTGCCCGTATCCGGCGCGCTGCCCGAAGGGCCCAACTCCCGGGCGTACGGGGACGAGAGCGCGTACGACGGGCTCGGCCCGGACCTGGAGACCTCGCTCGACGGGCGGGCCTCCTACCCCGCCGCGGGCCGCGCCCGCCTCGAGGCTTCGCGCCACGAGCGCATCGACGTCCTGTGGTGGGCCTACCCGCTCGTCGGTCCCGGGCCCGAGAAGCTCCTCGTACTCGCGGCCGACGCCAACCGACTGCACGCCGAAGACGTGCCCGACGGGCATCCGCTGGAGCGCATCGCACCCGGCTTCGCCCTGCACACCGACTTCCCCGGAGCCGACGAGCTGGCCCGCGGACTCCCCGCCATCCTGCCCAGCATGAGCGTCGGCGAGAGCGCCCGCATCGTCTCCCAGGTGCTCGAACTCGGCTATCCCGTCCTGGAGTTCAGCCTCCACGACCGCGTGCCCGTCACCGCCGACTGGGGCGTGCCCCGGCGCGCCGAGCGCAAGGCCCGCAGGGAGGAGGCCGCCCGCGCGGCCGCGGCCGGACTACCCGCGCCGCGCCGCGCACCCGACGAGGACGACGGCGCCGACGACCTCGAGTACGCGGCCGTGCGCGAACACCTGGAGTTCCTCAACGAGGTGAGCGGGCGCATCGGTTCGTCCCTCGACCTGTCCCGCACGATCATCGAGGTCAGCCGGGCCGTCGTGCCGCGCTTCACGGACGTCGCGGGCACCTATCTGCGCGAACAGGTCGTCGCGGGTGAGGGGTTCCCCGACGGCCCGCCCGACGCGACCACGATGTGGCACCGCGTCGCCCTGGAGCACACGGACGAGCCGGGCCGCTGGGACGACGTCGTACCCGTCGGCGAGTCGATGCCGTTCCCCGCGCACACGCCGTTCTTCCAGTGCATGACCTCCGGGCAGCCCGTCCTCGTCCCGCGCATCACCGAGGAGATGGGCAACGCGATCGCGTCGCAGTTCGAGAAGCGCGACATCAGGCCCCTCATCACCGACCGCTCGATGCTGGTGGTGCCCCTGAAGGCGCGCAACGTCGTCCTCGGGTTCATGATCCTGCTGCGCCACCGGGAACGCCCGGTCTTCAACGACATGGACCGCGTCACCGGCGCCGAACTCGCCGCCCGCGCGGGCCTCGTCCTCGACAACGCCCGCATGTACACGTACCAGGAGAGCGTCGCCGAGACCCTCCAGGACAGCATGCTGCCGCACATCGAGCCCCACATGCCCGGCTGTGACATCGCCACCCGCTACCTGCCCGGCACCCTGCTCGGCCGCGTCGGCGGCGACTGGTTCGACTCGATCAAACTCCCGGGCTCGCGGACCGCTCTCGTCGTCGGCGACGTCATGGGCCACGGCCTCAACTCGGCGGCGATGATGGGCCAGTTGCGCACCGCTGTCCAGACCATGGCCGCCCTCGACCTGCCACCGGCCCAGCTCCTGCGCAACCTCGACGACCTCGCCCAGCGCCTCGGTGAGCACTACCTCGCGACCTGCCTGTACGCGGTCTACGACCCCATCGCGAACGAGCTGGAGCTCGCCAACGCCGGGCACATCCCACCGGTCCTCGTCCGCGCCGAGGACGGCCGCAGCGAACTGCTCGAACTGCCCACCGGCGCGCCCATCGGCGTCGGCGGCGTCGCCTTCGAATCGGTCCGCGTCCCGATGGCGCCCGGCGACCGGCTCGTCATGTGCACCGACGGCCTCGTCGAGGTGCGCGGCGAGGACATCGGCGTCGGCCTCGCCACACTCTGCGAGTCCGCCGCCCACCCGGCGGCCTCCATGGACACCGCCTGCGACACCATCATCAGATCCCTGAACACCCGTGGCGGCCGCAAGGACGACGTCGCCCTCCTCATGGCCCGGCTCAACGGCATCGCGCCCGAGGACGTCGCCCACTGGAGCGTCGCTCCCGAGCCCGCCGAGGTGCCCCGCACACGCGCCCTCGTCCGTGACCAGCTCACGGCCTGGGGCCTCGGCGCGCTCACTGCCCCCGCCGAACTCATGGTGGGGGAGCTCGTCGCCAACGCCGTGCGGCACGCCCGCACCCGCGGCGTCGAGGTGCGCCTGGTGCGCTCGGGGACCCTCGTGTGCGAGGTCGAGGACGACGACCAGAGGCTGCCCACGCTGCTCGGCGCGGGCCCGGGCGACGAGTTCGGCCGCGGCCTGCGTGTCGTGAGCGCCCTCGCCGGGGAGTGGGGCACGAGCCGTACGGGTTCCGGGAAAACGGTGTGGTTCGAACTGGCGTTGCCACGAGCGTAGTTGGCGGCGCGGGTCGCCCCGGCGTACACGTATCGAATGCGGCGTGAAGGTATGCGCCGGGTGCTTGTGAGCGGGCCCGGGGCGCGGTAGACCGATCTTGTCGTGCCACCCACCCCGGGAGTTGCAGATGAGCGTGACGAGTCGGTACAAGGACGCCTGGGAGAGTTTCTGGCGCGAGGCTCCCGGCGAACCCGGCGGGGTCTTCTGGGACGCCGAGCCCGCCCTCGCCGCGGGCGTCCATCTCGCCCTGTTCGAGCCGCACCTGGCGAAGGGCCTGCCCGTCGTGGACCTCGGCTGCGGGAACGGCACCCAGACCCGCTTCCTCGCCGACCGCTACTCGCGCGTCCTCGGCGCCGACCTCTCCGTCGCCGCCCTCGACCACGCCCGGCACGCCGACCCTGCGGGCCGGGCCGACTTCCGGCAGTTCGACGCCACCGAGCGGACCGAGGCACACCAGCTGCACGCCGAACTCGGCGACGCGAACGTGTACATGCGGGGCGTGCTGCACCAGTGCGAGTCCGAAGACCGTCAGCCGCTGGTCGACGGCATCGCGGCGCTCGTCGGCGAGCGCGGCCGTGCCTTCGTCGTGGAGCTCGCCGAGGCCGCCCGGCCTGTCCTGATGTCTCTCGCGCAGAGCCCCACGGGCCCGCCCGCGAAGCTGGCGCCGGTCTTCGCGCACGGCATCGCGCCCGGCGAGGTGTCCGACGCGGCGGTCCCCGACTACGTACGAACCGCGGGCCTCGACGTGCTCGCGAGCGGCGAACTCCCGCTCATCACCACCGAGTACGCACCCGACGGCACCCGTATCGAGCTCCCGTCACGATGGCTCGTCGTGGGGCGGTCGCAGTAGGCGCCACAGGCCGAGGCGGCGCAGGGCGTTGCCGAAAGGGCCCAGGAGATGCGGGCAGAGCGGCCGGCCGTGCCGGAGCGGGACGCCTTCGTGTGCGGTGACCGCGAGGAAGAAGCCGCGGCCGGTCCGGGTCTGGAGCGTGGTGTTCCAGCGGTAGCCGTGGCCCTGGGCCAGCGCGACCCGCACCGCGCGCCGGCCGAGTCCCCCCTGGCGGCGTGACTCCAGGATCCAGATGCCGAGGAGCCGGCCCGTGCGGCACGGCGCGCACAGCCGGAAGCGGACCTGGCCGACGAGCGTGCCGCTCTCGTTGTGGAGCAGCACCTCACCGGCGCCGCGCGCCGTACGGGGAGGGATGCTCGTGAGGCGCACCGGCCCGGACGGTGACGCCGGCGGGCCGGGGCCCATGAGGGATCGACCCGCCCGTCAGTCGCGAGAGTTGCCGAAGAGGAGGCGGTAGCCGATGAGCAGGACGAGCGAGCCGCCGATGGCCGCGATCCAGGTGGGCCCGTCGAAGAACTGGTTCTCGATCGGACGGTCGAAGAACCGCGACGAGACCCAGCCGCCGACGAAGGCGCCGGCGACGCCGATGAGGGTCGTGCCTATCAGGCCGCCCGGGTCGCGGCCGGGGAGCAGGACCTTGGCGATGACTCCGGCGGCGAGGCCGAGGATGATCCAGCTGATGATGCCCACGTGTGCGTCGTTCCCCTCGGTGATGTGTGGTGCCTTGTGCCTGTGTTTCCGGCTGAGCTTGTGCGTTGCGAATTTGCGCAACTGTACAGACAGAGGTGAAGACGCGATACGGCCCCGGTCGGTTGCACCAGGTCAGCCGTAGGACAGGTTCGAGCACAGGTTGTCGTCGGCGGAGCGGGCGTCGTCGGAGACCTGGGACGGTACGGCGGTGGGTTCCGGCGACGCCGTGGCGGCGGCCGACGGATGGTCCGCGTAGTCCTGCCCGAGGATCGCCTTGATGCCCGCGGTCGGGGTCTCTTCCAGGCGTGCGCCCGGGAACCGCTGGGCGAGCGTGCCCGCTCGCGCCTTCTCGCCGGGGCCGTACTGGATCAGGGTGGTGGCCTGGCCCTGGGTGGACGCCGTCGCCGTGCCCGTGATGGTGAACCCGTCGTCCTCCAGGGTGCGCGCGGCCTGGGCGGCCAGTCCCATGACGGTCGTTCCGTTGTAGACGGTGACGCGGATGCCGTCCCCCGGACTCGGCGCGGCGGAGGGCGCGGGGGAGGCGCTCGACCCGGCGCCCTTCTTGCCGCTGGCGTCCTTCCCGTCGATGGTCCGGTCGTCCCTGAGTGACGCCCACAGGGCGTCGGCGTCCGGTTCGACGACCGCGACGCGGCTTCCCTCGTAGCGCCAGGGGATGGTGACGAACTTGGTGTTGTGCAGGTCGATGTTCTTGAGGGACATCGCGAAGGAGAGGAGCTTGTCGGCGGAGCCGAGGCCGGGGTCGACGGTCATCGACCGCGTGGCCGCGTTCGCGAGCGGCAGGAGCTTCGTGGGCGTCAGACCGTCGCTCTTGACCTTCTTGATGAGGCTGCCGACGAAGGCCTGCTGCCGCTTGATGCGGCCGATGTCGGAGCCGTCGCCGATGCCGTGCCGCAGGCGGACGTAGTCGAGGGCCTTCTGCCCGGAGACGCTCTGCTCGCCGCGCGGGAACAGGAGCTTGCCCGGCGTCGTGCGATGGGGGTTGAGGTCGCGCTGGTGGATGGGCTGCGGGAGGCAGACCTTCACGCCGCCGACGACGTCGGTCAGGGCGGCGAAGCCCTTGAAGTCCACGACGACGGTGTGGTCGACGCGCAGGCCGGTCAGCTTCTCCACCGTGTTCTGCGTGCAGGCGGGGTTGCCGCGGGCGGTCTCGCCGGTCGAGTACGCCGCGTTGAACATCGTGTCGGGCCGCGTCCCCGTCCAGCTGCCGTCGGGGAGTTTGCAGGGCGGGATCGTGACGAGGGTGTCGCGCGGGACGGACACCGCGACGGCGTTGCGATGGTCGGCGTAGACGTGCAGCAGGAATGCCGTGTCCGAGCGGCCGATGTCGCCCTTGTCGCCGCCGCCCAGCGCCTCGTTGCCGCCGGTGCGTGCGTCGGAGCCGATGACGAGGACGTTCTCACCCTTCGACGCGTCGGCGTCCGGGCGGTCGCCGGAGATGCCGTCCGAGCTGAACGTGTTGATGTCGCCGCCGAGTTTCAGGTACACCCAGCCCGCGCCGCCCGTCAGGAGGACGAGCAGGGACAGGGCTATCGCGAGCGTGAAGCGCACGCGGCTGCGCCCAGGTCGCCCCGCGCGTACGGCGGACTTGGCGCTGCCTCCTCGGCGCGCGGGTGCCAACTGCTCACGGGTGCCTGCCATGGGGTGCGCCCTCACTCGGATCCGGAGTTGTACAGTTGCGCAATGTAGCAAGCTTCTTGGTGGGTGCCGTCCGTGGTGCCCACCTCATCCGAAGAGACGAAGGGTGGGGCGAAAATGTTCCGCAACGGTCTGGAGCCCTGGCACCTGCTCATTGTGGCGATCGTGGTCATCGTCCTGTTCGGTTCGAAGAAACTCCCCGACACGGCGCGCTCGCTCGGTAAATCGCTCCGGGTCCTCAAGAGCGAGACGAGGGCGATGAAGACCGACGAGGTCGAGGAGCGCCGGGACACGGCCGCCTCCTGACGTCCGGTGATCCGCCCTGACCGGAGGGGTGCCCGCCGCCTTTCGGTGGACTGGACCTCTGGCTCTCAGGGTGGCTCTGGCCTGCGCGTTCCCTGGCGCGTACCGTGATGCGCCATGAAGATCCTCATCAGCGCCGACATGGAGGGCGCCACCGGCGTGACCTGGCCGGGGGACGTGCTGCCCGGCACCCCGCAGTGGGAGCGCTGCCGGTCCATGTTCACCTCGGACGTCAACGCCGCCGTGCTCGGCTTCTTCGACGGGGGCGCCGACGAGGTGCTCATCAACGAGGCCCACTGGTCGATGCGCAATCTGCTCCTGGAGCAGCTCGACGAGCGGGCGGAGATGATCACCGGCCGCCACAAGACGCTCTCCATGGTCGAGGGCGTCCAGCACGGCGACGTCGACGGCATCGCGTTCATCGGCTACCACACGGGCGCCGGCACGGAGGGCGTCCTCGCCCACACGTACCTCGCCAACTCCATCACCGGCGTCTGGATCAAGGGCGTCCGCGCGAGCGAGGGCCTGCTCAACGCGCACGTCGTCGCCGAGTACGGCGTACCCGTCGTCCTCGTCACCGGCGACGACCTCACCTGCGACGACGCGCTCGGCTATGCGCCCGAGGCCCGCAAGGTCGCGGTCAAGGACTATGTGTCCCGGTATGCGGCTGTCTGTCGTACGCCGAAGCGGACCGCCGCCGACATCCGGGCCGCGGCGAAGGAGGCGGCGGCGCTCGCCGTGCGCCACGAGCCCGTCCAGGGCGGCCCGTTCACCATCGAGCTCGAGTTCGACGCCGAGCATCTGTCGATGGCCGCGACGGTGGTGCCCGGCGTCCGGCGCACCGGCGAGCGCAGGGTCTCCTACACGAACGAAAACATGTACGACGGCATCCGCACCTTCAAGGCGGTCACCACGATCGTCTCGGCCGCGGTGGAGGAACAGTATGGCTGACCAGGCATTTCAGGTGGACGAGCAGGCACTCGACGAGGTCGTGACCTTCACGTCCGAGCTCATCCGCATCGACACCACCAACCGCGGCGGCGGCGACTGCCAGGAGCGCCCGGCCGCCGAGTACGCAGCCGCGAAGCTCGCCGAGGCGGGCCTGGAGCCGACCCTCCTCGAACGCACCAAGGGGCGCACGAACGTCGTCGCGCGCATCGCCGGCACGGACCCGACCGCCGACGCGATGCTCGTCCACGGCCACCTCGACGTCGTCCCCGCGGAGGCCGCCGACTGGAGCGTGCACCCGTTCTCCGGAGAGATCCGCGACGGGGTCGTGTGGGGCCGCGGCGCCGTCGACATGAAGAACATGGACGCGATGATCCTCGCCGTCGTCCGGCAGTGGGCCCGCGCCGGTGTGCGCCCGCGCCGGGACATCGTCGTCGCCTTCACCGCCGACGAGGAGGCGAGCGCCGAGGACGGCTCCGGCTTCCTCGCCGACCAGCACGCCGGCCTCTTCGAGGGCTGCACCGAGGGCATCAGCGAATCCGGCGCCTTCACCTTCCACGACGGCTACGGCAAGCAGATCTACCCGATCGCGGCGGGCGAACGCGGCACGGGCTGGCTCCGGCTCACCGCGCACGGCAAGGCGGGCCACGGCTCGAAGGTGAACCACGCCAACGCCGTCACCAGGCTCGCCGCCGCCGTCGCGCGGATCGGTGAGCACGAGTGGCCGGTGCGGCTCACACCGACCGTGGCCGCCGCGCTCACCGAACTCGCCGCCCTGTACGGCATCGACGCCGGCGTGGACTCCCCGGACTTCTCGGCCGACGAGCTGCTCGCCAAGCTCGGCCCGGTCGCGGCGCTCGTCGCGCCGACCGTGCGCAACAGCGCCAACCCGACGATGCTGTCGGCCGGATACAAGATCAACGTGATCCCCGGCGAGGCGACCGCGCACATCGACGGCCGGTATCTGCCGGGCGGCGAGGACGAGTTCCGCGAGACCCTCGACCGGCTCACCGGACCCGATGTGGAGTGGGAGTTCGAGCACCGTGAGGTCGCGCTCCAGGCGCCGGTCGACTCGCCGACGTTCGCGAGGATGCGCTCGGCAGTGGAGGAATTCGCGCCCGAGGGGCACGTCGTGCCGTACTGCATGTCGGGCGGCACCGACGCCAAGCAGTTCTCGCGGCTCGGCATCACGGGCTACGGCTTCGCGCCGCTGAAGCTCCCCGAGGGCTTCGACTACCAGGCGCTCTTCCACGGTGTGGACGAGCGGGTCCCGGTCGAGGCCCTGCACTTCGGCGTCCGCGTGCTCGATCGCTTCCTGCGGTCTGCATAGGCGCCGCCGGGCGGGGTTCGGGCAAGCGGTTCGGGAGACGGTCTAGGAAATGGCGTCACACGTGGAGAACATGGGGGCCTCTGAAGTCATGGGGGGCGTGGACAAGTTGGTGCTGATCCAGAGTTACGGATCGTGGCCGTCGCCGATCACGGCCGCGCTCGCCGCGGCGCACGACGGGAAGCCGGAGTACGTCGGCTTCGTCGGCGACGAGGCATGGTGGACCGAGCCCCGCCCGGCCGAGGGCGGTCGGCGGGCCCTGGTCAGGCGGCGCGCCGACGGCACGGAGCACACCGTGCTGCCCGTGCCGTGGAACGTGCGCAGCCGCGTCATCGAGTACGGCGGACAGCCGTGGGCCGGCTCCGGGCGGCCCGAAGGCCCGCTTGTCGTGTTCGCCGACTTCGCGGACCAGCGGCTCTACGCCTACGAGCCCGACGCCCCCGGCGCCGTACCCCGCCCCCTCACGCCCGTCTCCGCGGTGGGGGACGGGCTGCGCTGGGCCGATCCGCAGATCCATCTCGACCGGGGCGAAGTGTGGTGCGTCCTTGAGGAGTTCACCGGGGACGGGCCGACCGACGTGCGCCGCGTCGCCGCCGCGGTGCCGCTCGACGGGAGCGCGGCCGAGGACCGCGGTGCCGTGCGCGAACTCTCCGACGGGCGCCACCGGTTCGTCACGGGGCCTCGTCTCTCGCCCGACGGCCGCCGCGCCGCCTGGCTCGCCTGGGACCACCCGCGCATGCCCTGGGACGGCACGGAATTGGTCGTCGCCGACGTGTCCGCGGACGGTACGTTCAGCGGGGCTAGGACGGCGTTCGGCGGGCCCGACGAGTCCGTCGCGCAGGTGGAGTGGGCGCCGGACGGCGCCCTCGTCTACTCCAGCGACCGCAGCGGCTGGTGGAACCTGTACCGCGTCGGCCCGGACGGCGCACCGCGGCCCCTGTGCCCGCGCGAGGAGGAGTTCGGCGGACCGCTCTGGAAGATCGGCCACCGCTGGTTCGCCCCGTTGGAGAGCGGCCTGATCGCCGTCGTCCACGGCGTCGGCGCCACCGCGCTCGGCGTGCTCGACCCGGCGACCGGCGAGGTCGTGGACGCCGCCGGCCCCTGGACCGAGTGGAGCCCCGCGCTCGCCGCGCACGGCACCCGCGTCGTCGGCATCGCCGCCAGCCCGCGCACCGGCCACGAGGTTGTGGAGCTCGACACCTGTACGGGCCGGGCGCGCGTCGTCGGCGCCGCGCACTCCGACGCCGTCGACCCCGCGTACTACCCGGAGCCGCAGATCCGCACCTTCGCTGGCCCCGAGGGCAGGGACATCCACGCCCACATCTATCCGCCGCACAGCCCCACCCACGCCGCGCCCGACGACGAACTGCCGCCCTACGTCGTGTGGGCACACGGCGGCCCCACCGGGCACTCGTCCCTCGTACTCGACCTGGAGATCGCCTACTTCACCTCGCGCGGCATCGGCGTCGCCGAGGTCAACTACGGCGGCTCCACGGGCTACGGCCGTGAGTACCGCAACCGCCTGCGCGAACAGTGGGGCGTCGTCGACGTCGAGGACTGCGCCGCCGTGGCGCTCGCGCTGGCCGCCGAGGGCACCGCCGACCGCGACCGGCTCGCGATCCGCGGCGGCAGCGCCGGGGGCTGGACCACGGCCGCGTCCCTGACCGGCACCGACGTCTACGCCTGCGGCACGATCCTCTACCCCATCCTCGACCTCACGGCCTGGGGCTCCGGCGAGACCCACGACTTCGAGTCCCAGTACCTGGAGTCGCTCGTCGGGCCGCTCGCCGAGGTGCCCGCGCGGTACGTCGAGCGCTCGCCGGCCGAGCACGCGGAGCGGCTCACCGCGCCGTTCCTGCTTCTCCAGGGCCTCGACGACGTGATCTGCCCGCCCGCGCAGTGCGAGCGGTTCCTCGCCCGCCTGGACGGCCGGCGCGTCCCGCACGCCTACATCGCCTTCGAGGGCGAGAGCCATGGGTTCCGCCGCGCGGACACCATGATCCGCGCTCTGGAGTCCGAACTCTCCCTGTACGCCCAGGTGTTCGGCCTGCATCCCATAGGGATCCCCACACTGGAGCTGTCCAAGTGACGTCGACGACACCGCTGACCCGTCCCGCACGCCTCGCCCCCGGAGCCCGCGTCGCCGTCGTCGCGCCCAGCGGACCTGTGCCGGAGGACCGGCTCGAGGCCGGGCTCGACATCCTGCGCGGCTGGGACCTGGAGCCCGTCGTCGAGCCCCAGGTCCGCGCTGTGCACGACCGGTTCGACTACCTCGCGGGCAGTGACGCCGAGCGCGCCGCCGGCCTCCAGCGGGCCTGGTGCGACCCGTCCGTGGACGCCGTCCTGTGCGCGCGGGGCGGATACGGCGCGCAGCGCATGGCCGACCTGCTCGACTGGGACGCGATGCGGGCCGCCGGCCCCAAGGTGTTCGTCGGGTACAGCGACATCACGGCGCTGCACGAGGCGTTCGCCGCCCGGCTCGGACTCGCGACCCTTCACGGGCCGATGGTCGCGGCGGCCGACTTCCTCAAGAGCGCCCGCGCACAGGACCACTTGAGGGCCACGCTCTTCGAACCGGAGACCGTACGGACGATCACGGCTGTGGAGGGCGGGCGGCCGCTCGTGGGCGGCACCGCGCGCGGCGTCACGCTCGGCGGCTGCCTCTGCCTGCTCGCCGCCGACCTGGGCACCCCGCACGCCCGTCCGTCGGCCGCGGGCGGGCTGCTGTGCCTGGAGGACACCGGCGAGGAGACGTACCGCATCGACCGCTATCTCACCCAACTCCTGTGCGCCGGCTGGCTGGACGGGGTCACGGGGATCCTGCTCGGGTCCTGGGCCGAGTGCGACGCGTACGACGGTTTGCGCGCGCTGCTCGTCGACCGGCTCGGCGGGCTGGGGGTGCCCATCGTCGAGGAGTTCGGCTTCGGGCACTGCGAGGGGGCGCTCACGATCCCGTTCGGTGTTCCCGGTGAACTGGACGCGGATGCGGGGACGTTGACCCTGGATGTGCCCGCGCTGGCCTGAATCGTTCGGTTGCTGAATCTTCGTCAAGAAACACGCGTCGCGGTGATTGACCCGTGTATGACACGTGTCACAACATGACCACGCCCAGACTTACCGGTCGGTAGCCGGTGGGTCTTCCTCAGCGTGGAGGTAGCCGTGTCCCGTGCCGTGCCCCGATCCCGACCGCGATCTCCACTGGCGCCGGCCCTCGCCCTCGGCGCCATGGTCGCCGCGCCGCTCGCCCTCGCCGCGCCCGCGAACGCCGCGCCGCAGACGAAGCAGACGGGCGAATACACCGTCACCGCACTGAAGTTCACGATCCAGGCCGGCGGCCGCAGCTGCGTCGTCGACGCCGACCTCTACCGGCCCGCGGGCGTCGACGCCGCCCACACCGCGCCCGCCGTCCTCGCCACCAACGGCTTCGGCGGCAGCAAGTCCGACGGCTCGACCGACGCCATCGGCAAGGCCTTCGCCGCGCGCGGCTACGTCGGACTCGTCTACTCCGGGCTCGGCTTCGGCAAGTCGGGATGCCTCGTCTCGCTCGACGACCCCCGCGTCGACGGCGCCGCGGCCTCCGGACTCGTCGACTTCCTCGCCGGGACCCGCGCGGCCGACGACGGCACGAAGGCCGACTACGTCACGAAGGACGGCAAGGGCGACCCGCGCGTCGGCATGATCGGCGGCTCGTACGGCGGGGCGATCCAGCTGGCCACCGCAGCGGTCGACCACCGCGTCGACGCGCTGGTCCCGATGATCACGTGGAACGACCTGGCCTACTCCCTCGACCCGAACAACGCCGCCGACCGCTCCGTCCCCGGCGCCTTCAAATGGCAGTGGACCAACGGCTTCTACCTGATCGGCGAGGGTCAGCCCCTCCTCGAACCGTCCCTCGACCCGTCCCGGATCAACAAGCTCACCTGCCTGCACTTCGTCACCGACGCCTGCGAGACGATCAGCACCCTGAACTCCGGCCGCTACCCGTCCGACAAGGCGGGAGCGATGCTCGACTACGCGCGCAGCGTCTCCCCGGTCTCGTATCTGAAGCAGGTCAAGGCGCCGACGCTGCTCGTGCAGGGCCAGTCCGACAGCCTCTTCAACCTGAACGAGGCGCAGGCCACGTACGGGACCCTCAAGGCACAGGGCACCACCACGAAGATGATCTGGCAGTCGTGGGGACACAGCGGTGGCCTCACCGATCCGGCGAGCGGTGAACTCAACCTCGCACAGGGCAACCTCGAGACCTCTTACGTCGGCAAGCGGATCCTCGCCTGGTTCGACCGCTACCTCCAGCACAAGAAGGACGTCGACACCGGGCCCGCGTTCGCCTACTACCGCGACTGGATCACGGACCCCGGCCAGACCTACGCCACCGCGCAGAGCGTCCCGGCGCTGAGCCGGAAGCTGTACCTCTCCGGCGACGGCAAGCTCGTCGACAACCGGTCGAAGGTCGCGCGCGGCAGCCGCCAGTACCGGAACTGGCTGATCCCCACCAGCCACTCCGAGTCCTCCCTCGCCGGCCTGATCGGCCTCCCCGACCCGGCCCCGCGCGACACCGCGGGCACCTACCTCGGCTGGACCAGCGAGCCGCTGACCCGCACGACCGACGTCGTGGGCTCCCCGAAGGCGACCCTCAGGGTCGTCTCGCCGAAGACCGAGCGGGTCCAGAACTCGGACGACGCCGCAGACAAGCTCGTCCTCTTCGCGAAGCTGTACGACATCGCGCCGGACGGCAGCAAGACACTCGTGCACCGCCTGGTCGCACCGGTCCGCGTGCCGGACGTGACCCGCTCCTTCACGGTGTCGCTGCCCGGCATCGTCCACCGCTACGAGAAGGGGCACCGGCTCCAGTTCGTCATCGCGGCGAGCGACGACGCGTACGGCGGCAACAAGGGCATCAAGCCCGTCACCGTCACCAGCGCGCCAGAGGACACCGGCATCCTGGAGCTGCCCGTCGTCGGACAGTAGGCCCGCCCCAGGTCCGGTTGGTGGCGCCGTCACCCGTACGGCCCCACGCCCCACCCGGAGGGACACCTCGCCGTGCGCGAACCCCGCCCGGCTGCACATGCTGGGCGGGGAAGGCACACGTCGCCACGGCGGAAGGGTCCCACCGGTGAGTCCCAAGGACACGGCGAGCTCCGACAGCAGCGCAGGCACAGGCACCTTCACACCGGGCCGGATCGCGATCACCGTGCTGGTCGTACTCGGCGCCGTCGCCATCATCGGGGTGATCTGCGGCGGCTACGTCATCCGCAGGCGCAAGTGAGGCGGACCCGCACCGGTCCCACGGCCGCCGCGTAGGCTGGCCGGATGTCTGCCACCGGCCACCGCCACCTCGCTGAAGGCCCCCGCGTGGGCATACGGCCCTTCGCCCTCGCGGACGTCGACGAGTTCACGGCGCGAGCACGGGAGAGCGAAGACCTGCACCGCCCCTGGCTCTACCCGCCGACCGCCGCCGACACCTACGCCGCCTACGCCGGCGCCCTCATCGACGACCCGACGCGGTTCGGCTGCCTGGTGTACGAGCGGGCGGACGGCGGCATCGCCGGCTTCATCAACATCAACAACATCGTCCGCGGCGGCTTCCGCTGCGGCGCCCTCGGCTACGGCGCGTTCGCGCACGCGGCGGGCCGCGGCCTCATGAGCGAGGGCCTCGGTCTGGTCATCCGGTACGCCTTCGGCCCCCTCGGACTGCACCGCCTGGAGATCAACGTGCAGCCGGGCAACGAGGCGTCCATCGCCCTCGCGCGCCGCGCCGGGTTCCGCCTCGAGGGCTACTCGCCCGACTTCATCTTCATGGACGGCGCCTGGCGCGACCACGAGCGCTGGGCGCTCACGGCCGAGATGCCCGGTGCTTCCGGTTGACCTTCATCGTGTCCATGTCCGTCGCCGACGACTTCAGCACCCCGAAGCCGTACCCCTCACCGAGCGCCCTGAGCGACGCGTCGGCCCGCTCCTCGGCGAGAGCCTCCGCCATCTCCTCGCCGTCCTCGGCATCCGACTCCACGACGAACCGGTACGAGAAGTGCTTCAGCACCCGGTCGTACGTGAGCGATCCCTCCGGCGTGAACCTCATCGACGCGAGCCCGTGCTCGTCGACCTCGGCGAGCAGCCGCTCGCGCGCGCCGTCCGCCAGACCGTCCCATGTGCCGCGGACGATGACCCGATAGGTGTGCTGCGTTCCCATCCGCGGAGGGTAACCCGGCGGGCCCGAATGCGCCTTTGCTTAATTCTGACCCGGAGAGCCCCTGGTCAGCTCATGCGGGAGCCTGTTCCATGGTCGTCGGGGCACACCGCGTGCGGACGGCGGGCCCCGCGAACCGGGAGGCGGACTTGACGGACTCGCAGGCCGAGCGGACGACCCTTCGACGCGACGTACTGACCCTGCCCGGCGTGGCGGTGGGCGCCCCCGACCCGCTGCCGCCGCTGCGGCCCCTCGACGAACTCCACGAACTCGACGACCGCTCCAAGCAGGGCATGCCGCGCGACATGGCCCGCCAGATCGGCTACGAGAAGCTGCGCAGCGTACTGCCGGAGCGGCTCAAGAACAGCTACGGGCGCGAGCGCACCCCCCTCACCCTCGACACGCTCGTGATCGAGAACGACCGGCTGCGCGTCACGGTCCTGCCCGGCCTCGGCGGCCGCATCCACTCGATGTTCCACAAGCCCACCGGCCGTGAACTCCTCTACCGCAACCCGGTGTTCCAGCCCGCCGACTTCGCGCTCAACGGCGCCTGGTTCTCCGGCGGTATCGAGTGGAACATCGGCGCGACCGGGCACACCACCCTGTCCTGCGCACCCCTGCACGCCGCCCGCGTCACCGCGCCCGACGGCGGGGACATGCTGCGCCTGTGGGAGTGGGAGCGGCTGCGCGACCTGCCGTTCCAGGTGGACCTGTGGCTGCCCGCCGGATCCGACTTCCTCCACGTGGGCGTGCGGATACGCAACCCTCATGAGCGGCCCGCGCCCGTCTACTGGTGGTCGAACATCGCCGTTCCCGAGGAACACCGCGTCCTCGCCCCCGCCGACGAGGCCTGGCACTTCGGCTACGAGCGCACCCTGCGCCGCGTTCCCGTCCCGGAGTTCGACGGCGTCGACCGCACCTACCCCCTCAGCGGCGAATACCCGGCCGACTACTTCTACGAGGTCCCCGACGGGCAGCGCCGCTGGATCGCCGCCCTCGACGACGACGGCCACGGACTCGTACAGACCTCGACCGACCTCCTGCGCGGCCGCAAGCTGTTCCTCTGGGGCCACGGCGCGGGCGGCCGGCGCTGGCAGGAGTGGCTGACCGAGCCGGGCACGGGCGGCTACGCCGAGATACAGGCGGGCCTCGCCCGCACCCAGCTGGAGCACGTACGCCTGGACGCCGAGGGCGAGTTCGCGTGGCTGGAGTCGTACGGACCGCTGTCCGCGGCGCCCGACGCCGTGCACTCGGCCGAGGACTGGGCGGTCGCGCGCGGTGAGGTCGAGGAGTGCCTCGAAGCCGCGCTGCCGAGGGCCGACGTCGACGCCGCTTACGAGGCCTGGCGCCCGCACGCCGACACCGAACCGGGGGAGTTGCTCGCGGCCGGCTCCGGCTGGGGCGCCCTCGAAGTGCTGCGCGGCGACTTCAAGCTCCCCGGCACCCCCTTCGACGAGTCGACCCTCGGCCCGGCGCAGACACCCTGGCTCGACCTCCTGCGCACCGGCTCCATCCCCGAGCCGCGCCGCGTCGGACCGCCCGGGCCCACCCTCGTCGCGCCGCACTGGCGGGACATGCTGGAGACGGCGCCCGCACAGCCGCTCACCGAGTACCACCTCGGCGTCGCCCAATGGCACGCGGGCGACCTGGCACAGGCCGTACGCAGCTGGGAGCGGGGTCTCGAACTCGCCCCGTCCCTCTGGCCGTTGCTGCGCTGCCTGGCCGTCGCCGACCAGGAGGCCGGTCATCGTGAACGCGCCGCCGACCGCTACTCCGAAGCCTTCGACGACCTGTGCCAGGAGAGGCGCGACGACGGCGAGGCGTGGACGGCGGCCACCGCGGCACTGGGCCGTGAGGCCATCGACGCGCTGCTCGCGGCCCGCCGCCCCGGACCGGCCCGCGCCGTCTGGGAGCGGCTGCACGCCGCGACACGCGCCCGCGGCCGCTTCCGGCTCGTCGAGGCCCGCCTCCTGATCGCCGAGGGCGACAAGGAGGCGGCACGGGCCGTGTTCGACGAGGGCTTCGAGGTCGCCGACCTGCGCGAGGGCTCGGGGGCCATCGCCGAGCTGTGGGCGTGCCTCGCCGCACCGGGCGAACGGCTGCCCGCCCAGTACGACTTCAGCATGCTGCCCGGGGAGTCCTGACCCGGCGCGCACGGCGCGGGTGGTCAGGGCAGCAGCAGTTCGCCGTCCCTGGCCACGACCCGGCCCGCCCTGACCACCAGGTCACGCGCGGGCAGGTCCACCACGACCTGGGGCAGGCACTCGCCGCGCACCAGGAAGAAGTCGGCCGGTGAACCGGCGGACAGATCAAGGTGGGGGAGGCCGACGACGCGGGCGCCGTCATCGGCGGCGACACGGAAGGCGTCGGCCAACTCATCGTCCAGACGGGCCCCTTGGGCACGGGCGAGCAGGTGCGCCCGGTGCAGCATGTCCGCGTTGCCGAACGGGCTCCACGAGTCGCGCACCCCGTCCGAACCGAGTCCCACCCGCACCCCGAGTTCGCGGAGCCGGCGCGTGGGCAGGACCAGCGGCCGCGAGGGCGCCACGGTCGTCAGGGAGATCCCCGCATCCGCCAACTCGGCTCCCACACGGTCGAGTTCGACCCCTTCGAGGCCGGGCACGCAGAACGCGTGACTGATGCTGACCTTGCCCTGGAGGGACAGCGCCCTGGTCCGGTCGATGATCGCGTGCACCGCGGTCAGGCCGGGCACGGACTGGTCGTGGAGGTGGATGTCGACGCCGACCCCGTGCCGGTCCGCGATCCCGAAGACCAGGTCGAGCTGGGCGTCGAGCGCCTCGTCGAAGCCGATCGGGTCGATGCCGCCCACGATGTCGATGCCACCGGTGCGGGCCGCCTCCTCCAGGAGCTCCGCGGTGCCGGGCGCCCGCAGGACGCCGTGCTGCGGGAACGCGACGATCTGCACGTCGACCGCGTCCCGCAGCGCCTCACGCGCGGCGCCGACACCCTCGACACCGGCAAGGCCGAAAGCGGGCGCGACATCGACATGGGCCCGCATCGCCCGGGTGCCCCGGGTGACCGCGTGCGCCATCAGGCGCTGGGCGCGGTCCTTGAGGGGCGTGGTCTGCGAGCGGTACAACTCGGCGTCCGCAGCGGCGAATTCGGCGATCCCCGACGCGGGCTTGCGCGACACCCAGGGCTCGCCCCACGCGGTCTTGTCCGGGTGGATGTGCGCGTCCACGAGGGTCGGCAGCGCGATCCGGCCGCCGCAGTCGACGACCTCGGCGCCCTCGGGCGCCGGACCGTCGACGATCACCCCGTCGACGACCGTGAGGTCCACGGCCTCCGTCGCACCGAGCGGGCGTACGTTTCCGAAGACGACGGCGCTCATACGGCGACACCCGAGCGCACCACGCGCACCGGCTTCTTCAGGACCGAGATGTCGGCCAGCGGGTCGCCGGACACGAGGATCGCGTCGCCCGCGAAGCCCCGTGCGAGACGCCCGACCGTGCCGTCCAGTTCGAGCAGCCGGGCCGCGTTGACGGTCGCCGTGCGGATCGCGTCGAGTGCGGACAGGCCCGCCGAGTGCATCAGTTGGATCTCGCTGCCGATCGGCTCGACCTCGCCGCCCGACGAGTCCGTGCCGGACACGAGCGGCACGCCCAGCTCGTGCGCGGCGAGCGCGGCGGCCTTGAGCTTGGGCAGGTAGGTCCGGCCGCGCTCGTCGAGCACCGGGTCGCTCGAGCCGATCATCCCCGCGATGGCGATCATCGTAGGAGTGAAGTAGGTGCCCCTGCGCCGCATTTCGTGCAGGGTGCGCTCGCCGACGAACGCGCCGTGCTCCAGCGACGTGATGCCGGCCGTCACCGCGTCGTGGCAGCCCTTCTCGCTGTAGCTGTGGCACAGCACGCCCTTGCCGCCGCGCTTGGCGGCAGCTACGACCTCGGACAGCTGCTCGTAGCTGTAGACCTGGGCCAGCGGGTCCTGCTCGGGCAGGCCCGCGCGCTCGTTCACGCGCGTCTTGATGACGTCGGCGCCGCGGGCCAGGTTGACCTGGACGACCCGGCGCAGCGCCTCGGGCGAGCGCACGCCGTCGCTGAGCCGGGCGAGCGGGGTGAGGTCCGGGTCGCCGAGCACCGTGTCGCCGAGGTCGGGCGTGACGAAGATGCCGGCCGCCCGCAGTCGCGGGGCGAGCTCCGGGGCCTGGCGGGCCAACTCCCTTACGGCGATGTCCTGGTAGAAGTTCGTCGAGCCGCTGCGCGCGCTGGTGGCGCCGAGCCGGACGGCCGTCTTCGCCTCGGCGGCGGTGTTCAGGTGGATGTGCGAGTCGACGAGTCCGGGCAGGACCCACTGGCCGCGCGCGTCGAGGACGCTGGCGCCCTTGGGGACGTCGACGCGGGCCCGGGGGCCGGCCGCGCGGACGACGCCGTCACGGATGACGACGACCGCGTCCTCGGTGACCTCGCCCGTCGCGGGGTCGAGGAGCGTGCCGCCGTCGATGACGAGGTCACCGCCGCGGGGGGCGTTCCCGGAGCGGGCGGCGGACGTGCGGGTCATCGGGGCGGCGGCGGACGCGCCGGGCGCGGCGGCGAGGGCGGCGGTGGTGCCCGCGAGTGCGGCGGCACCCGCGAGTACGCCTCGGCGGGTCAGCCGGTTCGACGGCGGGGGGCAGTTCTCGACGCACATGCGGGGGCTCCTCGGCGGGTGGCGGGAGGGATCGGTTGGTCCGACATTTTGTATACCAAGATGGGGGAGCGGGCAAGGAGGGGACCATTCTGCTCGGCTCTGACCTGCATGTTCTGCCCGAATTTTGGTCAACCAGAGCAGGATCTAGTAGAGGCTGGTATACAAAGCGGCGTCGTCTCCGTGGCTGTCGCCGCGGCCGTCTGCGCGGCGCCTGCCGAGGCGGACGATGTTGCGAAGGCGGCGGTCGCCTGTGTTGTGGCAGACCGAAGCTGCTCAGCGCAGTACGGCCGCCAGCAGGTCGGCCCCCAGCGCCGTCAGATCGGGGAGATTGAGGGTGTAACGGACGTAACGACCCTGCCGCCGGGCCGTGAGCAGGCCCGCGCGGCGCAGGACAGCGAGGTGGCGGGAAACCTCCGGGGGTGAAAGTCCCCAGGCGTGGGCCAGCTCACCGGTGGTGTGCGGGCCGCGGGCCAGGGTGCGCAGCAGCCGCAGCCGTACCGGATGCGCGAGTGCCTCCAGCCGTAGTGTGACCGTTTCCAGCGATACCGGCTCCGATGGACTCGCCTCGGCCACGGGGTACTGCACCACAGGCTGCCACCCGGGCGCGTGGACCACCACCAGGTGCGGGCGGCCGAAGACGCTGGGGAGGAAGGTGACCCCGCTGCTGTGGGCGGCGGTCGCATTGTCCTGCAGTTTGTCCACGATGATGCAGTTGCCGTCCGGCGCCAGGGTGACGGCGCCGGAGACCGATGCGAGTGCCGCCCCGATGCCCTGGCGCTTCAGCAGGTCGTTCTTGAGGCGCAGGTCCGTGGCGAGTTGCACGGCTGCGCCCGTCCAGGCGGCGTCGAAGAAGGCCTCGGCGCACTGTTCGAGGGTGTCACGCACCCGTGCCCGCACGAGGGCCGGGTTCGCGAGCAGCCGTTCCGCGAAGGCCTCTTGGAGCGCGCCGCGGGCCTGGGCCAGGTCCAGGGCCCGCTCGCGCGCCGTCGCGTCGGCGAGCGGCGACGGCGCGGCGAAGTGGACCCGGTTGTTGCCGCACGTGGTGATGAGCGCGGCGTTCACATAGGTCTCATCGTCGATCCGGTCCACATCGTCCAACTCCTCGGCGAGGGTCGGCCGGGGACGAGCGGGGACCAGGAAGTCGGCTCGTGAGGAACGCCAGAGGAACTCCGCCTCCCTGAGCCGCTCGGCCAGCTCCGGCCGCAGCCCGGCCCAGACGTCCCCGGCCCAGCCGGCGAGCTGCGGGTGATGCCCGGGTTCGGCCAGCACGTGCAGCATCGCGGTCAGCTCGGCCAGCGGGGAGGCAGCGAACCGCAGTTGCCCGGACGGCAGGCCGCCGATGTCGATCCTCAACGTCATCCCCTCATCATCGATGGTCGGACGGCCGACGAACGCGTCGATTGACGGTGTCCGTCAACCGACATGGCCGGCCCGGCGGCCGAACGCACCGTTGAGGCCATGGCAACCACCACCAAGCTCCAGCCGCGTGCCCTCGTCCGTGCCTCCGGAGGCCCCCGCTATGCCGTCGCCCTGGCCGTGGACGCGCTCGGTACCGGCCTGCTGCGGCCCTTTCTGCTGCTCTACGGGATGACGGTGCTGAGGCTGTCCCCGTCGGTCACCGGCGTCGCCATGACGGTCGGCGTCGTCATGGGTCTGGTGTGCATGCCCGCTGTCGGCCGCTGGCTGGACCGCGGCGCACGCAGCACGGTCGTGGCAGCGTCGATGCTGGTGCGGGTGCTGGGCGTGGCGCTGCTGCTGGCCACCCCTGCGGGGCACGTCTGGCTTTTCGCGACAGCGGCACTCTTCCTCGGCATCGGCAACCAGGCATGGCCGGCCGCCCATGCAGCCCTGGTGGCCACTGTCGCCCACGGACGCGAACGCGACGCCGCTCTCGCGGGAGGCCGCGCCCTGCGCAACGCCGGCCTGGGCGCGGGCGGCCTCCTCGCCACCGCATGCATGGCGGGCGGCACCACCGCATTGCAGGCGCTGGCAGCCGTCACCGGGCTCGCCTATCTCACTGCGGCGTCCTTGGCATGGTCGGTTCACCTGCACACGCATCCGGCCGCTCTTTCGGCCAAGGACAGGGCCGACGGGCCCGCACCCCGGATGCGCGCGCTGCTGGCCGCCAACGTGGTCTACGTCTTCTGCCTCAACATCACCGAAGTCGCGCTCCCTCTGGTCCTGGTGACACAGTTGCACGCGTCCAAGGTGTGGGCGGCAGCCATCTTCGTGGCGAACACGGTGCTGGTGGTCACCCTGCAGGTTCCGGTCACCGTCCTGCTGTCCCGCTTCTCCCGGCGGACCGTGCTGACCCTCTCCGGCGTGGTAATCGCCGCGTCCTACCTCGGCTTCCTCGCGGCCACCTCACTGGGAGACCGCTGGAGTGCCCCGGCCGTCGCCGCGGTGTCCGTGGTCTGCACCATCGGCGAGATCATCTATGCCGGCAGCGCCACCGCGCTCGTCACCACCCTCGCCCCGGCCCATTTCCTGGGACGCTCCCTCGCCCGCTTCCAGCTCTCCACAGGCTTCGGCCTCGCCGTCTCCCCGGCGGTCGTCACCGCTCTTGCCTCCCACGGCTCGGCTGCCCTCTGGGGCGGCCTCGCCGCTGCGACGCTTCTGTCCGCCTCCGCCGTTGCCACCGAGAAGGATCAAGGAACGCGGCTCAGCGGTTGCCGCCGCCAGGTGCGAGCAGGCTCGTGAGCTCGGCGATCACCTCGGGGGACGGCTTGAAGCAGCGGCGGACGATCGTAGGCTTCTTGTGCCGGGGCTTCGCCATCAGCATCGACAGCGAGGCGCCCTGTTCACCGAGATGGGTCAGGGCGGATTGGCGGTACTCGTGCAGGTCCCGGCCCGTGCCCGGTCCGCGCAGGGCCGTGTGCTCGTCGAGCAGGGCGCGGGCCTGCCCGTGGGAGAGACGAGCCGGACCGGTGTCCGGGCACACGTCGCGGGGGCTGACGACCCTGCCCAACCCCGGGCGGTGGTGGGTGACGAACACCGGCCCGCGGGGATCTCGACGGCGGCGTCGTTGCCCGCCAAGTCCACCGTCCTCGCTCCCGCGTGCCCCGGGCGAGGGTACGGGGACGGGCCCGCGACCTCGCGCTAAGCCGGGGACTGGCCCTGCCGGTCGGCGTACTCGAAGACCGAGCCGTCCGGGTGCATCGCGATGAGGTTGCGGCCCGCGGGCGTCGGGACCGGCCCCGCGAGGACGCGTGCGCCGGACGCGCTGAGGACGGCGTGCGCCTCGTCGACGTCCGGGACGGCGATCGTCGCCGAGACCTTGCGCAGGACGTCGATCTCCTCCGTCGGACCGCTCATCAGGAGGAAGCAGCCGACCGCCGCGACGGAGACCCCGCCGCGCTCGAAGCGCAGGGCCCGGCTGCCCGCGAGCCGTTCGTAGAACGCGACCGAGGACTCCAGGTCCTCGACGCAGATGCGCAGCGTGGTTCCCAGGATCTCCATAGCGGTGAGCGTAGTTGGCCACGCGTGGACGCGTGATCGTTTCCGGGGAACGGTCAGCGGGCGGCGGGGCCCGTGTCACCGGGAGGCCGGCGGCACGGGCCCCGCATCGCCCGGCTCAGCTCGCAGCGCCCTCGCGATCCGTCTTGCGGCACAGGATCTCGCCGTGCAGCACCGAGAACCAGGCGTCCGGCTGCTTCCCCCAGGTCCGCCACGCCTCGGAGATCTCCTCCAGCTGACCGGCCGTGGCGTGGCCGCTCTCCGTCGCTCGGTCGGCGTACGCGGAGGCGACGGTGCGGTCCGCCCACAGGTCGCTCCACCAGCCGGTCTCGTCCGGCGTGGAGTAACACCAGGTGGAGGAGGATGCGTTGATGTCGGCCGGGGCGAAACCCGCCTCCAGCGCCCAGGACTTGAGGCGCCGGCCCGCGTCCGGCTCGCCGCCGTTGGCGCGGGCGACCCGCCGGTACAGGTCCAGCCAGTCGTCCATGGCCGGCGCGTTCGGGTACCAGGTCATGGCCGCGTAGTCCGAATCGCGGACGGCGATGAACCCGGTGGGCTTGGTGACGCGGCGCATCTCGCGCAGGGCCTGCACCGGGTCGCCGACGTGCTGGAGCACCTGGTGGGCGTGCACGACGCAGAACGTGTCGTCCGGGTAGTCCAGTGCGTGGACGTCCGCGGTCGCGAAGTCGACGTTGGTCAGGCCGCGTTCGGCCGCTGTCGCCCGGGCCTGGTCGAGGATCCCCGCGGCATGGTCCACGCCGGTGACATGCCCCTCGGGGACCAGCGCCGCCAGGTCGGCGGTGATGGTGCCGGGGCCGCACCCGATGTCCAGGATCTTCATGTGGGGCTTCAGTGAACCGAGCAGATACGCAGCCGAGTTGGCGGCGGTGCGCCAGGTGTGGGAGCGCAGCACGGACTCGTGGTGGCCGTGCGTGTAGACAGCGGTCTCCTTCGGCATGGCGGACCCCTTCGCAAGATCGGTGAGCGGTGAACCCAGTGGGATCACCGTACGCCGCCCGGCCGAATATTGAGATGCCCATCTCATGATGCGGACCGGCTCGCGAGCGTCACAGTATGGTCAGCGGCCGGTAGACCCGCAGCGCCTCGTGCTGCTTGTCGATGGTCAACTCCCGTCCGCACGAGCCGACTTCACCGTCGAAGGCCAGTGGTGTGCCGGGGCTGATGCGGTCCATGCGCAGCCGCGTGCGCCGGACCGAGGCGTGGAACGGGGAGCGGGAGAGCGGCCCCGCGAACGCCGCCGCCAGCAGTCGTACGCCCGGCAGCCGGCCGCCGGGCACCACGCGCACGTCGAGCAGGCCGTCCGCGAGATCCGCGCGCCGGCCCGCCGTGAGCCCCATCCGGCGGTACGTGCAGTTCCCCGCGAACACCATCCACAACGGCCGGCGCCTGCCGTCCAGTTCGGCCTGCAACGGGTGGTCGCGGCGCAGCACGTGCGTGGCGGCCACCACGTCCGCGAGCCGTCCGCCGATCCGCCTCGACCAGCGCTCGCGCTCCTTCACCAGCTCCGGGTACACGCCCAGGCTGAAGGTGTTGAGGAAGATCCCGGAGGTGGCCGACGACCGGAAGCGGCCGACGTCGACCGCGACGGCGTCGCCCGACTCGACGGCCCGCGACAGATCGCCCGGGTCCTCGATCCCCACGTCGTACGCGAAGTGGTTGAGCGTGCCGCCGGGAAGCACGGCGAGCGGCAGACCGTGGCGCAGGGCGACCCCTGCCGCCGTGTTCACGGTGCCGTCCCCGCCGCACACCCCGAGCGCCCGCGCCCGGGTCGCCGCCTTCTCCAGCGCGGCCGGCAGATCGGACCCGGAGGCCTCGACGATCTCGGCGTGCGGCAGCAGCCCGCGCAGCGCCCGCGCCTGGTCCGGACTGCCCGCGCCCGTGTTGACCACCATCACCAGGCCCTCACCACCGGGCAGCTTCGGCACGTCGTCCACCAGCGGGCGGCCCGGCGAGGGCATCTGGTCGCGGGTCGGCACGAGACCCCGTACCGCGAACGCCGCGCCCGTCCCGAGCGCGGCGCCCGCGAGGACATCGCCCGGGAAGTGCGCGCCCGTATAGACACGGGACGCGGCGACGGAGAACGCGAGGGGCGCCACCAGCGCGCCCAGCGGACGGGACTCCAGCGCGACGCCCGCCGCGAACGCGGCCGCCGACGCCGCGTGCCCGGACGGGAACGACGTCGTGACCGGCTGCCGCTTCAGGCGCCGCACCAGCGGCACCGGGTCGAGCACGGGCCGCGGCCTGCGCACCGAACGCTTGCCGAGTGTGTTGATCGTCACGGACGCCACGGCGAGCGAGGCGACACCGCGCACGGCCGCGCGGCGGGCCTTCGGCGAGCCGCCCACCGCCAGCGCGCCCGCCACCGCGAACCACAGCACCCCATGGTTCGCGCTGCGGCTCAGCCGGGGCAGGACGCGGTCGCCGCCCGGCCAGTGCCGACGCGCCGCGTACTCGAAAACACGCAGGTCAAGGGCGGTGAGCCGGCCGCGCAGGCCGGGCCCGGCAGGGGGCGCGGTCCGCCAGGTCGTCAGAGGGTCGGGGTCAGCGCACATTGCGCACGTGTACCCGTCCCGGGACCCCGCACCCCAAAGGCGTGCCGAAATCGTTTTGCTCCTCACCCGGCCGGGCGCCCACAATGCGGACCATGGGACATCTGGAAGCCGCGCATCTCGAGTACTACTTGCCGGACGGGCGGGCGCTGCTCGGTGATGTCTCCTTCCGGGTCGGGGAGGGCTCCGTCGTCGCCCTCGTCGGGCCGAACGGTGCGGGAAAGACGACGCTCCTCAAGCTGATCTCCGGCGAGCTGAAGCCGCACGGCGGCACCGTCACCGTCGGCGGCGGACTCGGCGTGATGTCGCAGTTCGTCGGCTCGGTACGCGACGAGACGACCGTGCGCGACCTGCTCGTATCGGTCGCGACCCCGCGGCTCCGGGAGGTGGCGAAGGCCGTCGACAAGGCCGAGCACCTGATCATGACCGTCGACGACGAGGCGGCGCAGCTCCAATACGCGCAGGCCCTGTCCGACTGGGCCGAGGCACACGGCTACGAGGCCGAGACGGTCTGGGACATGTGCACCACGGCCGCCCTCGGCATCCCGTACGACACGGCCCAGTTCCGCGAGGTCCGCACCCTCTCCGGCGGCGAGCAGAAACGACTCGTCCTCGAAGCGCTGCTGCGCGGCACCGACGAGGTCCTCCTCCTCGACGAGCCGGACAACTATCTCGACGTGCCCGGCAAGCGCTGGCTGGAGGAGAAGCTGCGCGAGACCCGTAAGACGGTCCTGTTCGTCTCCCACGACCGGGAGCTGCTCGCCCGCTCCGCCGAGAAGATCGTCAGTGTCGAGCCGGGACCCGCCGGCGCCGACGCCTGGGTGCACGGCGCCGGCTTCGCGACGTACCACGAGGCGCGGCGCGAGCGGTTCGCGCGCTTCGAGGAGCTGCGCAGGCGCTGGGACGAGAAGCACGCCCAGCTGAAGAAGCTCGTCCTCAACCTGCGGCAGGCGGCCGCGGTCAGCCATGAGATGGCGTCCCGCTACGCGGCGGCGCAGACCCGCCTGCGCAAGTTCGAGGAGGCGGGACCCCCGCCCGAGCCGCCGCGCGAGCAGGACATCACCATGCGCCTGCACGGCGGCCGCACCGGGGTGCGGGCCATCACCTGCAAAAACCTTGAGCTGACCGGCCTGATGCAACCCTTCGACCTGGAGGTCTTCTACGGCGAGCGGGTCGCGGTCCTCGGCTCGAACGGCTCGGGCAAGTCGCACTTCCTGCGCCTGCTCGCCGGGAACCCCGACGACGAGGTCGCGCACACGGGAGAGTGGAAGCTCGGCGCGCGCGTCGTGCCCGGCCACTTCGCGCAGACACACGCCCACCCCGAGCTCCAGGGCCGCACCCTGCTCGACATCCTCTGGCTCGACCACGCCAAGGACCGCGGCGCGGCGATGGGGCGGCTGCGGCGCTACGAGCTGACGGCCCAGGCCGAGCAGAAGTTCGAGCGCCTCTCGGGCGGCCAGCAGGCCCGCTTCCAGATCCTGCTGCTCGAACTGGCCGGAGTGACGGCGCTCCTCCTCGACGAGCCGACGGACAACCTCGACCTGGATTCCGCAGAGGCCCTCCAGGAGGGCCTGGAGGCGTTCGACGGCACGGTCCTCGCCGTCACGCACGACCGCTGGTTCGCCCGCTCCTTCGACCGCTACCTCGTCTTCGGCAGCGACGGCCGCCTGCGCGAGTCCGACGAGCCCGTCTGGGACGAGCGCAGGGTGGAGCGGGCGCGGGGGTAACCGCCGCGGCGCCCCTGCTGCCGCCCCGTCACCCACTCGGCCCAGGCCCGCGGCGCCCTCCTCCCGCCGCAGTCCCCCGTGCTCCCGCTTCCGGGCGACGGGCACCGACCCTCCCGCGCAGGCCGCGCGGGAGCGTGCGGCTCGGGAGAGGCTGGGGAGGGTATGAGGTGCCCATGAGGTCCCGGCAGTGCGGACTGGCAGCGCGTGGAGGTGGCACATGCGGGGCAACGACCACGGGATCCTGGAGGGGCGCGGGCCCGTCCGGTACGGGCCGCCGCTGCCGGACGACGGCCTTCCCGTCCTGCCCGAGCTGGCCGCCGCTGCTGCCGCCGCGGACCCGGCAGTCCCGGAACCGCCCGGCGGCGCCCCCGCCCTCCTCGACGCGGCCTGCGGCTACTGGCTGCGCCGCGGCCTTCCCGCCGAACCGGGCAGCACCGCGGCCGCGCCCGGCGGCGTACCCCTGCTCCTGGCGCTGACCGCCGCGATCGGCGGCGACGTGCTGCTGCCCCGGCCCTGCCCGGCCTGGTGGGAGCCCCAGGCGCGACTCCTTGGCCGGTCGGTCTTCCACGTGGCGACGCCCGCCGAGTGCGGCGGCGTCCCCGATCCGTACGCCCTCCTCGAAACCGTGCGCCGGGTCCGCGCCGAGGGCGGTGACCCGCGGCTCCTCGTCCTGTCCGTCGCCGACGACCCGACCGGGACGGTGCCGCCGCCCGAGATCCTGCACGAGGCCGTCGAGGCCGCCGCGGCCGAGGGCCTGCACATCGTCAGCGACGAGACCTGGCGCGACACCCTGCACCACGACCCGGCCCGCGCCACCGTCCTGATCGGCCCCGCCGAGATGCTGCCCGAGCACGTCACCGTCGTCACCGACCTCACCGGCGCCTACCTGCCGCCCGGACTGCCCGCGGCCGTCGCCCGCCTCCCCGCCACGGCGCGCGGGACCGCACTGCGCGCCCGCGTCCTGGACGTCCTCACGGCGCTCGGCGCGGTCCTCTCGGCCCCCGCCGCGGCGGCCGCCACGTACGCGCTCGGCGAACCCGCCGGGATCACCGCACGCCTGCGCGCCACGACCGCCCTCGACGCGCGCGTGGCCGCCGCCGTGCACCGCGCGTTGCTCGTCTCCGGCGGACTCGCCCGGCCGCCCGAGGCCGGCCGCCACTTGTACGCGGACCTGGACCGGCTGCGCCCCGCACTCGCCGCGCGCGGTGTCGGCGACGCCCAGGACCTGGAGGACCGCCTCTCCGGGAGGCTGGGCATGCCCACCCCCGGCGGCCACCGCTTCGGCGACGACCTCGCCGCACTGCGCGTACGCCTGTCCACCGGCCCCTTCCTCGGCTCAACCCCGCAGGAGCGCATGACGTCTCTCACCGCACCGGAACCCCTGGAATTGCCGCACGTGCAGCGGGCGTTGAGCATGTTGGAGTCGGCACTCGACGATCTCAGGGCCGACGTCAAGGGATGGGAGAGTCCTCGATGACGCAGCAGTCCGAGTCGACGGCACAGCGAGCTGATGCCCCCGCTTCCTTCGTACCCCTCGCCGAGCCGAAGCCGCTCGGCGGGGGACGCATCTGGCCCAAGTCGTTCGCCGACCGCCTGACGGCGCCGCTGCCCGGACTGCGCGCCTTCGCCCGGTTCGCCAGGGAGGGCGCGCTGCGGCCGCCGCCCGAGGCCCTGACCGAGATCGCCGCCCTGCCGTTCGAGCCGGGCCCGCTGCCGGCCGTGGACGCCCGTACCGTCGCCGTCAGCTGGGCGGGGCACGCCAGTTGGGTGCTGCGCATAGGCGGACTCACCGTGCTCACCGACCCCGTCTGGTCCCGCAAGATAATCGGCACCCCCGCCCGCGTCACGCCCGCGGGCGTCGCCTGGAGCGCCCTGCCGCGCGTCGACGCCGTCGTGATCAGCCACAACCACTACGACCACCTGGACGCCCCCACCCTCAAAAGGCTCCCGAGGGACACCCCCGTGTTCGTGCCCGCCGGACTCGGCCGCTGGTTCACGCGCCGCCGCTTCACCCGCGTCACGGAGCTCGACTGGTGGGAGGCGGCCGAACTGGGCGGCGTGCGCTTCGACTTCGTCCCGGCCCACCACTGGTCCAAGCGCAGCCTCGTCGACACCTGCCGCACCCTGTGGGGCGGTTGGGTCCTCACCGACCTGGAGGGACAGCGGGTCTACTTCGCGGGGGACACCGGATACGGCCACTGGTTCTCGGAGATCGGCAGCCGCTACCCCGGCATCGACCTGGCGCTCCTGCCCATCGGCGCCTACGATCCGCGCTGGTGGCTGCGGGACGTCCACTGCGACCCGGAAGAAGCGGTGCAGGCGGCGCAGGACGTGGGCGCGCGCCGGATGGCACCCATGCACTGGGCCACGTTCCTGCTCTCGGCCGAGCCGGTCCTCGAACCCCTCACGCGCGTACGGGCCGCCTGGCAGAAGGCAGGCCGTGCGCGCAAGGACCTGTGGGACCTGCCGGTCGGTGCCTCACGCGTGCTGACCGTCTGAGCGTCCCCCGCGCAGCCGCCGCCACACGGCGGGCGCCGCGCTGAACAGCAGCGTCAGGCCGACCGCCGCCACGACGCCCTCCCACGGCTCGCTGAACAGGGAGCCGCCGAGGATGCCGATGAGCTGATACGTCAAGGCCCAGGCCAGGCACGCCGGGACATCCCCGCGGGCGAACTGCCGCAGCGGCATCCTCGCCATCAGGCACGCCAGCATCACGGGGATGCGCCCGGCGGGCACGAGCCGGGACAGGACGAGCACCATCACCCCGTGGTCGGCGAGCTTTTCCTGCGCCTGGGCGAGCCGCTCCTCGGGCGCCCGGTCGCGGATCGCGGCCAGCCACTTCGAGCCGTTCTTCGAACCCATGCCGCGCTGCCCCAGCCAGTACAGCGCCACATCGCCGAGGAACGCCGCGGACGCGGAGACACCGAACACCAGGAGCAGCGAGAACGGCGCCGTCTGATGGAAGGCGACCACGGCCGCCGAGCTGACGAGCGCCCCCGTGGGGACGACCGGCACGAGCGCCCCGATCACGATCAGCAGGAACAGCGACGGGTATCCGACCGCCTGTTGGGTGGACTCCGGAGGAGTGTGCGTCACCGCGGCGGCGAGCAGCTCGTGCCCTGCGCGACCGGCCGGGTTCACCTGGCGACCTCCGGCCGCACGCTCTCGCCGTGACCGAGCAGATGCACCGTCACCTCGGGCGCCAGCTCGGCGGAGCGCCGCACGAACTCGTCGCCCGGCGTGTGGAATTCGTGCGGCCGCACCGCGTCCATGCCGATCGGCCAGTATGTCCCGTAGTGCACCGGCACGGCGCTGCGCGGCGCGATCCGCGCGAGCGCCTCGGCGGCCCGGCCCGCGTCCAGATGGTGCGGCCCGAGACAGGGCCCCCACCCCCCGACCGGGAGCAACGCCACATCCACCTCGCCCACCGCCTCCGCCATGGAGTCGAAAAGCCCGGTGTCACCGGCGAAATACGTGCGGGCCTCGCCGCTCACCACGAACCCGAGCGCGGGGGAGCGGTGCGGTCCCACGGGGATGCGCCGCCCGTCGTGCGACGCGGGCACGGCCCGTACGACGAGGTCGCCCACCTCCACGCGCGTGCCCGGCTCGACCTCCGTGAGCCGCAGGTGCGTGAGTTTGCGCAGGCCGGGCACCGCGCGCCGGGCCCCTCGCGGGAGCAGGACCAGGGTGCCTGGGGCGAGCCGGGCCAGGGACGGGACGTGCAGATGGTCGGCGTGCAGATGCGAGACAAGGACGACGTCGGCGACGGCGGCCTCGGGCGGCGGGGGCGCCCCGCGGCGCCGGCGCAGATGGGCGAGGCGGCGCGTGAAGAGCGGGTCGGTCAGCACACGGATCCCCGAGTCCTCGACCGTGCAGGTGGCGTGACCCCACCAGGTGATCTCCACCGGCACCTCCAGGACCTCCTCCGTGCGACTCCCCCCGAGCCTACGGGCAGGAGTAGGGTCGTCGGGGAAACCGGAGGTGAGGGGGACACCATGGGTGAACCGGCGGAAGAGACGGCGGCCGGCGCGGTCCGCGTCACGGCGATCGCCAGTCTGACCCCGCTGGAGGAGCTGGACGCCGACCCCTTCCTCGTGGACTCGCGCAGCCAGCACGCGATGTGCGCCCGCTGGGCCGCCGACCGGGGCTACGTCGTGACCAGAGAACTCCTCGTCCACTCACTGCGCTCCGACCACGACGTGCTGTGGACGGACGTCGACGCGGGCCTCGTCGACCTGTTCGTCGCCCCGAGCGACCGGGTCCTGCGGGCCGCGCTGCGCTCCGTCGAGGAGTTCACGGCCGAGTGCGAGCGCCGCGGCGTCCGCCTGGAGACCGCGGGTCTCGCGGAGCCGTCGTACGACGCGGAGATGAAGAAGCGCGTCCACCGCCGCATGTCGATGCCGACGGCCGGTTACGACGGCTGCTGAGCCGGCACCCCGCGCGTCCCGCGCCGGGCACTTGTGTTCGCAGTCAGGGGAAAACCCGGACGTATCGCGCTCATATGACACGCTTGGCCCGGGGTCGACCAGACAGCGAGAGGGTGAGCGAGGCGTGGGCGAGGGGCGGTGGCGGCGGTTCGCCGGCACGTGGTGGCGGTCGATCGCCGTGTGGGCGGTCAGCACCGTCACGATGCTCGTGCTCGCCGGGATCCTGCCGGACTTCCAGCTCCAGTCGGACAACGGCGACAGCGCCACCCGCATCGCCGTCACCGCCGCGCTCGGCGCGGGCGCCTTCGGGATCCTGTCCGCGCTGGTGTGGCCGCTCCTCGTACGCGCCCTGCTCCTGGTGCCCGCGCTCGTCCTCGGCCTCGTCGTCTTCTTCCTCAACGGCGGCCTGCTGATCTTCGCCCTGGCCCTCGTCCCCGACGGCCGGGGCGAGGCCAACCCCGAGACCGCCGTCGTCGTCGCCGCCGTGATGTCCGCGGTCGCGTCCGCCACCGGGGGAGCCCTCGCCGTACGCGACGACGACGCCTACCGCCGCCGCCTGTACCGCCTCGCCGACCGGCGCCGCCGCAGAGGGAGCGCCGGAGCGGGACCGTCCACCCACGGCACGGTCTTCCTCCAGCTCGACGGCGTCGGCCACGACGTCCTGCGCGACGCCGTGGACCGGGGCGTGATGCCCACCGTCGGAGCCTGGCTCGGCGCCGGCACCCATCGCCTCACCCCCTGGCGCACCGACTGGTCCAGCCAGACGGGCGCCAGCCAGCTCGGCATCCTGCACGGCAGCAACTACGACGTGCCCGCGTTCCGCTGGTACGAGAAGGACACCCGCGAGATCCAGGTCTCCAACCGGCCCACCAGCGCCGCCGAACTCCAGCGCCGCGCCATCCAGCACACCGGCGACGGCGGCCTCCTCACGCTGGACGGCGCCAGCCGCGGCAACCTCTTCAGCGGTGGCGCCGAACAGGTCGCCCTCGTGCTGTCGGTCGCGGCCCGCCGCGGCAAGGAGAACCGCTCGCGGGCCGGCTACTTCGCTTACTTCAGCGACCCGGCGAACGCCGTGCGCACCGCCCTGTCCTTCGTCGCCGAGGCCGGTCGCGAGATCGGCCAGTCCACCCGGGCCCGCCTGACCCGGCAGAGCCCCCGCGTCGGCCGCGGCGGGCTCTACCCGTTCATCCGCGCGTTCGCGACCGTCGTGGAGCGGGACGTCGTCGTCGCCGCGGTCGTCGGCGACATGCTCGCGGGCCGCAGCGCGGTCTACGCCGACCTCGTCGCGTACGACGAGGTCGCCCACCACTCCGGGCCCGTCAGCCGCGACGCGGAGAAGGTCCTCGCGCGTCTCGACCGCTCCCTCGCGCTGATCGCGAAGGTCGCGGAGCACGCCCCGCGTCCGTACCGGATCGTCGTCCTGTCCGATCACGGGCAGAGCCCCGGTGAGACGTTCCGCGCCCGCTACGGTCTCGGCCTCCAGGACCTCGTCCGGGCGGGCTGTGGCCTGCCCGTGCCGCGCCGTGCCCGGCGCACGCACAGCGGCGCCGAGGCCCGCGCCGCCGTCAGGGCCGCGCTGCGCAGGCCCGTCGAGGAGGGCGGCGAGAAGCACCGCCCGGCGTCGCGCCGCTCCGAGCCGATCGTGCTCGCCTCCGGAAACCTCGGCCTGGTCTCCTTCCCGGACGTGCCGCACCGCATGAGCAAGGAGGACATCGACGCCCGCCACCCGGCGCTCCTGCCCACCCTCGCCAACCACCCCGGCATCGGCTTCCTGCTGGTGCGCAGCGAGGAGCACGGCGCCGTCGTCCTCGGCGCGCGCGGCGCCGAGATCCCCCTGGCCGACCTCGACGAGCGCCCGGGCCCCCTGGCCGACTTCGGCGCGCACGCCGCCGACGCGGTCCGCCGCACCGACTCCTTCCCGCACACCGCCGACATCATGGTGAACTCCTGGTACGACCCGGCCGAGGGCGAAGTGCTCGCCTTCGAGGAGCAGATCGGCTCCCACGGAGGCCTCGGCGGCGCCCAGGGACACCCGTTCCTGCTGGCCCCGAAGGTCTTCTCGCCGCCCGTCGCCGAGGGCGCCGAACTGGTGGGCGCCCAGCAGGTCCACCACGTGCTCCGCCGCTGGCTGCGCGAGGGCAGCGGACCTCAGGTCCCGGTGGACGAATCCCGGCACGAGCCCGCCCCCGACACATCATTTACGGCCGCGACGGTCCCTCCGCAGGACAAATCCGCCTGATTTTGAACGATGTGTGCCGGGGGCCGACCATGGAACGTCGCCCGGCGATCCCGGTCGGCGCCCGCACGAGAGAGGCGCACCACCCCATGCCCCACACCGGAACCGTGACGAAGCCGGCTCCGGCCCCGCAGCACGAAGAGCACCCCGGCAAGCACGCCCGCCGCTTCGGGCTCCCCATCGCCACCGCCCTCGTGATGGGCAACATCATCGGCGGCGGCATCTTCCTGCTCCCGGCCTCCGTCGCCCCCTTCGGCACCATCAGCCTCGTCGCCTTCGGTGTCCTCACCGTCGGGGCCATCGCGCTAGCGCTCGTCTTCGGCCGCCTCGCCCGCCGCCATCCCCAGACCGGCGGACCGTACGTCTACGCGCGCGAGGCGTTCGGGGACTTCGCCGGGTTCCTGGCGTCCTGGTCGTACTGGATCACCACCTGGGTGTCGAACGCGGCCCTCGCCGTGGCCGCCGTCGGCTACCTCGACGTGCTCCTGCCCATCCACGGCTCCCGGTTCTGGACCATCGCCGCCGCGCTCACCGTCCAGTGGCTGCCCGCCCTCGCCAACCTCGCGGGCACCCGCTACGTCGGCGCGGTACAGCTCGTGTCGACGGTCCTGAAGTTCGCGCCGCTGCTCCTCGTCGCCGTCGGCGGCCTGTTCTTCTTCCACGCCGACAACCTCGGACCGTTCCGGGCGAGCGGCGACTCCTCGCTCGGCGCCGTCTCCGCGTCCGCCGCGATCCTCCTCTTCAGCTACCTCGGCGTCGAGTCCGCCTCGGTCAGCGCCGGCGAGGTCCGCGACCCCGAGCGCAACGTGGGCCGCGCCACCGTCCTCGGCACGGGCCTCGCCGCCCTCCTCTACCTGCTGTGCACGGTCGCCGTCTTCGGGACCGTCGCCCACGACCGGCTCGTCGACTCCAGCGCTCCCCTCACCGACGCCGTCAACGCCATGTTCGGCGGCACCTGGGGCGGCACCGCCGTAGCGATCGCCGCGATCGTCTCCATGCTCGGCGCCCTGAACGGCTGGACGCTCCTGAGCGCCCAGACCCCGTACGCCGCCGCCAAGGACGGCCTGTTCCCCGCGGTGTTCACCAAGAAGAAGCGCGGCACCCCGACCGTAGGCGTCCTCGTCGCCGTCACCCTCGCCTCGCTCCTGACGGTCTACAACTACACGGCGGGCTCGGCCGGGGTCTTCGAGACCCTCGTCCTTGTCACCACGTTCACCGCGACCGTCCCCTACCTCCTCGCGACCGCCGCCCAGATCTACTTCCTGCTGTCCGGGCAGGGCCACCGCGTCAGCGGCCCGCGCCTGGCCCGCGACATGGTGCTCGCCCTCGCCGCGTTCGGCTTCTCCCTGTGGCTGGTCGGCGGCGCCGGATACGCGGCCGTCTACCAGGGGGTCCTGTTCCTCTTCGTCGGGGTCCTCGTCTACGCGTGGATGGCGGCCCGCAAGAAGCGCATCACCGCGGACGTCACCGACTGATCCGTGCCCCGTGCGCATTCCGGCCATAAGCGGTCCGGGTGTGGTCGGATGGTGCCCAACGCCCCAACCGGCACCCGACTGAAGGGAATCACCGTGGCTACCACGCGCTCCGCGCACACCGTGTGGGAAGGCGATCTGCTCAAGGGGAGCGGCGTCGTCACCTTCGACTCGTCCGGCATCGGCCAGCAGGCCGTGTCCTGGGCCTCCCGCGCCGAGCAGGCCAACGGCAAGACCAGTCCGGAGGAGCTGATCGCCGCCGCGCACTCCAGCTGCTTCTCGATGGCCCTGTCCAACGGTCTGACGACCGGCGGCAACCCGCCCACCAAGCTCGTCACGTCCGCGGACGTCACGTTCCAGCCGGGTGAGGGCATCACCGGCATTCACCTCACGGTGGAGGGCTCGGTGCCCGGGCTCGACGAGGCCGGATTCGCCGCGGCGGCCGAGGACGCCAAGAAGAACTGCCCGGTGAGCCAGGCCCTCACCGGTACCACGATCACCCTCACGGCAAAGCTCGTCTGACGGCGCACACGCAGCCTTCACGTGCCGCGGTCCCGCAGAGACGGGCCCGCGGCACTGCTGTCACGACGCGTCGGCGGTCACCATGCGTCGGCGGTCTCGACGCGTCGGCGGTCCCCATGCGTCGTGTGTCAGAGCGCGCCGCGCTTCTCCCGCAGCAGCTCCACCGTGCGCTCCGCGGACGCCGCGTGCGCCGCGATGTGGTCGAGCACCTCCAGATGGGTGCCCACCTCGGCCCGGCCGTCCAGATAGAGCGCGCCCGTGACGTACTCGCTGAAGACCATGTCCGGCAGCTCGCGCACCGGGAACCGGAAGAGCGTGAACGGGCCGAACGTCCCCGGGTGCGGGCCCGCTGCGAACTCGGCGATCTGGAGCGTCACTTGAGGCAGTTCGGCCGCCTCGATGAGCCGGTCGAGCTGGTTGCGCAGCACCTTGGGGCCGCCCGGCGGCCGGCGCAGCACCGTCTCGTCCATCACGACCCACAGGTGAGGCGCGTCCTCACGGGTCAGCAGCTCCTGCCGGGCCATCCGCAGCGTCACATGGCGTTCGAGGTCGCCGGGCCGCGTGCGGCCGACGGTGCCCGCGTCCAGGACGGCCCGCGCGTACTCCTCCGTCTGCAGCAGCCCCGGCACGAAGTGCGGCTCGTACGATCTGATGAGCCCGGCCGCGCTCTCCAGGCTCACGTACAGGCTGAACCAGTCGGGCAGGATGTCGTGGAACCGCTGCCACCAGCCCGGCAGATTCGCCTCCTCGGCGAGCCCGACGAACGCCTCGGCCTCCTGCTCCGGCACCCCGTACAGCTCCAGGAGCATCTGTACGTACGGGATCTTGAGGGCGACCTCCGCGGTCTCCATGCGGCGTATCGTCGCGCCGGTGACGCGCAGCGCGCGGGCGGCCTCGTCGCGGTTGAGCCCGGCCGACTCCCGCAGTTCCCGCAGGCGTCTGCCCAGAACCACCTGACCCACGGTCGGCGCGGGCCGACGTTCACTCACGTCACGTCTCCCCACGTGCCGGGCGGCGAGCGGATTCGGGAGCCGGTGCGCTCCCAGCCGCGGCACTGCGCGCACTGAACATGTGCGCGAGCCGCGTGAACGGTACCAGTGCGATGAGTGGCCTGCCCACTACCGCGTGGGTTCCGCCACGAGGTCCCCGACTACGGCGCGAGCGACCGCAGATACTTCACCGTCGCCGGGTCGGCGGGCAGGAACGTCTCGATCGCCAGCTCGGCCACCGTCACGTCCATCGGGGTGTTGAACGTCGAGATCGACGACACGAACGACAGGACCTGCCCGTCGTGCTCGATCACCATCGGCAGCGCGAAGTAAGGCACCGCCTCGCCGCCCTCCCCACCGTCCCCGTCCCCGTCCTCGTCCCCGTCCCTGTCCGCCACCGGATACGCCTTGACCTCGTCGTACACCGCGCGCAGCGCCTCCGAGCGGTCCAGCGCGATCTGCCGCTCCATCTGCGCCAGGAGATGCCCCCGCCACTCGCGCAGGTTCCGGATCCGTGGCGCGAGGCCCTCCGGGTGCAGGGTGAGCCGCATCGCGTTGAGCGGCGGGGTCAGCAGCGACTCGGGAATCCCCTCCATCAGCATCGCGATGCCCCGATTGGCGGCGACCACCGTGTATGTCGCGTCGACGACCAGCGCCGGGTACGGCTCGTAGCCGTGCAGGAGCCGGTCCAGGCCCTCCCGCAGCGCCCCCATCGACGGGTCGTCGAGCGGGGTCTCCGCGAACCGCGGCGCGTAACCCGCCGCGAGCAGCAGCGCGTTGCGCTCCCGCACCGGCACGTCCAGGTGCTCCGCGAGCCGCAGGACGAGCTCCTCGCTCGGCCGCGACCTGCCCGTCTCCACGAAGCTGAGATGCCGGGCGGAAGAGTCCGCGCGCAGGGCGAGCTCCAGCTGGCTCACCCGCCGCCGTTCCCGCCACTCCCGCAGCAGAGGACCGATTCCGGACTGGCGAGCACGCGTGGCAGTCGACATGCCACGACCGTAGTCGAGGGGCGCGCGGCACCACCCCTGTGGGACGCTGGGACTCTTCGCACATCACAGGGAAAGGACCTGGTCATGTCCGTGGAGCCGCTGTCCCAGAAGGAGATCGAGGACCGTCTCGCCGAGCTGCCCGGATGGAGCGTGGCCGATGACAGACTCACCCGCACCTACCGCCTGGCCAACCACTTCGCGGCCACGGCCCTCGTCGTGCACATCGCGCAGATCCAGGACGAGCTCGACCACCACTCCGACCTGACCCTCGGCTACAACACGGTCGACTTCTCCGTGAACACCCACAGCGTGGGCGGCGCCCTCACCCGCCTCGACTTCGGCCTCGCCCACCGCGTCCAGGAGATCGCCCCCACCCACGGCGCGAGCTGACCGCCGGTGCTGGACTACGACAAGGAAGCCGCGGTCTACGACGCGACGCGCGGCGGCATACCCCGCGCCCGGTCCGCCGCCGAGGCTGTGCTCGGCCTCGTGCCGCCCACCGCCCGCACCCTCCTCGACCTGGCCTGCGGCACCGGGCTCGTCACCATGCGGCTCACCCGGCCGGGCCTGCGCGCCGTCGGTATCGATCTCGCCCCCGGCATGCTGCGGGCCGCGGCGCCCCGCCTCGACGGCGCCGCCGTCCGCGGCGACAGCCGCCAACTCCCTTTCCGCAGCGCCTCCGTGGACGTCGTGACCGGGATCTGGCTGCTGCATCTGCTGCCCGACGCGCGCCCCGTCATAGCCGAGGCCGCCCGCGTCCTGCGGCCCGGCGGCGTCCTGGTGACCACCGTCGACAAGGCCGCCGCCCACGACGTGGGCAGCGACATCGACGCCCTCGTGGCCCCCTACCGCGGCCGCCTCCCCTCCGACGCGGCCGCACGGGTCGCCGCCCACGCCGCAGGCCACGGACTGCGGCCGAGCGGCGAGGCTCGCTTCCCCGGACACGGCCAGGGCCGCACCCCGAGGCGCCTCGCCGACGACGTACGCCGCGGCAGGGTCTACGCGGCCGGGGGCGCCGGGCTCGCCGATCGTCTCGCCGCGCTCCCCGGCCCCGAAATTCCGCGCGCGGAACCGCAGTTCACCGTGCACGCCTTCATACGGCCCGCCTGACCAGGCGCACCTGACGTGGCATCAGTGGGCCGCGTCGAGCCGAGCCCGCTGATCCGCCGTCAGTTCCAGGTCGACCGCCGCCAGGCTCTCGTCGAGCTGGGCCACCGATGACGCGCCCACCAGAGGGATCACCGGAACCTCGCCGCCGATGAGCCAGGACAGGATCACCTGGTTCACCGTGGCGCAGGCCTCCTTCGCCACGTCGCGCAGCGCGGCCAGCCGCGCCGGCGTGCCAGGATGGTCGTACTCGGCGCCCAGCGGCTTGTCGTCCCGCACATACGCGCCCGCGAGCAGCGGCGAGTACGCCACGAGCGCGAGCCTCTCGCCCTCGGCCCTTACATAGCTGAGGAGTTGGCCGTCGACCAGGCCCTGGCTGCCGTCCGGCGACAGATCCGCCGGCAGGTCGGTGCGCGGCCGCAGATAGCTGTGCCGGTACTGCAGCACCTCGTAACCCGGCAGCCCCGCCCGCTCGGCGATCCCCCGCGCCCGCTCCACCTTCCACGCCCAGTGGTTGCTGACCCCGAGCAGTCCGACGCTGCCCTCGGCGACCAGACCCGCGAACGCCTCGACGGTTTCCCGGAGTTCGACCTTCGGGTCCTCGATGTGCGCGTACAGCAGGTCGAGCCGCTCCATCCCGAGCCGCTCCTTGCTGCCCTCCACGGCCCGCCGGATCGCCCCGGCGGACAGGCCCTCCGGGTTGTCGACGTACCCCGTGCCGGGAGTCAGCGGGCTCGCTCCGAGCTTCGTCGCGACGACGATCTCGTCACCGACGCCCCGGCTGCGCCGCCACCGGCCGAGCACGCCCTCGCTCTCCCCGCCCCGGCTGCCGGTGTGCCAGAACGCGTAGTTGTCCGACGTGTCGACGAACGTGCCGCCCGCCGCCACGTACCGGTCGAGGATCGCGTACGACGTCTCCTCGTCGGTCAGCGTGCCGAACAACATCGCGCCGAGACTCAGCACGCTCACCTCGCGGCGGGTGGCCGGATCGGCACCGATCGTACGGAACTTCATGACGGGTCCTTCCCGTGGCCGGCGCGGATGCCGGGCCACGGGAGGGAGTCTCGGCGTTGAAGCGCACACGAAGTCAAGGCGCGACGCAGGACCGGCGCGACGCAGGACCGGTTCAGGCGCGACGGGTGAACGCCATCGTCCAGTTCGACAGCCACGTGTCCCCGCCGTCCGCCGAGAAGAACTGCTCCCAGTGCGCCGTCGTCGCCGAGATCCCCGACCAGACGAACCGCACCCGGACGTCCTTGCCGTCATGGGTGTCGTCGCCCTCGAAGACGCCCCGCCCGGCCCCGTCGAAACGGCCGATGACCGGCGGGAACAGGACGCCCGTGCGGCTGGACGACCAGTTCAGCGACCAGGTACCGGCCGCGTGGTCGAAGAGCCGCAGTGTGAGTCCCTTGAAGCCCTGGGCGGGACAGTCCATCTCGTCGATGTTCGCCGCGCCGTCGAACAGGCTCCAGCAGCGGTTCGTCGCGGCGAACTCCTCCCAGCCGCTGTCCGCGTCGAGGAAGTCCGTGCGCCTGCGGTGGGCGACGTCCCAGTCGCCGAAGAAGAAGTCGAAGTCCTGAGCGGTGCTCATCAGCGGTCTCCCGTGGTGCCGTCGGTGAGTGAATCGGCCAGATATCCGTCGAGGTCGGGGGCGCCCGGGGCCAGCATGTGCCGTACCCACGCGTCGCGTTCGTGCAGCACCGGCGGCAGCTCCCACACACAGCCGATCCACGGCAGGTCGAGGATCACGAACCGCGTCGGATCGCTGTCGGGGCAGCCGATCACCGGCTGCCCCGCCGCCGCACCCCGGAAGTGCAGGACGTTGTCCCACACCCAGCTGTACGCGTTGACGTACGCCCCGTCGTCACCGCCGCGGTGCAGCACGACGAACGTCGCCGGCGGCGTCCCGTCCGGCTCCGGAAGCAGCTCCGGCAGCATGGCGTACGCCGCCTTCTCCACATCCGGCGCGATCCCCGCCGGATCCGCGCTCACGTGATAGCGCTTGACGCGCCGGCCAGCCACCTCGACGGGCGGCAGCGACCACAGCAGTTTCTCCTCGAAAGCCATGGCTGGAAGCTAAGGCCACTTCACTGACATCCTGTGTCAGTGAAGTCCAGCCGACTGGTGTCCATCCTGCTGCTGCTCCAGACCCGCGGCAGAATGACCGCCGCCCAGCTCGCCGCCGCACTCGAAGTCTCCGTACGCACCGTGTACCGCGACATCGACGCCCTGCACGCGGCGGGCGTACCGCTCTACGGCGACGCCGGGCACGCCGGCGGATACCGGCTCATCGACGGCTACCGCACCCGGCTCACCGGCCTCACCACCGACGAGGCCGAAGCCCTCTTCCTCGCCGGAGCACCAGGACCCGCCGCCGAACTCGGCCTCGGCCCCGTGCTCGCCGCCGCCCAGCTCAAGGTCCGCGCCGCGCTCCCCGCCGAACTGCGCGCCCACTCCGAACGCATCAGCGCGCGCTTCCACCTCGACGCCCCCGGCTGGTACGCCGACGAGGACGACGTCCCCCACCTCCCGGCCGTCGCCACCGCCGTCTGGAACAGCCGCGTCCTGCACGTGCGCTACCGGCGCTGGCGCGCACCCACCGACGTCGACCGCCGCCTCGAACCCTACGGACTCGTACTCAAGGCGGGCCGCTGGTACGTGATCGCCGCCGCCGGAACGGAAGGCGCTCGCGCCTACCGCGTCGACCAGATCCTTCAACTCCACCTCGGGGAGGAGCAGTTCGAGCCACCCGCGGACTTCGATCTCGCCGCGTACTGGCGCGCCTACCAGGACGACTTCCACGGCCGCCTGCACAGTGGCGACGCCGTCGTACGCCTGGCCCCGGGCGCCGCCGACCGGCTGCCGGGCCCCGTGCCGCGCGAAGCGGCCCACGCCACCGCCCGCCCGGAACCCGACGGCTGGACCAGAGCGGTCGTCCCCATCGAGTCGGTCGACCACGCCCACGACGAGTTCCTCCGCCTCGGCGCCGACATCGAGGTCCTGGAACCCGCCGACCTGCGCCACCGCATCCAGGACACCGTCAAAGCCCTCGCCGGCCTCTACGGCCGCCCCTGATGCCAGGCCTCACACACGTGTGCCCCGCCTCCGGACGGAGACGGGGCACACGAAGCCGTACGTGTGAAGCGGTCAGGCCACGTCGAACGTCGCCGGGTCGGGGCCCAGGCGGCGGTCCTCGTTCAGCGCGCTGATCGCCGCGATGTCCTCGATGTCCAGCTCGAAGTTGAACACGTCGATGTTCTCCACGATCCGCGACGGCGTCACGGACTTGGGGATCACGACGTTGCCGAGCTGGACGTGCCAGCGCAGCACGATCTGAGCCGGCGTGCGCCCGTGCTTCTGGGCGATGGCGACGATCGCCGGGACCTCGAGAAGGCCCTTGCCCTGACCCAGCGGTGACCAGGCCTCGGTGGCGATGCCCTGCTCCGCGTGGAACTCGCGCGCGGCGCGCTGCTGGAGGTGCGGGTGCAGCTCGATCTGGTTGACCGCCGGGATGATCGACGTCTCGCCGAGGAGGCGCTCCAGGTGCTCCGGATGGAAGTTGGAGACACCGATGGCCTTGGCGCGGCCGTCCGCGTAGATCTTCTCGAAGGCCTTGAACGTGTCGACGTAGCTGTCCTTCGAGGGCAGCGGCCAGTGGATCAGATACAGATCGAGGTAGTCGAGGCCCAGCTTGTCGAGGGAGGCGTCGAAGGCGCGCAGCGTCGCGTCGTAGCCCTGGTCGGCGTTCCACAGCTTCGTGGTGACGAAGAGCTTCTCGCGGGCGATGCCGGAGGCGGCGACGGCCTTGCCGGTGCCTTCCTCGTTGCCGTAGATCGCGGCGGTGTCGATGCTGCGGTACCCGGCCTCCAGGGCCGTCGCGACAGCCTTCTCGGCCTCGGCGTCCGGCACCTGCCAGACGCCGAAACCGAGCTGGGGCATCTCGACGCCGTTGTTCAGGATGATCGGGGGGACCTTGCTCACGAGCTCTCGATCCTTCGCGTTGTCGGTTGGTACTCCCATCGTCAACGATCACGGCCCAGGACGCATTCCCGTTCACGACGTGTTCACAGGGGGTGCCCCGGGCCCCGCTCACCCGGCGGAACCGAGATAGGCGTCCCGCACGGCCGGGTCGGCACGAACAGCCGCCGGGGTGCCCTCGGCCAGCACGGTCCCGAGGTCGAGAACGACTATGCGGGAACAGAGGTCCATGACGAAGGCGACGTTGTGTTCGACGAGGAGCACGGCGCAGCCCTGTTGGTCTGACAGGTGACGGATGACAGATTTCAGCTGACAGATTTCATCATCTGTCATTCCCGACGCAGGCTCGTCGAGCAGCACCACCCGCGCCCCCTCCACCCCCGCCCGGGCCAGTTCCACCATGCGTGCCTGGCCCACGGGCAGCGCCCCCGCGTACTCCCCGGCGAGCGCGTCGAGGCCGCACGCGCGCAGCATCGACGAAGCCCGCTCACGCCGCTGTCGCTCGTACGTCCGTCTGGTCGGCGCTGCCAGCAGGTCGGCGGCGAGCCCGCCCCCGCCGCCCCGCCACTCCTGTGCCACCAGCAGGTTGTCCGCGACCGTGAGCTGGCCGAAGAGCTGCTGGCGCTGGAACGTGCGGCGCATCCCGTGGCGGGCCCGCCAAACGGGGGAGCGGCGCGTGATGTCCTCGCCGTCCAGGAGGACGCGGCCCTCGTCGGGGCGCCGGATCCCGGAGACGACGTCGAAGAACGTGGTCTTGCCCGCGCCGTTCGGGCCGATGAGGCCGCACACCTCGCCGGCGCGCAGGGTCACGCCGACCCCGTCGAGCGCGCGGATCCCGCCGAACCGGACGCGGACCCCGGCCGCTTCGAGCACGGGTCCCCCAGCGGTCCCGCTCATGGCCGCACCGCCCCTTCCTCTTCCGCGTCCTGTGCCGTGCCCGGTCCGCTCGCGGCGAGCCCCAGGTAGGCCTCGGTGAGCCGGTCGGCCCGCACCTCGGCGCGCGGGCCGCACCACGAGACGCGGCCCCGGTCGAGATACGCGACGGTGTCGGCGACGCCGAGGATCTCGGTGGCCTTCTCCTCGACGAGGAGCAACCCCGTCCCGGCGTCACGGAGTTCGGTGAGCAGCCGGAACACGTCCTCGACGATGCGCGGCGCGAGACCGAGGGACGGCTCGTCGGCGATGAGGACCCGGGGCGGCTCCTGGAGGAGCGGGGCGAGGGCGAGCAGTTGCTGTTCACCGCCGGAGAGTGCGCCCGCGGTGACATGGCGGCGGGCGGCGAGCCCGGCGAAGCGCTCGTACACGGCCTCGCGGGCGTTCTTGTCCGGGAGGTGCAGGGTGAGGTTCTCCTCGATGGTGAGGGCGGGGAAGATGCCGCGCCCTTCGGGGGCGAGGAGTACGCCGGCCCGCGCCCGGCGGACGGGGCCCTCGCGTGTGACGTCCCGCCCGGCGACGTACACCTGCCCCCGCAGGGGTGTGAGGAGTCCGGCGGCGGTACGACACGTCGTGGACTTCCCGGCGCCGTTGGGGCCGAGGAGGGCGACGATCTCGCCGGGGTGGACGGCGATGCCGACCCCGTGCAGGACGGGCGCGCCGTCGTATCCGGCGTGCAGGCCGCGCAGTTCGAGTACCGGCGGGGCGCCGCTGTCGGTCGGAGGGGCCGGTGCCCGGCTCGTTGCTTCGACGACAGGTACTTCCGCCCCCGGCTTCGTACTCCTGCGCCTGTGCCGTCGTACGGAGATCGCCGCGCAGTACCCGTCCGGGTCGTTGGCGAGTGCGAGGCCCGCCAGGCCGAACAGGACGACCGGCAGATGGACGGAGTCCGTGACGTAGTCCGCGACGAGGTGCGGCACGATCGCGTAGACGAGGCCCGCGACGACCGCGAACTGCGGGCGCCGTACACCTGCCGCGACGACCACCGCGAGCCAGATCAGGCCCGTCATCGCGGTGAAGTCGGTAGCGGTGATGCGGGTGTTGTACGACGCGTACATCACGCCCCCGAAGCCCGCGAGGCCGGCCGAGAGGGTGAAGAGGAGGAGTTTGGTGCGGATCACGGAGACGCCGGAGGCCATCGCGGCGGCGGGCGCCGAGCGTACGGCGAGCATCGCGCGGCCCGAGGGGGAGTTGCGCAGTGCGCCGAGGGCGGCCACGGCGGCCGCGCACAGGACGACCATCGCGACGCCCATCGCCCGGTCGTCGCTCAGGTCGACGGGCCCGAAGACGGGGCGCGGGATCTCCCAGCCGGTATCGCCGTTCCTCAACCAGCCCATCTGGAAGAGGACTTGGTCGGCGAGGAAGGCGAGGGCGAGCGTGGCGAGGGCGAGGGTACGGCCGCCGAGGCGCAGCGCGGGCAGCGCCACGAGCGCCCCGAGGACGGCCGCGACACAGGTGCCCACCAGCGCCGCCGCGATGAACGGCCAGCCGTGGCTCATCAGGAGCCCTGCCACGAGCGCCGCGCCGGTGACGAAGGTGGCCTGCGCGAGGGACACCATCGCGCCGAGTCCCGTCACGACGGTGAAGGAGACGAAGACGAGCGAGAGGGCGAGGCCCTGGGCGAGGATGCCGCTCCAGAACGGGGTTGTCACCGTGTAGAAGGCGGCAGCGAGCAGCAGGGCGGCCACCGCCCACGGCCCCCACTTCCGTGCCCAGGGGCGGCCCGCGAGGTAGTCGACGGGTGGGGCGTCGGCGGCGGCCGTCCCCGCCGTGCGCTGCCGCCGGGTGAGCAGCAGCAGTCCGGCGAAGAGGATCAGGAACGGGACGGCGGTGCGGAACCCCGTGATGCGTTCGGCGAAGGAGGAGTAGCCGGCGACGAGGTTCTGCAGGACGCCGAGGCCGAGTCCGCCCGCGAAGGCGAGGGGTACGGAGGCGAAGCGCCCGAGGACCGCGGCGGTCGCCGACACGAACAGGAACAGGGTGAAGTCGTGCGCGGACAGGCCGAGCAGCGGGGTCGCGAGGACGCCGGCGAGGCCCGCGAGCCCGGACGACAGCATCCACGCCACGGTGGAGAGCCGGTCGGCGCTCATGCCGCGCAGTTCGACGAGTGAGCGGTTGTCGACGGCGGCCCGCAGGCGCAGACCGAGGGTGGTGTGGCGCATCAGAATCCACAGGCCGAGCGCGACGGCGGCGGTCGCCACCCATGTGATCAGCTGGTCGGAGTCGATGCCGACGCCGTCCATCAGCTGCCAGTTCTCGGCCGGGCTGGGGCCGACGCCCGGCAGCCCGAACTGGTTCTCGGCGGGCTTCACGGACACTCCCGCGCCGTCGAGCAGTTCCACCACCCACAGGCCGAGCGCGGGCAGCGCGACGAGGAGGCCGATGGTCGCGACGATCTGCGCGGTCTCGCCGACGCGCGCCAGCTTGCGGAACATCAGCCGGTCAAGTCCCCAGCCCAGCAAGGGAGATGCGACACAGACGAGGAGGAGCGCGGTCGGCACGGCGGGCCAGCCGAGACCGGAGTGCAGTTCGTAGAAGGCGAGCGCGCACAGGTAAGCGGTGGCGCCATGGGCGAAGTTGAAGAGGCCGGAGGCCGAGTAGGACAGGACGAGGCCGGTGGCGAGGAGCGCGTACAGCGCACCCGACACGAGCCCGCTCAGCACGAAGGCCAGCAGGTCGGACATGCGGGGCGCCCCCTACTTGAACGGGATGGGCTCGTAGCACTTGAAGGGTGACGAGACGTGGTACGCCCCGTTCTTGAGCTGGACGAGGGCGCCGCAGCCGAACGACTCCTTCTGCCCCTTGGGCAGGGCGCGGTCGCCGACCATGGTGCCGGTGTCGGAGAACCCGTTCGCGGCCTTCTGGAAGGAGGCGACGGTGAGGTTCCGGCCGGCCTTCTGCGCGATGGAGAGGAACAGGTCGGCGGACATGTAGCCGGTCATCATGTGCATGTTGAGCGGCACGTCCTTCCCGCCCGACGCCTTCTTGATGTCCGCCTTGAACTGCTTCATCGCCGCCGAGCGCGTCTCGAAGGGCTCGAAGGTCAGCAGGATGTGCACCCCGTCGAGCGCCTCCTTGGTCGCGCTCTTGGCGAGCAGCCCCGGGTCGTAGTCGGTCGGGTCGGTGAGGACGCCGCGGTACCCGGAGCGCTTGGCGGCGGTGAACAGGCCGATGTTGTACGGGGTCTGCATGACGGAGACGACGATGTCGGGCGCCTTGCCGCCGTCGCTGCGCAGGATCTCCTTGGTGTACGCCGACCAGTCGCTCGGCACCGAGGTCGCGGGCACTGACGACTTGGCGAAGGTGACCTTGTATCCGGCGGACGCGAAGCTCTGCTTGTAGGTGCGGATGGCGAAGGTGCCCGCGTCGTTGTCGTTGGCGAGGATGGCGACGGTCTTCCCCTTCGCGCCGTGCGTGACCTGCTTGAGGCCCTCGGGCCAGGTCTGCGAGATGGTGCCGCCGGGCATCGGGACCATGCAGCCGCCGAAGCCGTAGATGTAGGTGGGTCCGCAGAAGGACGGGACCGTGCCCCAGCCGAACGTGGGGACCTTCTGCTTCTGGAGGAAGTCGGCGCCGGAGAAGGTGACCGAACTCATCGGCGAGATCGCGAACACCTTGTCCTGCTGGACGAGTTTGCGGGCCGCGGCGAGGTTCTTGGCCGGGTCCTGGCCGTCGTCCTCCGCGCCCAGGTAGTCGATCTTCCTGCCGTTGATCCCGCCCTCGGCGTTGGCGCGGGCGAAGCGGGCCCTCGCGCCGAGGTCGGTGTCCTTCTTGCTGTAGCCGCTGGCGGTCGTCATCGAGACGATGCCGCCGACCTTGATGGCTTCATCCGTCACTCCGCGTACCGAACTCCCCTTGCTGTCAGGGGAGTTGCCGGTTGCCGCGGAGTTGCAGGCGGTGGCGAGCAGCAGTGCCGCCACAGTGGCGGTGATGGCGCGGACAGTTCGCGACACGATGGGCCCCCTCCGTCGGGTGAGGGTGATTCTGTGTGCGACCTGATGAACCGTCAATAACTGACGCATCGGTAATTGATGAACCGTCAGAAACGGTTCGCGGCCGGGTCAGGGCCTTGTGGCGGGGTTACCGTCGGGAACGTACCGGCGCGCGATCAGCCCCGGTACAGCGCCTCGACCTCCTCCGCGTACGCCGTCTCGATCGCCTTCCGCTTCAGCTTCAGGGACGGCGTGAGCAGCCCGTGCTCCTCGGTGAACTGGTAGGCCAGTATCCGGAACGTACGGATCGACTCGGCCTGCGAGACCAGGGTGTTGGCCGCCACGACGGCCCTGCGCACCTCGGTCTCCAGGTCCGGGTCATGGACCAGCTGGGCGGGCTTCAGCGGCGGCTTGCCCCGCATGTTCAGCCAGTGCTCGACGGCCTCGGCCTCCAGCGTGACGAGCGCGGCGATGTACGGGCGGTCGTTGCCGACGACGATGCACTGGGCGACCAGCGGATGGTCGCGCACCCGCTCCTCCAGCTGCTGCGGCGAGACGCTCTTGCCGCCGGAGGTCACGAGGATCTCCTTCTTGCGGCCGGTGATCGTCAGGTAGCCGTCGTCGTCGAGCGCGCCGAGGTCGCCGGTGGCCAGCCAGCCGTCGTGCAGGGTGGCGTCGGTGGCCTTCGGGTCGTTGAGGTATCCCTGGAACACGTTGCTGCCGTACAGCCAGACCTCGCCGTCGTCGGCGATATGGACCGTCGTACCGGGGATGGCCTGGCCGACCGTGCCGTAGCGGGTCTGCTCCGGCGGGTTCGCGGTCGCCGCCGCCGTGGACTCGGTGAGTCCGTAGCCCTCGTAGATCGTGACGCCGGCGCCCGCGAAGAACAGGCCCAGGCGGCGGTCCATCCCCGAGCCGCCCGACATCGCGTGCCGCACGCGGCCGCCCATCGCCTCGCGGACCTTGGAGTAGACGAGCTTGTCGAAGATCGAGTGCTGCATGCGCAGCGACGCGGACGGTCCGGGGCCGGTGCCGAACGCCTTGGCCTCCTGCGCGTCCGCGTACTTGACGGCGCACTCGACGGCCTTGTCGAACGGCCCCGACTTGCCGTCCTTCTCGGCCTTGCGGCGGGCCGCGTTGAAGACCTTCTCGAAGATGTACGGCACGGCGAGGATGAACGTCGGGCGGAACGACTGCAGGTCGGGCAGCAGGGCCGCCGCATTGAGCTGCGGCTGGTGGCCGAGCTTCACGCCGCCGCGGATCGTGGCGATCTGCACCATGCGCCCGAAGACGTGCGCGAGCGGCAGGAACAGCAGGGTCGAGGCCTCGTCGCCGCGCTTGGAGTGGAACACCGGCTCCCAGCGGCTCACCATCGTGTCCGACTCGAACATGAAGTTCGCGTGGCTGATGACGCAGCCCTTGGGGCGGCCCGTGGTGCCCGAGGTGTAGATGATGGTGGCGACGGAGTCGGGGGTGACGGCGCGCCGGTGGCGGTGCACCACCTCGTCGTCGATGTGGGCGCCGGACTCGATGAGACGGGGCACGGGATCGGCGTCCAGCTGCCACATCCGGCTGAGCGTGGGCAGCCGGTCGATGACGGTGGCGATCGTCATCGCGTGGTCCTCGTGCTCCACCATCGCGGCCGACACCTGCGCGTCGTGCAGGGACCAGAAGACCTGCTCGGCGGAGGCCGTCGGGTAGATCGGCACGACCTGGGCGCCGATCGTCCACAGCGCGAAGTCGAAGAGGGTCCACTCGTAGCGGGTCCTCGACATGATCGCGACGCGGTCGCCGAAGCGGACGCCCTGCGCGAGCAGCCCCTTGGCGAGCCCGAGCACTTCGTCACGGAATTCGGCGGCGGTCACGTCGCACCAGCGGCCCGCATCGTCCTTGCGGCCGAGCGCGACGCGCAGCGGATCCTCTAGGGCATGGTCGAACACGGCGTCGGCCAGGCCGCCCACCGGCGGCGCCGACGCCAGAGGGGGGTTGGTGAACTCGCGCAATGTTGCTCCTTGTGGCGCTCCGCACAGCGCCGGTGACGGTACCCCACCGCGCGCCCCGGCGGGAGGGGTCCATATGGGCCGGAGCGCGCGGAATATGCACTGGTCAGCCGGTGAAATACGGCCACAAGGGGAAGGGCGGGACAGAATTCTTACGGTTCAGTAAGTTTCGGTGGCGTAATCTCCACGGAATCTGTACGGGGCGCTTACCGGGGGTCCGCTGCGGGGTTTTTGGGCGGACTGGTCGCTTCCGATTTCGCCGCGGTCGCCGGGGACGGTCCACGACCGTCCCCGGCGGCGGTCGCTCCCCGTGGACGGTGAGCGGCTCGCGGCGCCCTCACCAGGGCAAGGACCAGCACCCCCGCGACGAGCGCCGCACAGCCCGCGACCAGGGACGCCGTGTTCAGCCCCGACGCGAAGGCCACCCGCAGCTCGTGCTCCGGGACCACCCCGTCCAGGGCCCGCGCCCCGCCGCCCGCGAGCGTGTGCGCGGCGCCGTGCGACAGGGAGGAGACGAACCCGGTCCGACGCCGGCCAGGACGAGGCCGGGCACGAGCGCCGTCCACGGTCGCGGCGCTCGGCGCGCCTCTCCGGTCCAGCGGGGACCTCGTCCGCGTCACCCCCGACGACGCGGCGCTGACCGCCGTACTCAAACGCGACGGCCGCGCCGGATACCCCGAACTCCAGCGCGGCACGGGCCGCTCGGAGTCGTCCGTGAAGCGCCGCCTCGATCAGCTCATCGCCTCGGGCTCCCTCTACATCGACAGGTCGAGCAGCTGACGTACCAGCCGCCCGTTCGCCGGCGCCCCTGCTAACGGTTGCGGTGCAGCCGGTCGCCCCCGTCGAGGATCGCCTGGGCCAGCGCCTGCGCCGCCTCGCCCTGCGCGCGGCCGTGCCGCGGCCCGTGCAGCAGCACGAAGTCCACCTCGCCCAGCTCCGGCAGCCCCGCCCGTTCCGGTACGCGGACCAGGCCGGGCGGGATCAGGCCGCGCGAGTGCGCCATCACGCCGAGGCCCGCCCTGGCCGCCGCGATCAGGCCGTTGAGGCTGCCGCTGGTGCAGGCCACGCGCCAGGCGCGGCCGTGCCGCTCCAGGGCTTCGAGGGCCAGGGCCCGCGAGATGCCCGGCGGCGGGTACACGATGAGCGGCACCGGGCGGTCCGGGTCCAGGCGCAGCCGCTCCGCGCCGATCCAGACCAGCCGGTCGTGCCACACGGACTCGCCGCGCGGGTCCTCCGGCCGCCGCTTGGCGAGGACCAGGTCGAGCTTGCCCGCGTCGAGCTGCTCGTGCAGCGTCCCGGACAGTTCGACCGTCAGCTCCAGGTCCACCTCGGGGTGGTCGTGCCGGAACGCCTCCAGGATCTCGGTGAGCCGGGTCAGGACGAAGTCCTCCGACGCCCCGAAGCGCAGCCGCCCGCGCAGCCGCGTGCCCGTGAAGAACGCCGAAGCCTGCTCGTGCACCTCCAGGATCCGGCGCGCGAAGCCGAGCATCGCCTCGCCGTCCTCCGTGAGCTCCACGGTGTGCGTGTCCCGCGTGAACAGGGTCCGCCCCGTGGCGTCCTCCAGGCGCCGCACATGCTGGCTGACGGTGGACTGGCGCAGGCCGAGGCGGCGGGCGGCCTGCGTGAAGCTCAGCGTCTGGGCCACCGCGAGGAACGTACGCAGCTGCGAGGGGTCGTACATGTCCTCGACCCTACTCGCGCCTATCGCGGAACGTGATGACAGTCAGTGCGGTATGCAGGATTCCCGATCGCGGTGATCAGGAGGACGATGGAGAGGGCACGACCTGAACCGACAGCAAGGAACATGGAACCCGTGAAACGCCTGACTTGGCCGTCCTGGATGCCGGTCGACCCCTACATCCTGGCGCTCATAGGGACGGTGGGCCTCGCGGCGCTCCTGCCCGCGCGCGGTGGTGCGGCCGATGTCGCGTCCGGCGCCTCGACCACCGCCGTCGCATTCCTCTTCTTCCTCTACGGAGCGCGCCTGTCGACCCGCGAGGCGCTCGACGGGCTCAGGCACTGGCGGCTCCATGTGACCGTCCTCGCCGCCACGTTCGTCGTCTTCCCGCTCCTCGGCCTCGCGGCCCGCGGCCTCGTCCCTGTGGTCCTCACGCCGTCGCTCTACGACGGCCTGCTCTTCCTAACCCTCGTCCCCTCGACGATCCAGTCGTCGATCGCCTTCACCTCCATGGCCCGCGGCAACGTGCCCGCGGCGATCTGCGCGGGCTCCTTCTCCTCGCTGGCCGGCATCGTCGTCACTCCGGTGCTCGCGGCGGGCCTCCTCGGCAACAGCGGCGGTGGGTTCTCGGCGGACTCCCTCGTCAAGATCGTGCTGCAGCTGCTCGTACCGTTCCTCGCCGGGCAGTTCCTGCGTCGCTGGGTCGGCTCCTTCATCACGCGGCACAAGAAGGTCCTGAGCTACGTCGACCGCGGCTCGATCCTCCTCGTCGTCTACACCGCGTTCAGCGAGGGCATGGTCCAGGGCATCTGGCACCAGGTCAGCGCGGTGCGCCTGGGCGGGCTCCTCGTCGTCGAGGCGGTGCTGCTCGCCGTGATGCTGGCGGTCACCTGGTACGGCGGCAAGGCGCTCGGCTTCGGGCGCGAGGACCGCATCGCGATCCAGTTCGCCGGGTCGAAGAAGTCCCTGGCGGCCGGACTGCCCATGGCGAGTGTCCTGTTCGGGGCGCACGCGTCCCTCGCCGTGCTGCCACTGATGCTGTTCCACCAGATGCAGCTGATGGTGTGCGCCGTGATCGCCAAGCGCCGGGCGCTCGACCCCCTGGAACAGGTCAGCGCGGGGGAGAAGCGAGCCGCAGAGCCACGAACCGCGGCCGGTACAGCGACACGTTCCGGCTGACCTGCGCCTGCGCGGTGGCGGGCGCCGCGTCCAGCCAGTTGACGTCGTAGCTGAGCAGCACGCGCCCGTCACCACCGCCGAGCGCGGGGTGCGCCTGCGGGTTGTACGCGGCCGTGTCCTGCCGGAGCGCCCCGTCACGCGGCAGCGGCGCCTCGAAGCCCTTCGCGGGGCCGTGCCAGGGCCCGGTCGGCCTACATGCCCAGTAAGAGGTGACGCGGGTCAGGCCCGCGATGCCGGCGGCCATCGTGAACAGGACGTACGTACCGCCGTCGCGCACGACGGTGAACGCGCTGCCGACCCCACGCCGTTCACCGTCGCCGAGGACCGCCTGTGGCCGTGGAGCGCGCGTCCAGCGCGAACCGTCCCAGTAGCGCCACGCCCCCGGCTCGGCGAGCCGGCCGTGCGGCACCCGCGCGACATAGGCGCGGCGCGTGGCCCCCTGCCCGTCGTCACCGCCGAACACGTACGTCCATCCGCCCCGGTCGACGGCCGTCGTGCCGAACAGGACGCGCCGCGCCGGGTCCGGCACGCCCCGCTGGTCGAGGACCGTGGTGACGCTCTCCACGCGCAGGCCGGGCAGCGAGATCGTGGCGACCTCGGTGGCGGCGGGCATGCCGTAGATCCAGGGACCCGTCCCCGTCGTACGGGTCCACAGCAGGACGCGGACGACCTGCTCGGCGGAGCCGGGGGAGCGGGGCTCGACGCGGGCCGCGACGGGCCAGCGCCACTGCTGCGGCGCCGGGTCCGGGAACAGGGGCGCGGGGAGCGTGCGCTCGAGGGCGCCCGAACGGCCCATCACCACGGCCGAGTTGCGCACGAACGGCGCCGAGATGTCCCGCCAGGCGTGGGGCTGGCCCGCCGGGTTGGGCGGCGCGTGCACCTGCCCGAGATAGGTGTCGGAGAACAGCCACAGGACCCGCCCGTCCGGGAGCCGCACCGAGTGCGTGCCGTCGCCGCCCGTCCAGTCGTCGCCCCGCGACGCGTCGTCGCCGTAGCGGGCGAACGCCCCCGTGAGGCCGGGGTCGGCGGACCACGAGGCGACGGTGCGCGCCGCGCACGGGCGACCGCCCTCCCGGTCGTGGTCCGGGAGGGCGGTCAGCAGGGCGGCGGCGCACACCAGGGCCAGCAGCAGGCCGAGACCCGCCCCCACGCTCCTGCGGCGCACCGCCTCCGTGTCCGCGGGCACCTTTCGGACGCTAGTGGCCGCCGCGCACGCGGTCCATGGGCAACCACAGGACGGTGTCCGGGGTCACAGTGGTGATCGGGGTGTTGAGCTCCTCGTCGCTCACCGCCCGGTCCTGGATGCTGACTTCGTCGATCGCGCCGGTGAAGTGCGCCCGGCTGTCCAACCGTTCGCCCACGTGCACGCCGAACGGCGAGTTACGGCTGACGGAGCCCGGCACATCGGGCGCACCGACCGACGTCCCGTCGACGGCGAGCGTCAACTGTCCGCCGCCGCGCCGCAGTACGGCGTGGTGCCACTGGCCGTCGTTGTACGCGGCGGTGGTGCGCACCGAGGCCGTTCGCGGGGCCGCGGCTCCGTCCCGCGTGGTGATCAGGCCCGTGATGCGGTTGCTCGCGGGCTCGGCGCGCAGCCACACCTGCGGCTGCGTGGTGCCGATGCCGCCCATCCACAGCAGGGGCTGCTCACCGGTCGTGGCGGAGTAGCGGAACCACAGGGACGCGGTGAAGTCCTTCGTCCCGAGCGGTAGCCGGTCGCTGTACGGGAGCCGTACGGCGTCGTCCGTGCCGTCGAAGGAGAGCGCCCCGCCGAAGCGGCCGGCGGTCGGGGAGGCGCCGCCGAGCACGGCCGCGTCCCGCGCGTGGCGGGCCCGGTCCTCCGTCGTCGGGTCGGCGCCGCGGCGCGGCGTCAGCCAGCCCTCGGTGAAGCGCGCGAAGCGGATCTCGTCGCGGGCGTCGACCGCGCCGCCCTCGTACATGAGGCCCACGTGGTCACGGGTCGCCTGCACGAGGTCCGAGTAGCCGGACCAGTCGGTCGTCACCACGGTCGAGCGGTCGAAGCTGTCCCAGGTCCGTCCGCCGTCGTACGAGGACCGGATGGTCATGGTCCGGCGCCGGTCGGGGTCGCCGGGGCAGGCCAGCAGGAGCCGGTTGCCGGTGCGCAGGACCGAACCCTGCACCTGCGGGGTGTAGAGGTCGGGGATCGCCGTGAAGCGCCGCGTGAACGAGTCGCCGCCGTCCCGGCTCCATGTGTGCGTGCGGTGACCGAGGTCGGTGCCGTCCTGCTCGCGCCCCGACACGTACAGGGTGCCGCCGGGCAGTTCGGCGACGGTCATCTCGGACGGTTTCTGGCGGAAGGTGCCGTCGTCCGCGATCGGCCAGGAGTCCTTCGCGCCGACCCGCCAGTGCCTGCCGCCGTCGTCGCTGACCATGAGCGCGGCGTGGTTCGCGGTGACGCGACTGCCGTTCCAGGTCTCGGCGTTGACGGTGAAGACGAGCCGGCCGCGGTGGCGCCCCTGGGCGAGCTGGATGCCGTGCACGGGCCCGGTCGCGTACCAGGAGTTCCAGTCCTTCGGCAGGATCTCGTCGCTCAGGTCGCGCGGCGCCGACCAGGTGCGGCCGTCGTCGTCGCTGTACTGGAGGTGCGGGGTGCGGTCGCACGGCACGTCGCAGTTCTTTCCGTCCGTGCGGCCGGTGTTGTACGTCTCCGCGAGCAGGATGCGGCCTGTCCTGAGGTCGACCACCGGGGCGGGGTTGCCGTGCGTGTCACCGGCGCCCTCGTTGACGACCTGGAGCGGGCTCCAGGTGCGGCCGCCGTCCTCGGACCGCTTGACGACGATGTCTATGTCGCCCGCGTCGGAACAGTCGTTCGTCCGCCCCTCGGCGAAGGCGAGCAGCGTCCCCTGCTTCGTCTTCACCACGGCGGGAATGCGATAGCAGGCGTACCCGGGATCCTGGGAAGCCTTGAAGAGGACCTGCTGCTCGAACGGCGGCTGCGTCGCGGCCGCTCGGGCCGCCTGCGCCGCGCCGGCCGGTTCGGCGGCGTGCGCGGGCAGTGCGGCTCCGGCGGCGACGGCGAGCAGCGCGACGACGGATGTGCCCAGGGATCTCAGACGTACGCGGAGACTTGACGGCATGGTGCGGCCACCCTTCAACGGCTCATGTCAAGGCTGATGTCACGGATCATGCGTCTGGACATCAAGACATCCCACGTCCAATGTCCGGGTCACAGACGCTACTTGGGACGCTCGGCACGCCACAAGCACCGTGCATCAGGGGATCAGGACGACCTTGCCGAGATTGGCGCGCCCCTCGATGGCCTCGTGGGCCCGCGCCGCGTCCTCCAGGGCGGACTCCGCGTGCACCACGGGCCGCAGGGCCCCCTCGAAGAACAGCCGCCACAGCTCTTTGCGCCACCGTTCGTACGTCTCGGGCTTCCCTCGCGCGATGAGCGCCATCTGGAAACCGATGACCGGACTTGGCGCCCACCAGCAGGTCGTACGCCTCGACGGTGCCGCCGCCCGAGCTGTACGCCACGAGCCGCCCGTGCGGCGCGAGCGCCTTCAGGCCCGGCGTCAGCAGCTCGCCGCCCACCGCGTCCAGGACGTAGTCGACCGGATCGCCCCAGGTCTCGTCGCCGTAGATCACCACGTCGTCGGCGTCGAGTCCGCGTACGAACTCCGCCTTGCCGGGCCCCGACACCGCGCCCATGACCCGGGAAGCCCCGCTCGACGCCGCGAGTTGCACGGCCAGGTGGCCGACCCCGCTCGCCGCCGCCGTGACGAGCGCCGCCTCGCCCGGCTCGGGACGTGCGGCCTGCAGCGCTCCGTACGCCACGAGCCCGCTGCGGACCAGGGCCACCGCGTCGGTAGCGCTCGCGCCGTCCGGTACCGGTGACGCCATGGCGACGTGCAGGAGCGCGTAGTCGGCGTATCCGTGCCGGAAGACGAGGCCGGTGACGCGGTCGCCAGGGGCGTACTCCGTCACGCCGGGACCCACGGCCGCCACTTCACCGGCGATCTCGCCGCCGAGCGCGATGGGTTCGCGCGACTCCCGCACCTTGCGGACGACGGGCAGCGCGACGCTACGGCGGTGCGCCGCGGCCGCCGAGGACGCCAACGCCGCGCTCCTGGCCCCGCTTTCGGCCGAGGAGCGCGGCGCCCTCATGGGCATGCTGGGGCGGATATCCGGCGAGCCGGACACGTAGCAAAGAGGGATGTCGGGGCGTCGGCGCGTGGGGCCCGGCCGGCGCAGGGGGCGCTCCCCGCCGGATCCGGGCCCCGTCGCCGTGCCGCGGGGAAACCGGTCAGCCCTGGGCGGCCGCGGCCCGCAGGGCGATGCGGTGTTCTCCCGCGTACACGTTCATGTTGGGCCCGCGCAGGAAGCCGACCAGCGTGAGGCCGGTCTCGGCGGCCAGGTCGACCGCGAGCGACGACGGCGCGGACACGGCCGCGAGGACCGGGATGCCCGCCATCACCGCCTTCTGCGCGAGCTCGAAGGAGGCGCGGCCCGAGACGAGCAGGATCGCGCGCGACAGCGGAAGCCCGCCGCTCTGGAGGGCGCGCCCGACAAGCTTGTCCACCGCGTTGTGCCGGCCCACGTCCTCACGGATGTCGAGCAGTTCCCCGGCCTCCGAGAACAGCGCCGCGGCGTGCAGACCCCCGGTCCGGTCGAAGACCCGCTGGGCCTCGCGCAGCCGGTCGGGGAGGCTCGCCAGGAGCGAGGGCTCGATCCGGACCGGGGGAGTGTCGTCGATCGCGAACCGGGTCTGCGTACGCACCGCGTCCAGGCTCGCCTTCCCGCACAGGCCGCACGACGACGTCGTGTACACGTTGCGTTCGAGCGTGATGTCGGGGATCACCACACCGGGAGCGGTCCGCACGTCGACGACGTTGTAGGTATTCGATCCTCCCCCAGCGCCTGAAGGGCCTGGGGGGACCCCCAGAGTGGCCCCCGCGCAGTACACGATGCTCTGGAGTTCCTCCGTCGCGCCGAGGACGCCCTCGCTGACCAGGAACCCCGCCGCGAGCGCGAAGTCGTCGCCCGGGGTGCGCATCGTGATGGCGAGGGGCTTGCCGTTGAGCCGGATCTCCAGGGGCTCCTCGGCGACGAGCGTGTCGGGCCTGCTGGAGACCTGCTCGCCCCGGATGCGGAGTACCTTGCGTCGTTCCGTGACTCGTCCCATGTGTCGATCAGTCCCGGTTCTGTACGTGCTGATAGCCGAAGCGGCCCTTGATGCAGAGATTGCCGTGGGTCACCGGGTTGTCGTGCGGCGAGGTGACCTTGACGATCTCATTGTCCTGGACATGGAGAGTGAGGTTGCAGCCCACTCCGCAGTACGCGCACACCGTCGTCGTCTCCGTCTGCTCCGCCTCGTTCCAGGTCCCCGCCGCCCGCATGTCGAACTCCGACTTGAAGGACAGCGCGCCCGTCGGGCACACCTCTATGCAGTTGCCGCAGTACACGCACGCCGAGTCGGTCAGCGGCGCGTCGTGCTCCACGGCGATCCTGGCGTCGAAGCCACGCCCCACGACCGAGATGGCGAACGTGTTCTGCCACTGGTCACCGCACGCGTCGACGCACTTGTAGCAGAGGATGCACTTGTCGTAGTCCCGGACATACAGGTCGTTGTCGACGCGCGGCTCCTCGTCCACACGCGCCGCGTCCGGTCCGAACCGGTCGGGCTTCGCCTCGTACTCCTTGATCCACTCGGCGGCGCGCGGCGTCGTCGACAGGTTCACGGACGAGGCGAGCAGTTCGAGGACGACCTTGCGGCTGTGCCGGGCCCGCTCCGTGTCCGTGCGCACCTCCATCCCCGCCTCGGCCTTGCGCGAGCACGCCGGGGCGAGGGTGCGGGCGCCCTCGACCTCGACGACGCAGACCCGGCACGCGTTCTTCGGCGTGAGGGTGTCGCCCTGGCACAGTGTCGGGATGTCCTTGCCCGCGGCCCGGCAGGCGTCCAGGATCGTCGACCCCTCGGGCACCCGCGCCTCCTGCCCGTCCAGCGTGAACTCGACGAGGCGGCGCGGCACTCCCAGCGGTATGGCGGTCATTCGTACGCCCCCAGGCGGTCGATGGCGGATTCCACGGCGTTCCACGCGGTCTGCCCCAGACCGCAGATCGAGGCGTCCCGCATGGCCCGCCCCACCTCCCTGAGCAGCGCGATGTCACCGGCGGCCGCCGCGCCCGTCCGCTCGGCGATCCGGTGCAGCGCCTCCTCCTGCCGCACCGTGCCCACCCGGCACGGCACGCACTGCCCGCACGACTCGTCCCGGAAGAACTCGGCGATGCGCAGCAGGATGCGCGGCAGCGGCACGGTGTCGTCGACGGCAAGGACGACGCCCGAGCCGAGCGTCGTGCCGGCCGCGCGCGTCCCCTCGAACGTGAGCGGGATGTCCATCTCGTCGGCGCGCACGAAGCCGCCCGCGGCGCCGCCGAGCAGCACGGCCCGCAGGTTCTCGGGCTTCCCCGCGAGGCCGAGCAGTTCGCCGAGCGTCGCGCCGAACGGCAGCTCGTAGATCCCGGGCCGCTCGACGCTCCCGGACACGCAGAACAGCTTCGGCCCGGTCGACTTCTCCGTGCCGATCGCCGCGTACGCCTCGGCGCCCATGGTCAGGATCGGCAGCACGTTCACGAGTGTCTCGACGTTGTTCTCGGCCGTCGGCTTCCCGAACAGGCCCTTCTCCACGGGGAAGGGCGGCTTGGAGCGGGGCTCGCCGCGGTAGCCCTCGATGGAATTGAAGAGCGCTGTCTCCTCGCCGCAGATGTAAGCCCCCGCGCCCCGCCGGATCTCGATGTCGAAGGCGTAGCCCTGACCGAGCACGTCGTCACCGAGCAGCCCGCGGGCGCGCGCCTGCTCGATCGCGTTGCCCAACAGCCGTAGCGCGCGCGGGTATTCACCGCGCAGATACAGGTACCCCTTGTGGGCGCCGACCGCGTACCCGGCGATCGTCATGGCCTCGATCAGGGAGTACGGGTCACCTTCCATCAGGACCCGGTCCTTGAAGGTGCCGGGCTCGGACTCGTCGGCGTTGCACACCAGGTAGTGCGGATGGTCGGGCTGCGAGGCGGTGGCCTTCCACTTCACGCCGGTGGGGAAGGCCGCCCCGCCGCGCCCGACGAGGCCCGCGTCGGTCACCTCACGGATCACCCCGGCGGGCCCGAGCTCGAACGCCCGGCGCAGGGCGGTGTATCCGCCGTGGGACCGGTAGTCGTCGAGCGAGGAGGGATCCACGACGCCGATGCGGCGCAGCAGGGTGAGGCCGGGCTGCCCGGCCTGCGGGACGGCGAGGGAGGCGGGCGGTTCGGGCTCGGCGGCCTCGGGGGCGGAGGCGGCGAGGACGGCGGCCTCGGGGGTGGCGGGGGCTATGACGGCTGTCGTATGCGTTTTTTCAGCCCCGCCGGCGTTCGAGGAGTGGGGGTCCGGGGGCTGGCCGCCGAGGCCCGCCGCAGGCGAACCCGCCCGCACCACAAGCGCAGCCGGAGCCCGCTCGCACAGCCCCAGACAAGGACTCCGCTCGACCGAAACCCCACTGCCGAGCCCCAGCCGCCCCTCCACCCCCGCGCACAGGTCCGCCGACCCCTTTGCCGCGCACGCCACGTCCGTGCACACGTGCAGTACGGTCGCCGGGCGCGGTTTCACCGAGAACATCGAGTAGAACGTCGCCACCCCGTACGCCTCCGCCGGCGGCACCGTCAGCCGCCGGCACAGATAGTCGAGGGCGCCCTCGCTGATCCAGCCGACCCGGTCGTTGACCGCGTGCAGCCCCGGCAACAGCAGGTCCCGCCGCTCCCGCGCCGCACGTCCGCCGCGCGCCCAGCGCAGATCCGCGTCCGAACGGACCGTCGAGTCACCGAAGGCCGTTTCCCACGCCGACCCGGGCGGCCCGAGCAGCGCGTCCACCGCCTCCCGTTCCTCGTCGGTCGGCTTGCTGTCACCGAAGCGCAGATCCATTGCTCTCCTACGTGTTACGTTCCTAATGCCCCGGAAGGGGTCGGTTCGGGCTGGACCGCAACCCTCGGGTTGGAAGCCCCCGCCTTTCAGCGGGGAGCGGAGTCACGTCCTGCCTCAGCTCCTGATGGCCGCGACCGGCAGCTTCTCGATACGGATCGCCGAGGCCTTGAACTCCGCCGTCCCCGCGATCGGGCAGTTCGCCTCGATCGTCAGCTGGTTGGTGTCCACCTCGTCGGGAAAGTGCATGGTCATGAAGGCGAGGCCGGGCCGCAGCGCCGGGTCGACCCACACGGGCGCCACCACGACGCCGCGCCGCGACGACACCCGCACCTCCTCGCCCACCACGACGCCGTACCGCTCCGCGTCCTCCGGGCACAGCTCGACGTACTCGCCGCGCCGCAGCGGAGAGGCGTAACCCCCGCTCTGGACACCGGTGTTGTACGAGTCCAGGCGCCGGCCCGTCGTCAGGCGGATCGGGTACGACTCGTCCGTCAGGTCCACCGGCGGGTCGTGCGCGACGAGCCCGAAGGGTGCCGCGGGACCGCGCAGCGCCGCGTCCGACTCCCACAGTCTCCCGTGCAGGAAGCTCGAGGGCAGGACCTCCAGGTCGGGGCACGGCCACTGAAGGCCCTGGTGCTCCGCGAGGCGGTCGTACGTCATGCCGAAGTGGTCCGGCGACAGCGAACGCAGCTCGTTCCACACGGCCTCGGAGTCGGCGAACTTCCAGTCGTGACCGAGGCGCGCGGCGACCTCGCAGATGATGTCGATGTCCTCGCGGGCCTCGCCGGGCGGGGTGAGCGCGGCACGCACGCGCTGAACCCGCCGTTCGCTGTTGGTCGTTGTGCCGTCGGTCTCCGCCCACGCGGCGGTCGCGGGCAGTACGACGTCGGCCATCTCCGCCGTCTTCGTCAGGAAGATGTCCTGCACGACCAGGTGGTCGAGGGCCGCGAGACGGCGTATCGCCTGCTCGCTGTCCGCCTCGGACTGGGCGGGGTTCTCGCCGATGCAGTACACGGCGTGCAGTTCGCCGTGCTCCATCGCCTCGAACATGTCGGTGAGCGTCATCCCGTATCGCGGCGGGATCTCCGTGCCCCACGCCTGCTCGAACTTGACGCGGTGCGCGGCGTCGAGGATGTCCTGGAAGCCGGGCAGGCGGTTGGGGATGGCGCCCATGTCGCCGCCGCCCTGGACGTTGTTCTGCCCGCGCAGGGGCTGGACGCCGGAGCCGTAGCGGCCGACGTGCCCGGTGAGCAGCGACAGATTGATCAACGCCCTTACGTTGTCCGTGCCGTTGTGGTGCTCCGTGATGCCGAGGGTCCAGCACAGCTGGGCGCGCTCGGCGGTGGCGTAGGCGTGCGCGAGGTCGCGGATGGCGGCGGCGGGGATGCCCGTGACCTTCTCGGCGAGGGAGAGGGTCCACGGCTCGACCAGCTCGGCGTACTCGTCGAAGCCGGTCGTGGCCCGCTCGACGAACGCCCTGTTGTGCAGGCCCGCGTGGATGATCTCGCGCCCTACGGCGTGGGCGAGCGGGATGTCCGTGCCGACGTTCAGGCCGAGCCAGCTCTCCGCCCACTCGGCGGTCGAGGTGCGGCGCGGATCGACGGCGTACATCCGTGCCCCGTTCCTGATCCCCTTCAGGACGTGCTGGAAGAAGATCGGGTGCGCGAAGCGGGCGTTGGAACCCCACATCACGACGAGGTCGGTGTGCTCGACCTCCTCGTACGAGGAGGTGCCGCCGCCCGAGCCGAACGCCGCGGAGAGGCCCGCGACGCTCGGGGCGTGACAGGTGCGGTTGCACGAGTCGACGTTGTTCGTGCCCATCACGACGCGCGTGAACTTCTGTGCCACGTAGTTCATCTCGTTCGTGGCGCGCGCGCAGGACAGCATCGCGAACGCGTCCGGGCCGTGCGCTTCCTTGGTGCGCCGGAACCCGTCCGCCGCCCTGGCGAGCGCCTCGTCCCAGGTGGCGCGGCGGAACGGCGCGTCGCGTGAGTCCCGGACGAGGGGATGGGTGAGGCGGGTGTACGTCTTCGGGGTGCGGTCCCGCTTCTTCATGCCGCGCTCCTCATGCGGTCGGCGAGCAGATCCGAGATGGCGTGGACGGTGCGGAGCGTCGGGACCGGGACGCCGGTGATCTCCGCGAGTTCCACGACGGCCGCGAGCAGCACGTCGAGTTCGAGCGGTTTGCCGCGCTCCAGGTCCTGCAGTGTCGAGGTGCGGTGGTCGCCTACGCGCTCGGCCCCGGCCAGGCGCCGTTCGACGGAGATGTCCGGCCGGCAGCCCAGCGCCCCGGCGACGGCGAGCGTCTCGGTCATCATGATCTCGATGACCCGGCGCGTGCCGCCGTGCAGGCACATCTGCCGCATGGTCGCCCGGGACAGCGCACTGATCGGGTTGAACGAGATGTTGCCGAGCAGCTTGATCCAGATGTCACCGCGCAGCTCGGGCTCGACCGGGCACTTGAGGCCCCCGGCCTGCATCGCCTGACTGAACGCGAGGCACCGGTCCGACACCGAGCGGTCGGGCTCCCCGACGGAGAACCTGGTCCCTTCGAGGTGGCGTACGACGCCGGGGCCTTCGAGCTCCGTCGCCGCGTAGACGACACAGCCGATGGCCCGCTCGGGCGCGAGCACCGCACTGACCGCGCCGCCTGGGTCCACACTCTCGATGCGCTGCCCGTCGTGCGGGCCGCCGTGCCGGTGGAAGTACCACCAGGGGATGCCGTTCTGGGCCGCGATCACGGCCGTCGAGCTGTGCAGCAGTGGCTCGATGAGCGGCCCGCACGCCGCGTACGAGTTTGCCTTGAGGCCGAGGAAGACATAGTCGACCGGGCCGATCCCCGAGGGGTCGTCGGTCGCGTGGGCCCGGGCGGTGAAGTCACCACGGGGGCTGCGTACTTGGACGCCGTGCTGCCTCATGGCCGCGAGGTGCGGTCCACGGGCTACGAGATGCACGTCGGCGCCGGCGCGGTGCAGCGCGGCTCCGACGTAGGCGCCGATCGCACCGGCGCCGAGGACTGCGACTTTCACGATGGCGAGCTCCGTTCGGTCGAGGGCTCCTGCTCTCACGGGAGGAGAGTGCGGAGGACCGTCGGACTGTCGATGGAATATTGTCTACAGTATGGAAGATGGGCCGACAAGAGGTGGCGCATCGCATACCGTGTACGGATTCCGGTGCGTGCTCTTCCCAACTCCCGTGCGGCTCCCTAACGTTCGGGATCATGAGGCCCCCTGTCGCGCCAACCGGCTGGAGCCGCTGGCTCGTTCCGCCCGCCGCTCTGTCCGTCCATCTCTCCATCGGCCAGGCCTACGCCTGGAGCGTCTTCAAGCCCCCGCTCGAGTCCGCCATGCACCTCAGCGGTACCGAGAGCGCCCTCCCCTTCCAGCTCGGCATCGTGATGCTCGGCCTCTCCGCGGCCTTCGGCGGCACGCTCGTCGAGCGCAACGGCCCGCGCTGGGCGATGACCGTCGCCCTCATCTGCTTCTCCTCCGGCTTCCTGCTCTCCGCCCTCGGCGCCGCCACCGGACAGTTCTGGCTGATCGTCTTCGGCTACGGCTTCGTCGGCGGGATCGGTCTCGGTATCGGCTACATCTCGCCCGTGTCGACCTTGATCAAGTGGTTCCCCGACCGGCCCGGCATGGCCACGGGCATCGCGATCATGGGCTTCGGCGGCGGCGCGCTGATCGCCTCGCCCTGGTCCGCGCAGATGCTGGAGTCCTTCGGCGCCGACTCCTCCGGCATCGCCCTCGCCTTCCTCGTGCACGGACTCGCCTACGCCGTGTTCATGTCGCTCGGGGTGCTGCTCGTGCGGGTGCCCCGTACCGAGGGAGCGCCCAAGCCGGGGGCGCCCGCACCGCTCGAAGGGGTGCAGGTCTCGGCCCGCAGCGCCGTGCGCACCCCCCAGTTCTGGTGCCTGTGGCTCGTGCTCTGCATGAACGTGACGGCGGGCATCGGCATTCTGGAGAAGGCCGCCCCGATGATCACGGACTTCTTCAAGGACAGTGGCACCCCCGTCAGCATCTCCGCGGCAGCGGGCTTCGTCGCGCTCCTGTCGGCGGCGAACATGGCGGGCCGCATCGGCTGGTCCTCCGCCTCCGACCTGGTCGGCCGCAAGAACGTCTACCGCCTCTACCTGGGCGTGGGCGCCGTCATGTACCTGCTGATCGCCCGCTTCGGCGACTCCTCCAAGCCCCTGTTCATCGGCTGCGCGCTGGTGATCCTCTCCTTCTACGGCGGCGGCTTCGCCACCGTCCCCGCGTACCTCAAGGACCTCTTCGGCACCTACCAGGTCGGCGCGATCCACGGCCGGCTGCTCACCGCGTGGTCCACCGCCGGCGTGCTCGGCCCGCTGATCGTCAACCGGGTCGCCGACAGCCAGGAAGAGGCCGGCAAGCACGGTCAGGACCTCTACGGCCTGTCCTTCACGATCATGATCGGTCTGCTCGTCGTCGGTTTCGTCGCCAATGAGCTGATCCGTCCCGTCCATGCCCGCCACCACATCCCCGCCCCGAGGGAGGCCACCGATGACGCAGCCGCAGAGCGCCGGCAGTCCGCCTAGCCGCCGCACGCTCACCCTGTTCGCCTGGCTGTGGGTCGGGGTGCCGCTTGTGTACGGCCTGTACGAACTCGTGCAGAAGGCGAGGCAGCTCTTCACGGGGTAGACCGGGGCGGACCCCGGGCGCCGCAGGGTGATGTGGGGCACCCTCCAACCAGGGCGCCCCAATCCTGTCGCTTTACGTGCCCTCGTACCGGTGAGTCGCTCACCAGACTGGTGGATCCGCATCTCGAACACGAGGGGGCCCACCCATGACCGGTTCGCGCATCACCGCCGTAGGCCACTACCAGCCCGCCAGGGTCCTCACCAACGAGGGCCTGGCGGCCATGGTGGACACCGACGACGCGTGGATCCGCAGCCGCGTGGGCATCCGCACCCGTCACATCGCGGGGCCCGACGAACCGGTCGACGAGCTGGCCGCGCACGCCGCGGCGAAGGCCCTCGCGACGGCGGGGCTGATGGCGAGCGACATCGACCTGGTCGTGGTCGCCACCTCCACCGCCGTCGACCGCTCGCCGAACATGGCCGCACGCGTCGCGCACCGCCTCGGCGTGCCCTCGCCCGCCGCGCTCGACGTCAACGTGGTGTGCGCGGGCTTCACGCACGCGCTCGCCACCGCCGACCACGCCGTACGGGCGGGCGCCGCGACGCGCGCCCTGGTGATCGGCGCCGACAAGATGTCCGCCGTCACCGACTGGACGGACCGCACCACCTGCGTGCTCGTCGGCGACGGCGCGGGCGCCGTCGTGGTCGAGGCCTGCCCGCCCGGCGACGAGCCGGGCATCGGGCCGGTCCTGTGGGGTTCCGTGCCCGAGATGGGCAACGCCGTGCGCATCGAGGGCGAGCCGGCGCGCTTCGCGCAGGAGGGCCAGAGCGTCTACCGCTGGGCGACACAGCAGCTGCCGCCGCTGGCCCGCGCGGCGTGCGAGCGGGCCGGGTACACGCCCGCGGATCTGGCCGGTGTCGTCCTGCACCAGGCGAACCTGCGGATCATCGAACCGCTCGCCGAGAAGATCGGCGCGGTGAACGCCGTCGTCGCGCGTGACGTCGTCGACTCGGGCAACACATCCGCCGCCAGCGTCCCGCTCGCCTTCTCCAAGCTCGTCGAGCGCGGCGAGATCCGCAGCGGCCAGCCGGTGCTGCTCTTCGGATTCGGCGGCAACCTGTCCTACGCGGGCCAGGTCGTCCACTGCCCCTGAGCAGGCGTGATTTCGCGGCGTTCACGGGTGTGACGAGCCCAACTCCCGCCCCTACTGGCCATTGTGCTCGGTAGACTGTAGACGAAAGCCAATTCATACTGGCTTCTCCGTTGCACAGGAGGGGGACCGCGATGTTGTCCACAGGACTGCCGCAGGGGGCGGTGCCCAAGCTCGAGCGCCCCGGACCGCTGCGCGAGCGGGTCTACGAGGCGCTGCTCGAACTGATCACGACGCGTGCACTTCAGCCCGGCCAGCACCTGGTCGAGAGCGAACTCGCCGGGCACCTCGGGGTGTCGAGGCAGCCCGTGCGGGAGGCGCTCCAGCGGCTGAACACGGAGGGCTGGGTCGATCTCCGTCCCGCGCAGGGCGCCTTCGTGCACGAGCCGACCGAGGACGAGGCGGACCAGCTCCTCACGGTCCGTACGCTGCTGGAGGCCGAGGCGGCCCGCCTTGCCGCAGCGAACGCCGGCAAGCCCGGGATCACCGCGCTCGAAGAGCTGTGCGCCAGAGGTGAGCAGGCAGTCGCCGACGGCGACGTCGAGCTCGTCGTCGCCACGAACGCCGCCTTCCACGCCAAGGTCATGGAACTCGCGGGGAACGTCGTCCTGGGAGAGCTCGCCGGACAGGTCGACCGCCGCGTGCGCTGGTACTACCAGCCGGTGGCCCGCCAGCGCGGCAAGCAGTCCTGGATCGAGCACCGCGAGCTGATCGCAGCGATCGCGCAGCGGGACGAGGCACGCGCGACGGCGGTCATGCGGGCCCACACCGAGCACACCCGCGAGACGTACCACCGGCGCGACCGGTCGTAAGGGCCGTGCCGCCCACGGATCACGGTCGGGGCGCGCCTCTGGAGGGGGGCGCGGGACCGCTACATATGCGGCTCCGCCGCGTGGGCGCGACCAGCCACGGACATCCCAGCGCCCGAAGGAACGCCCCGACAGGCCCGCGTCTCAACGGCCAGCATCGCCACAAGGATCACGACGAGCGCGACGAGTTCCGCCACGGCGGCCACGTACGTCCCGAGCAGCGCCGAGCCGAGCACCACCGGCACGGCTGCCGTCCTGAAGGCCAGCGGGGAGAGCCGCATCGCGGTCCTGAACGCGACATCGCCGGCCAGGAACAGCGCGACACCGCCCGCGAGCGCGAGCGCGGGCCCGCTGTGCAGATGCTCGCCGAGGTGTCCGAGCGACTTCTTCACGCCCGCCGCGAGGAACGCGACGCCGAGCAGCATCGGCAGGAAGGCGTAGTAGTACGCGTTCATCGCGAGGCGGAACCGGCGCGCGGGCGACGTTGCCCGGAACGTCTCCTCGGCCGCGCCCTCGTCCCGTACGAAGTACGTCCACCACAGCGCGACCGCGACCGCCAGCGCCAGGAATGCTCCCCCGAACAGGCCCACCGTCAGCGGCTGGTCGCCGATGCCGATGCCGATCGCGATGACGGACTCGCCGAAAGCGATGATCAGGAGCAGGCCGTGGCGCTCCACGAAGTGCCCCGGCTCCAGTCCGCCGAGCTGACCACTGAGGTCGTCCGTCGTGCGCCCGCCCCGGCGGCGGGGGCCGATCTGGGCGAGGAACGGCGTCACGATCTGGAGCACGATCGCGAGCACCCACCACGCGTCGGCGGCGAGCCCGTGGAAGAACCCGGCCGTCGTCACGGCGAGCGCGGCCAGCGCGTTCGGCACCGCGTACCAGATCACGTCACGGCCGTGGCTGCGCGTGTACAGCGCGCTGTGCACCACGACCACGAGCAGGAACCCGAGGCCGAAGACCACGCCGCCGTCGGTGAAGGCGCGCGGGATGGCGAGCGCGCACACGAGGAACGCGCCCATCCCGACGATGAGCAGCAGTCGGCGTGAGGGCCGGTCGGGCGGCACCTGGTTGGTGAGGTAGGCGTAGGCGCCGTACATCCAGAACAGCACGACGAAGACGATGACGACCCGCCCCGCCGTGGCGAACGACAGGTCGTGCGCCAGCAGCACCGTGATCTGCGTCAGGGTGAAGACGAAGACGAGGTCGAAGAAGAGCTCCAGCGTGCTGACCCGCAGTTCCGCGGCGGGCTGCTCCGCTCTCCGCACGGCGGGCCGTTCCTCTCCCTGCTCCGCCGGCGCCCGCGTGCTCTCCGTCATTCCAACCCCCTTGTGACGTCCATCAGTTGTGCGAGCGACAGGCTACGCGGCCCCTCCCTCCCGGCTCTTTGTCCTGTCACTGGAGAAAGTCATGGGTAATTGCTGCGCAACTTCTTCCCACTCCCGGCAAGCACTGCTACGTTCCCCTCGAAAGCCCGAAGACGGGACGACAGGCGGCCCGGTGAGGCGGTGAGGGACACGTGAGACGCATGACGGCTCGACCCGCGAACGCGCACCAGGCGCGTCTGCTGCGTCTGCTGCGTGACGGCGGACCCAACTCCCGGGCCCAGCTGGGCGATCAGATCGACCTCTCGCGGTCGAAGCTGGCCGTCGAGGTGGACCGGCTCCTGGAGACGGGCCTCGTCGTGGCCGACGGACTCGCCGCCTCGCGCGGCGGGCGCCGTTCCCACAACATCCGGCTCGCCCCCGAACTGCGTTTCCTCGGCGTCGACATCGGCGCGACCTCGGTCGATGTCGCCGTCACCAACGCCGAACTGGAAGTCCTCGGGCACATCAACCAACCCCTGGACGTCCGTGAGGGACCGGTCGCCGTCTTCGAGCAAGTGCTCGCGATGGCAGCCAAGTTGAGGGCCTCCGGGCTCGCCGAGGGGTTCGACGGAGCCGGGATCGGCGTCCCCGGACCCGTCCGGTTCCCCGAGGGCGTGCCGGTCGCGCCGCCGATCATGCCGGGCTGGGACGGGTTCCCCGTCCGCGAGGCCCTCAGCCAGGAACTCGGCTGCCCGGTCATGGTCGACAACGACGTGAACCTGATGGCGATGGGGGAGCAGCACGCGGGCGTCGCCCGCTCCGCGCGCGACTTCCTCTGCGTCAAGATCGGCACGGGCATCGGCTGCGGCATCGTCGTCGGCGGAGAGGTCTACCGCGGTACGACGGGCAGCGCCGGCGACATCGGCCACATCCAGGTCGAGCCCGACGGACGCCAGTGCGCCTGCGGCAACAAGGGCTGCCTGGAGGCCTACTTCAGCGGCGCGGCACTCGCCCGCGATGCCGAGGAGGCCGCCCGCGAGGGCCGTTCCGACGAACTCGCGGCCCTGCTCGAAGGGGCCGGGAAACTCAGCGCCGCCGACGTGGCCGTCGCGGCGGCCGCCGGTGACGCCACCGCACTCGATCTCATCCGCGAGGGCGGCAACCGCACCGGGCAGGTCATCGCCTCACTCGTCAGCTTCTTCAACCCGGGCCTCGTGGTGATCGGGGGTGGCGTGACCGGCCTCGGTCACACGCTGCTCGCCGCCCTGCGTACCCAGGTCTACCGCCAGTCGCTGCCCCTGGCGACCGGCAACCTCCCCATCGTCCTGGGCGAGCTCGGCCCCACCGCCGGAGTCATCGGCGCGGCCCGCCTGATCAGCGACCACCTGTTCTCACCGGCGTAACACCGTCCGGCGTAACACCGCACGCGATCACCACACCAGTACGGCGTTCAGCTCCGCCCTGCCCTGACACCGGCCCGCACCCGCCGAGGGGAAACTCATGGCACCGGAACCACCCCTGCTCACCATGTCCGGCATCACCAAGTCGTTCCCCGGCGTCCGCGCCCTCGACGGCGTGGACCTGGAGGTCCTGGCCGGTGAGGTCCACTGCCTCCTCGGCCAGAACGGCGCGGGGAAGTCCACCCTCATCAAGGTCCTCGCCGGCGCCCACCAGCCCGACGACGGCACGATCACCTGGCGCGGCGAGCGCACGGTGCTCAAGTCGCCCATCGCCGCGATGCGCCTCGGCATCGCCACCATCTACCAGGAACTCGACCTGGTGGAGGGGCTGTCCGTCGCCGAGAACGTCTACCTCGGACATGAGCCGACCACCGCCGGCTTCGTGGTCCGCGGACGGGACGCCCGCACCACAACGGCCGCACTGCTCAAGCGACTCGGGCATGACGAGATCGGCCCCGGCACGCTCGTCGGTGACCTCTCGGCGGCCCAGCAGCAGATCGTGTCCATGGCCCGCGCGCTCTCCCACGACGTCCGTCTCATCGTCATGGACGAACCCTCGGCCGCCCTCGACCCGGACGAGGTCGACAACCTCTTCCGCATCGTCGACTCCCTAACCGCCGACGGCGTCGCCGTCGTCTACATCTCGCACCGCCTGGAAGAGATCCGCCGGATCGGCGACCGTGTCACCGTCCTCAAGGACGGCCGTGCGGTCGCGGGCGGACTGCCCGCGAAGGAGACGCCGACCCGCGACGTGGTCGCCCTCATGACCGGCCGGAACGTCGAGTACGTGTTCCCCGAGCGACCCGCGGGACCCCCGCTCGCCGAACCCGTCCTCACTGTCAAAGGCCTTTCCCGGCAAGGGGAGTTCGCGCCGCTCGACCTGGAACTGCGGCCCGGCGAGATCGTCGGCCTCGCGGGCCTCGTCGGCTCGGGACGCTCCGAGATCCTGGAGACGATCTACGGCGCGCGCAAGGCCAGTGCCGGACAAGTCGTCGTCGACGGACAGGTGTTGCGGCCCGGCAGCGTACGCGCCGCCGTCCGCGCCGGTCTCGGCCTCGCCCCCGAGGAGCGCAAGGCGCAAGCCCTCCTCATGCTGGAGTCCGTCACCCGCAACGTGTCGGTCTCCTCCATGTCCCGTTTCTCGTACGGAGGTTGGCTCGACCGCGGCAAGGAGCTCGACGCCGCGCGGGCCGCGACCCGCGAGCTGTCCCTGCGCCCCGACAACCCGTCCGCGCCGGTGCGCACCCTCTCCGGAGGGAACCAGCAAAAGGCCGTCCTCGCCCGCTGGCTCCTGCGCGGCTGCCGCGTCCTCCTCCTCGACGAGCCGACCCGAGGCGTGGACGTCGGCGCCCGCGCCGAGCTCTACGCCGTCATCCGCCGCCTCGCCGACGACGGCCTCGCGGTCCTCATGGTCTCCAGCGAGGTCCCCGAGGTCCTCGGCCTCGCGGACCGGGTCCTGGTGCTGAGGGAGGGCGCGGTGGTCCACGAGTCGGCGGCGGCGGACCTGGACGAACACAGAGTGCTCGACCTGGTCCTCGCCGGGGGCCGATAGGGGCGCCGGGCCGCTACATATGCGGCTCCGCCGCGTGGGCGCGACAAGCCCCCACCTTCCCGCACCCGGAAAGCCGCCGCACGCACCAGCCACCCGCCCGATCAGGGGCGCGGGGAACTGCGCGCTCAGCCACAGACAACCGCACCCGAAGGGAGCCCGGCACCATGACCCAGCCCGCATCCCCCGCCCGGCCCGCCACCCCGAAGACCACGCCCGCCGGCCCCCGCCCGAGAGGGTTCCGCCCGGACGTGCGGACCCTCTCCCTGGTGGGCGTGCTCGCCGCCCTGGTCCTGGTCGGCGGCATCACCCAGCCCGACTCGTTCCTCGACACGAACAACCTGCAGCTGATCCTCACGCAGGCGTCCGTCATCGGTGTCGTCACCGTCGGTATGACCTTCGTGATCATCTCCGGCGGCATCGACCTGTCGGTCGGCGCGATCGTCGCCCTCGCGAGCGTCTGGGCGACCACCGTCGCGACGCAGGACTACGGCTTCGCCGGAATCCTGTTCACCGCCGTCGTCGTAGGCGTCGGCTGCGGGCTGGTCAACGGGCTGCTGATCGCGTACGGCGGCATGGTCCCCTTCATCGCCACCCTCGCGATGCTCGCGTCGGGCCGCGGTCTCGCCCTCCAGATCACCGACGGCAAGACGCAGACCGTGTCCGTGGACAGCGTCCTCAAGCTCGGCGAGCGCGATGCCTACATCCTCGGCATCCCGCCGCTCGTCCTCGTCTTCGCCGCCGTCACGGTCGTCGGCTGGCTGGTCCTGAACCGTACGACGTTCGGCCGCCGCTCCGTCGCCGTCGGCGGCAACGCCGAGGCCGCGCGGCTCGCCGGCATCGACGTACGCCGCCAGCGCCTCTACCTCTACCTCCTGTCGGGCCTGTGCTGCGGCATCGCGGCCTTCCTCCTGATCGTCCTGGCCGGTTCGGGCCAGAACACCAACGGCAACCTCTACGAACTCGACGCCATCGCCGCCGCGATCATCGGCGGCACCCTGCTGACCGGCGGCCGGGGCACCATCACCGGCTCCGTGCTCGGCGTACTGATCTTCACCACGATCACCAACATCTTCGCGCTCAACAATCTGCAGAGCGACGTCCAGGAGATCGCCAAGGGGGCGATCATCGTCGCCGCGGTCCTGGTCCAGCGACGCACCTCCACCACCACTTCTTGACCCGGGAAGGGCCTACCGACATGCCAGAGACCACGAGCCGCAGAGGACTGCTCTTCGGAGCGGCAGCCGCCGTCACCACGGGCGGACTGCTCACCGCCTGCACGAGCAACGAGCCCAAGGACGCGAAGCCCGCGGCGAACGACAAGCCCGCCGCGGACGACAAGCCGGGCAAGCACGTCACCATCGGGTTCGCGGGACCGCAGGCCGACCACGGCTGGCTGAACGCGATCAACGACAACGCCACGGAGCGCGCCAAGAAGTACTCCGACGTCACCCTGGAGGCGACGGAGGGCTCGAACGACACCGCCGCGCAGATCGGGCAGGTCGAGACCCTCATCAACAAGAAGGTCGACGTCCTGGTGATCCTGCCGGCCGACGGCAAGGCCCTCACCCAGGTCGGCCTGAAGGCGATGCGCGCCGGGATCCCCGTCGTCAACCTCGACCGGATCTTCAACACCCCGCAGGCGTACCGCTGCTGGATCGGCGGCGACAACTACGGCATGGGCCTGAGCGCCGGCAACTACATCGGCGAGCAGCTCAAGGACAAGAAGAACGCCAAGGTGGTCGAGCTCGCGGGCCTCGACAACCTGGAGCTCACCAAGCAGCGCACCCAGGGCTTCGACGACGCCCTGAAGAACTTCCCGAACATCAAGAAGGTCGCCCGCCAGGCCGCCGAGTTCACCGTCGAGTCCGGCCAGGCGAAGATGGCGCAGCTCCTCCAGGCGCAGAAGAACTTCGACGCCGTGTGGAACCACGACGACGACCAGGGTGTCGGCGCCCTGCGCGCCATCAAGCAGGCCGGACGCGACGACTTCCTCATGGTCGGCGGCGCCGGAGCGCTCTCCGCCATGCAGGCCATCGAGGCCGGCAACAGCGTCCTGAAGGCGACCGTCCTCTACCCGCCGACCATGGCCGCCTCCGCGATCGACCTCGCGCGCGCCCTCGGCCAGGGCAAGGGAGTCAGCGGCATGGCCGAGTTCGAGATCCCGGCCCACGTGACGCTCTTCTCGGCGGTCGTCGACAAGGACAACGTCGCCCAGTACATGCCGACCGGCTTCAAGTGATGGATGCCCCCACAGCGCATCTCGCGGGACCGGCGTCGACGAGGAGGACTACTGCATGGGCACGACTCAGGAGCCCGGGGCCGGACCGCGCCCCCTGGGTGTCGGCATGGTCGGCTACGCCTTCATGGGCGCCGCCCACTCCCAGGGCTGGCGCACCGTGGGCCGCGTCTTCGACCTGCCGCTGCGACCGGTCCTCGCGGCCGTCTGCGGCAGGGACGGGCAGGCCGTCCGAGCCGCCGCCGACCGGCTCGGCTGGGCCGCGGCCGAGACGGACTGGCGGGCGCTGATCGCCCGGGACGACGTCGACGTCGTCGACATCTGCACCCCGGGCGACAGTCATGCCGAGATCGCCGTCGCGGCCCTTGAGGCGGGCAAGCACGTGCTGTGCGAGAAGCCGCTCGCCAACACGGTGGACGAGGCCGAGGCGATGGTCGAGGCCGCCGAACGGGCCAGTGCACGCGGTCAGCTGGCGATGACCGGCTTCAACTACCGGCGCGTCCCCGCCACCGCGCTCGCCCGCCGCATGGTTGAGGAGGGCCGCCTCGGCGCCCTGCGCCACGTCCGCGTCTCCTACCTCCAGGACTGGCTCGTCGACCCCGACTTCCCGCTCACCTGGCGGCTGAAGAAGGAGTACGCGGGCTCGGGCGCCCTCGGCGACCTGGGCGCGCACGCCGTCGACCTCGCGCAGTACCTGGCAGGGGAGCCCCTCGTCGGGGTCTCCGCGCTCACCGAGACGTTCGTACGGGAACGGCCGGTCCTGGAAGGGGCGTCGGCCGGACTCGCGGCGGGCGGCGGCGGGACCGGGCGCGGCCCCGTGACGGTGGACGACGCGGCGCTCTTCACGGCCCGCTTCGCCTCCGGGGCGCTCGGCTCCTTCGAGGCGACCCGCTTCGCGTCCGGCCGCAAGAACGCCCTGCGCATCGAACTCAACGGCGAGAAGGGCTCGTTGGCCTTCGACCTGGAGCGCCTCAACGAGCTCTCGTTCCACGACCACACCGAACCCGGGGTCAGCGCCGGCTTCCGCCGCATCCTCGTCACCGAGCCCGGCCACCCCTACCTGGAGGCCTGGTGGCCGCCGGGCCACGGCCTCGGCTACGAGCACACGTTCGTGCACCAGGCCCGCGATCTGGTCCATGCCATCGCGGCCGGCCGGCAGCCCGAACCGTCCTTCGCCGAGGGCCTGCGCGTGCAGCGCGTGCTCGCCGCCGTGGAGGAGAGCGCGCTCAAGAACTCCGTCTACACCACCATCCCGGTCTGAGGAGGCACGGCTCATGCCACGCCAGTTCACCCTGTTCACCGGACAGTGGGCCGACCTGCCGCTCGAAGAGGTGTGCAGGCTGGCCCGCGACTTCGGCTACGACGGCCTCGAACTCGCCTGCTGGGGCGACCACTTCGAGGTCGACAAGGCCCTCGCGGACCCCGGCTACCTCGACTCGCGCCGCGCCCTGCTCGACAAGTACGGCCTCAAGTGCTGGGCGATCTCCAACCACCTGGTGGGGCAGGCGGTGTGCGACGCGATCATCGACGAGCGCCACCGGGCGATCCTGCCGGCCCGCATCTGGGGCGACGGCGAGGCCGAGGGCGTACGACGGCGGGCCGCGGCCGAGATGGAGGACACCGCACGGGCCGCGGCGGCCTTCGGCGTCGACACCGTCATCGGCTTCACCGGCTCGTCCATCTGGCATCTGGTCGCCATGTTCCCGCCTGCGCCCGAGTCGATGATCGAACGCGGCTACCAGGACTTCGCCGACCGCTGGAACCCCATCCTCGACGTCTTCGACGAGAACGGCGTCCTGTTCGCGCACGAGGTCCACCCGTCGGAGATCGCGTACGACTACTGGACCACGCAGCGCGCCCTCGACGCCGTCGACCACCGGGCCGCCTTCGGCCTGAACTTCGACCCCAGCCACTTCGTGTGGCAGGACCTCGACCCGGTCGGCTTCCTGTGGGACTTCCGTGACCGGATCTACCACGTCGACTGCAAGGAGGCCCGGCGCCGCCTGGACGGCCGCAACGGCCGCCTCGGCTCGCACCTGCCCTGGGGCGACCCGCGCCGCGGCTGGGACTTCGTCTCCGCGGGCCACGGCGACGTGCCCTGGGAGGACGTCTTCCGGATGCTGCGCTCCATCGACTACGAGGGGCCCGTCTCGGTCGAGTGGGAGGACGCCGGGATGGACCGGCTCCAGGGCGCCCCGGAGGCGCTCAAGCACCTCAAGGCCTTCGACTTCGAGCCGCCCACGGCGTCCTTCGACGCGGCCTTCGGCGGCTCCGACTAGCAGTACGGCGGCCACGTTTGTCCTGCGCGGAGAGAAAGTCAACTCCTTTGCTGTGCAAGGGCTTTCCGTTCAGGACAAACGTGGCTACGGTCCAATGTTGTACAGACCATGCACAGTTCCGGGGTGACGGCGCACCCCGGCGTACCGATCGCACCCGCAGAGCGCATGCGCGACACGCCCCCGTCCGTACGCACGCCCTTTTCCGGAGGAACTCCGTGCACAGGAAACGCCCGAGATTCCGCAAGGCACTCGCACTCCTCACCGGCTCACTTCTCGCCGGAGCCTCACTCGCGATCGGCGCCCCGCACGCCGGCGCGGCGCCCGCCCCCGACGCCGCGGTCGCCGGCGCGGAGGACTTCCAGCAGGTCACCCTCGCCAAGGGCGCCGAAGAGGTCGGCGAGCCCATGTCGCTCGCCGTCCTGCCGGACCGCAAGGTCCTGCACACCTCGCGCGACGGCGTCCTGCGCCTGACCGACGAGAACGGCACCACCAAGGTCGCCGGCAAGCTCGACGTCTACTCCCACGACGAAGAGGGCCTCCAAGGCGTCGGCGTGGACCCGAAGTTCAGCGACAACCACTTCATCTACCTCTACTACGCGCCGCCGCTCGACACCCCCGCGGGCGACGCCCCGAACGACGGCACGGCCGCGGACTTCAAGCCCTTCGACGGCTACAACCAGCTCTCGCGCTTCGTGCTCAACGCGGACGGCACACTCGACAACGCCAGCGAGAAGAAGGTCCTGGAGATCCCCACCTCGCGCGGCATCTGCTGCCACGTGGGCGGCGACATCGACTTCGACAAGGACGGCAACCTCTACCTTTCGACGGGCGACGACTCCAACCCCTTCTCTTCCGACGGCTACACGCCGATCGACGAGCAGCCCACCCGCAACCCGGCCTACGACGCCCGGCGTTCGGCCGGCAACAGCAACGACCTGCGCGGCAAGGTCCTGCGCATCAAGGTCAACGACGACGCCACGTACTCCATACCCGACGGCAACCTCTTCGCCCCGGGCACGGACAAGACCCGCCCCGAGATCTACGCGATGGGCTTCCGCAACCCGTTCCGGATCAGCGTCGACAAGCCGACCGGCATCGTCTACGTCGGCGACTACGGACCCGACGCCGGCACCGCCGACCCGAAGCGCGGCCCCGCGGGCCAGGTCGAGTTCAACCGGATCACCAAGGCCGGCAACTTCGGCTGGCCGTACTGCACCGGCAACAACGACGCGTACATCGACTACGACTTCGCCACCAAGACGTCCGGCGCCGCCTTCGACTGCGCCGCGCCGAAGAACACCTCGCCCCACAACACGGGCATCGTCGACCTGCCGCCCGCCCAGCCGGCCTGGATCCCCTACGACGGCGCCTCGGTGCCCGAGTTCGGCACCGGCTCCGAGTCCCCGATGGGCGGCCCGGTCTACCGCTACGACGCGGCGAACACCTCGCCCGTGAAGTTCCCCGAGGCCTACGACGGCGACTTCTTCGCCGGTGAGTTCGGCCGGCAGTGGATCAAGCGGATCGAGCAGGACGGGGACGGCAAGGTCACCTCGATCAACCCGTTCCCGTGGACCGGCACGCAGGTGATGGACATGGCCTTCGGACCGGACGGCGCGCTGTACGTCCTGGACTACGGCCTGTCCTGGTTCGGCGGCGACGAGCACTCCGGCCTCTACCGCATCGAGAACGCCACCGACGGCCACTCGCCCGTCGTCGACGCCAAGGTCGACAAGACCTCGGGCCAGGCCCCGCTCAAGACCCGCTTCTCCTCGACCGCGACGGACGCCGACAGTGACGCCCTGACCTACTCCTGGAACTTCGGCGACGGCACCAGCGGCACGGGCGCGGCGCCCAGCCACACGTACAAGAAGAACGGCACCTACACGGCGACCGTCACCGCCAAGGACGCGACGGGCCGCACCGGCAGCGCCGACGTCCACATCGTGGTCGGCAACACCGCGCCCAAGGTGACCCTCGAACTCCCCGCGGACGGCCAGCTGTTCACCTTCGGCGACAAGGTGCCCTTCAAGGTGAAGGTCACCGACCCCGAGGACGGGACGATCGACTGCTCCAAGGTCAAGGTCACGCACATCCTCGGCCACGACAGCCACGGCCACCCGGTCACCTCGGCCAACGGCTGCTCGGGCACCATCCAGACCTCCGCGGACAGCGAGCACGACGCCAACGCCAACGTCTTCGGGGTCTTCGACGCCGAGTACACCGACCAGGGTGCCAACGGCCAGCCCGCGCTGACCACCCACGACCAGAACGTCACCCAGCCCAAGCACCGCCAGGCCGAGCACTACGGCGACTCCAAGGGCGTCACCATCGCCAGCCACACCCCGGCGAACGGCGGCAAGACCGTCGGCGACATCAACAACGGTGACTGGATCTCCTTCAAGCCGTACGTCCTGAGCAACGCCACCTCGTTCACGGCGCGCGTCGCGTCCGCCGGCAGCGGCGGCACGCTGGAGATCCGCAGCGGCTCCGCCACCGGACGCCTCCTCGGCAGCGCCAAGGTCGAACCCACCGGGTCCTGGGAGACGTACAAGGACGTCACCGGCACCATCAGCCGGGCGCCCGCCAAGACCACGACGCTCTTCCTGGTCTTCAAGGGTGCGGGCACCGACGCGCTCTTCGACGTGGACGACTTCACCTTCACCACCAGCTGAGGAAGGAGCAGGACTGTGCGCACCTCCACCCGTATCGCGCTCGCGGCCTCCGCGGCCGCCCTGCTCATCGGCTGTGTCTCCGCTCCCGCGTCCTCCTCACCGGGGGACGCGGGGGCGGGGGGCCGGGTCCTGGTCTTCTCCAAGACCGCGGGCTTCCGCCACGACTCGATCCCCGAGGGGATCGCCGCCGTGCAGGACCTGGGCGCGGCCAACGGCTTCGCCGTCGACGCCACTGAGGACGCCGGCGCCTTCACCGACGCCAATCTGCGCCGCTACGACGCCGTCGTCTTCCTCTCCACCACCGGCGACGTGCTCGGCCCCGACCAGCAGACCGCCTTCGAGCACTACATCAAGAAGGGCGGCGGATACGTCGGCGTCCACTCGGCCGCCGACACCGAGTACGACTGGCCGTTCTACGGAGGCCTCGCCGGCGCCTACTTCCAGAATCACCCGGCGATCCAGCCCGCCACGGTCAAGGTCGAGGACCGGGGCAACCCGGCCACCGCCCACCTCGCCCCGACGTGGAACCGCACCGACGAGTGGTACAACTACCGCTCCAACCCGCGCGAGCACGCCCACGTCCTCGCCTCGCTCGACGAGTCGTCGTACACCGGCGGCACCATGGCGGGCGACCACCCCATCTCCTGGTGCCAGAACTACCGGGGCGGCCGCTCCTTCTACACCGGTGCAGGCCACACCAAGGAGTCGTACGCCGACCCGGCCTTCCGGCAGCATCTGCTCGGCGGGATCCGCTGGGCGAGTGGCGCCGCGCAGGCGGACTGCCGGCCCGAGAGCGGCTACACGTCCCTGTTCGACGGGACCGCAGAGTCGCTCAAGGACTGGAAGCAGGCCGGACCCGGCTCCTTCGAGCTCTCGGACGACGGCACGCTCACCTCGTCCGGCGGCATGGGAATGCTCTGGTACGCGGGCCGCCCGCTCGGCTCGTACTCCCTGAAGCTCGACTGGAAGATGGCCGGGGACGACAACTCCGGTGTCTTCGTGGGCTTCCCGGAGTCGGACGACCCCTGGTCGGCCGTGAACAACGGCTACGAGGTCCAGATCGACGCGACCGACGCACCCGACCGCACCACCGGGTCCGTCTACAGCTTCCAGTCGGCCGACGTGAAGAAGCGCGACCGCGCGCTGAACCCGCCGGGGGAGTGGAACACGTACGAGATCCGGGTCGAGGGCGAGCACCTGCGGATCTGGCTCAACGGCGTGAAGGTCAACGACTTCACCAACACCGACCCCGCCCGGAGCCTGCGCGACGGGTACGTCGGGATCCAGAACCACGGCAACGACGACCAGGTGTCCTTCCGTGACATCCGGGTCAAGGACCTGCCCGCGAAGCCGGGCGCCGGGTCCGGCCACTAGACGACGGCGGGCGGGGGACGCCGGACCCCCGCCCGTCGTCCCGCACCACCACCGCAACTCCGGCTCCAGGTTCGCGTACGACAAGGAGGCTGCCCATGTCCGCCGAACCCACTTCCCCCACCGCCCGCTTCGGAGTCTGGCTCATCGGGGCCCGTGGCTCCGTCGCCACCACCGCGATCGCGGGCTGCGCCGCCGTCGGCGCGGGCCTGCACCCCCCGACCGGCATGGTCACCGAGACCGAACCCTTCGCCGGCGCCGGGCTCCCCGCGCTGTCGTCCCTCGTCTTCGGCGGACACGACACCGTCGACTGTCCGCTGCCCAAACGCGCCGAACACCTCGCCGCCGGAGGCGTCCTGCCGCACGGCCTGCCGACCGCGGTCGGCGCCGAACTCGCAGCCGCCGACCGGCAGATACGCTCGGGAGGCCCCCAGCCGGGGGACTCCCGCTCCGACGACGAACTCATCGCCGACTTCGCCGCCGACATCCGTGACTTCGTCGACCGCGGCGGACTCGCCGGCGCCGTCGTCGTGAACGTGGCGTCCACGGAACCCGCCCCCGACAGCAGCCGGCTGCCCGCCAGCTCCCTCTACGCGGCGGCCGCCCTGCGCGCGGGCTGCCCGTACGTCAACTTCACCCCCTCCACCGGCCTGCACCACCCCACGCTCGCCGATCTCGCCGCCACCAGCGGCCTGCCCTACGCAGGGCGCGACGGCAAGACCGGCCAGACCCTCCTGCGGTCCGTGCTCGCGCCGATGTTCCTCCAGCGCTCCCTGTCCGTGCGGGCCTGGTCCGGCACGAATCTCCTCGGCGGCGGCGACGGCGCCGCGCTCGCCGACCCCGGCGCCGCCGCGGCGAAGAACGCGGGCAAGGAACGCGTCCTCGTCGACGCGCTCGGGGCCGCGCCCGAGGGCGAGGTCCACATCGACGACGTGCCCGCGCTCGGCGACTGGAAGACGGCCTGGGACCACATCGCCTTCGACGGGTTCCTCGGCTCCCGCATGATCCTCCAGACGATCTGGCAGGGCTGCGACTCCGCGCTCGCCGCCCCCCTCGTCCTCGACCTGGCCCGCCTTCTCCTGCGCGCCCACGAGAAGGGCGTCGACGGGCCCCTGCCCGAACTCGGCTTCTACTTCAAGGACCCCGACGGCGACGCGTCCCCCGCACTCGCCGAGCAGTACGCGACACTCGTCGGTTTCGCGGGACGCCTGCGGTGACCGGCCGCGCGCAGCACCTGCGGGCCTGGGCCGAACTCCTGCGCCTGCCCGCCCTGTTCACGGTCCCCGGCGACGCGCTCGCGGGCGCGTCCGCGGTGGGCCTGCGCCCCGGCCGAGGCACCTTCCTCGCCATCGGGTCGTCCCTGTGCCTCTACGAGGCGGGCATGGCCCTCAACGACTGGGCGGACCGGGCCGAGGACGCCGTGGACCGCCCGCACCGCCCGCTGCCGTCAGGGCGAATCCGCCCCGCAGCGGCCCTCGCGGCAGCGGGCGGCCTCACCGCCGCGGGCCTGGCCCTCGCGACCCGGGCGGGCCGTCCGGCCGCCCTGGCCGCGGGCGCGCTCGCGGCGACGGTATGGGCGTACGACCTGGGCCTGAAGAAGACACCGGCGGGACCGGTGGCCATGGCGGCGGCGAGGGGGCTCGACGTGCTGCTGGGAGCGGCGGCGACCTCGGGCCGCCTGCATCGCACGGCTCTGCCCGCGGCCACGACGCTGGCCGCCCACACTCTCGCCGTCACCGCGGTGTCCCGCAACGAAACCCGGGGCGGCGACGTCAAAGCCCCCTTGGGCGCGCTCGCCGCGACCCTCGCGCTGACCCGGATCACCGGGCGCGCCCCACGACTCCCGGCAGGCCGGCGGGTAGCAGCCGCCCCCGGCCTGTCGGGGACCACCACCGCCGCCCTGGCCGCCGCCTACGCGGCCACCGCGGCCCGCCCCTACTTCCACGCCGCCCTCAACCCCTCCCCGCCCCTGACCCAGCGGGCGGTGGGCGGCGGCATCCGCGCCATGATCCCCCTCCAGGCCGCCCTCGCGGCCCGGGCGGGCGCCCCCCTGACCGCCCTGGCCACCGCGTCGCTGGCCCAACTGGCCCGCCTGGCCCCGAAGGTGAGCGTCACATGACCATCCGCTGGGGATACGGCACCAACGGCCTGACCGACCTTCGCCTGGAGGACGCCCTCGCGGTCCTGGCCGACCTGGGCTACGACGGCGTCGGCCTCACCCTCGACCACATGCACCTGGACCCCCTGGTCCCCGACCTGCCCACCCGCACCCGGCAGGTGGCCCGCGTCCTCGACCGGCACGGCCTGAGTGTCACCGTCGAGACGGGAGCCCGTTACGTCCTCGACCCGCGCCGCAAGCACGGCCCCTCGCTCCTCGACCCCGACCCGGACGCGAGGGCCGCGCGCACCAGGCTGCTCATCAGGGCCGTGCAGGTCGCCGCAGACCTCGGCGCCCACGCCGTGCACTGCTTCAGCGGCATCACCCCGGACGGCACGGACGACGGCACCGCGTGGAAGCGGCTCGCCGACGCGCTCGCCCCCGTCCTCGACACGGCCTCCGCCGCCGGCGTCCCGCTCGCCATCGAGCCCGAGCCCGGCCACCTCCTGGCCACACTCGCCGACTTCCACTACCTCCGTGAGGAGTTCGGCGGCCCCGAAGCGCTCGGCCTCACCCTGGACATCGGCCACTGCCAGTGCCTGGAGCCGCTGCCGCCCGCCGACTGTGTGCGCGAGGCCGCTCCCTGGCTGAAGCACGTACAGATCGAGGACATGCGACGGGGCGTCCACGAACACCTCCCGTTCGGCGACGGCGAGATCGACTTCCCGCCGGTGCTCGAAGCCCTCGAAGCCACCGGCTATCAGGGACTGACGGTCGTGGAACTGCCCCGCCATTCCCACGCGGGACCCCAACTCGCCGAGGAATCACTGCGGTTCCTGCGCACTGCCGCCGAAGGAGGCACCCCATGACCGACACACCTCCCGGCATCGCGGCCCTCCGCGCCCGCACCGACGCCTCCCTCGGCGAGACGGCCCGCACATGGCTCGACAAGGCCGCGTCGGAGGCCGCCGCCGATGACAAAGGCATGCAACAGACGGACGCCGCCTGGGAGTTGAAGTTCGCCGAGGCCGGGCGCCGCTGTGGATCCGAGTACGCCGACAGCGCCCGCATCGTCCTCCTGCACGCGGCCCGCGCCGACACCGCCACCCTCACCCGCCTCTACGAACAGGGCGCCGCCGCCGAACGCCGCGCCGTCCTCGCGGCTCTTCCTCACCTCGTCGCAGGACCCGAAGCGCTGCCCCTCGTCGAGGACGCGCTGCGCACGAACGACACCCGGCTCGTCGCCGCCGCCGTCGGCCCCTACGCCGCCGAGCACCTCACCGCGCACCACTGGCGCCACGCCGTCCTGAAGTGCCTCTTCACCGGCGTGCCGGTGTCCGCCGTCGCCGACCTCGCCGAACGCGCCCGCGGCGACGCCGAACTCGCCCGCATGCTCGGCGACTACGCGAACGAGCGCACCGCCGCGGGCCGTCCCGTCCCCGACGACCTGCACCGCGTACTGGCCCTGACCACGCCGCCTCCCCACAAGGCCGAGGAGTCCTGATGCGCATCTTCGACCCGCACATCCACATGACGTCGCGCACCACCGACGACTACGAGGCCATGTACGCCGCCGGCGTACGGGCGATCGTCGAGCCGTCCTTCTGGCTCGGCCAGCCCCGCACCTCGCCCGCCTCGTTCTTCGACTACTTCGACGCACTCCTCGGCTGGGAGCCCTTCCGTGCCGCGCAGTACGGGATCGCCCACCACTGCACGCTCGCCCTCAACCCCAAGGAGGCGAACGACCCACGCTGCGCACCCGTCCTCGACGCGCTGCCCCGCTACCTCGTCAAGGACAACGTCGTCGCCGTCGGCGAGATCGGCTACGACTCGATGACGCCCGCCGAGGACACCGCGCTCGCCGCCCAGCTCCAGCTCGCCGCCGACCACGAACTCCCCGCGCTCGTGCACACCCCGCACCGCGACAAGCTCGCCGGACTGCGCCGCACCCTGGACGTCGTACGCGAGTCGGCCCTGCCGCTCGACCGGGTCCTCGTCGACCACCTCAACGAGACCACGGTGAAGGAGGCCAAGGACGCGGGCTGCTGGCTCGGGTTCTCCGTCTACCCCGACACCAAGATGGACGAGGAGCGGATGGTCGCGATCCTCACCGAGTACGGACCCGAGCGGGTCCTCGTCAACTCGGCCGCCGACTGGGGCAAGAGCGATCCCCTCAAGACCCGCAAGGTCGCCGACGCGATGCTGAAGGCCGGCTTCACCGAGGACGACGTCGACCGCGTCCTGTGGCGCAACCCGGTTGCGTTCTACGGCCTCAGCGGCCGGCTCGACCTCGACGTCGCCGGGACCGACGCCACCCACGAGGGGAACTCCATCCTGCGCGGCGGGGCGTGAGCGATGCGCTTCCGCCACCCCGACGGGTCCACCGTCCACCTCGCGTACTGCACGAACGTCCATCCCGCCGAGACCCTGGACGGCGTGCTGGCCCAGCTGCGCGACCACTGCGAACCCGTCCGTAAGCGCCTCGGCCGCGACCGGCTCGGCATCGGCCTGTGGCTCGCCAAGGACGCCGCGCGCGCCCTCACCACCGACCCCGTCGCCCTGCGCGGCCTGCGCACCGAACTCGACCGGCGCGGCCTCGAGGTCGTCACCCTCAACGGCTTCCCGTACGAGGGGTTCGGCGCCGAAGAGGTCAAGTACCGCGTGTACAAGCCCGACTGGGCCGACCCGGAGCGCCTCGCGCACACCGTCGACCTGGCCCGCCTCCTCGCCGCGCTGCTCCCCTCCGACATCACCGAGGGCACCATCTCCACGCTGCCCCTCGCATGGCGTACCGCCATCGACCCGGCCCGCCGGGACATCGCGTACGCCGCGCTCACCACCCTTGCCGAGCGGCTCGACGCCCTGGAGGAGCTGACCGGCCGCTCCATCCGCGTCGGCCTCGAACCCGAGCCGGGCTGCACCGTCGAGACGACCGGCGACGCGATCGCCCCGCTCACGGCCGTGGCCCGCGACCGCATCGGCGTCTGCGTCGACACCTGCCATCTCGCCACCTCCTTCGAGGACCCGGCCGACGCGCTCGACGCGCTCGCCGCCGCAGGGATCCCCGTCGTCAAGTCCCAGCTCTCCGCGGCCCTGCACGCCGAGCACCCCGAAAGGGCCGAGGTCCGCGAGGCGCTCGCCGCGTTCGACGAACCCCGCTTCCTGCACCAGACCCGCACCCTCACCCCCGAAGGGCTGCGCGGCACCGACGACCTCGGCGAGGCGCTCGCCGGCGGCGCGCTCCCCGACACCGCGCCCTGGCGCGCCCACTTCCACGTACCGCTGCACGCGGCGCCCGCGGCCCCCCTCACCTCCACGCTCCCGGTGCTCAAGGAGACGCTCACGCGTCTGGTCGGCGGCGCGCATCCGCTCACCCGGCACCTGGAGGTCGAGACGTACACCTGGCAGGCGCTCCCGCCGGAGCTGCGCCCCCGCGCCCGCACCCAGCTCGCCGACGGCATCGCCGCCGAACTCACCCTGGCCCGCGACCTCCTGACGGACCTCGGCCTGAAGGAACTCCCATGACAACTGCCAGTACCGACACCACAGTCGACCGGCCGGACGTGAGCCCGAACCCGCTGCTCGTCCTGGACGTCGTGGGCCTCACCCCGCGCCTCCTCGACCACATGCCCCACCTCAAGTCGCTCGGCCGGACGGGTTCCCAGGCCCACCTCGGCACGGTCCTGCCCGCCGTCACCTGCGCCGCCCAGTCGACGTTCCTCACCGGCACCATGCCGTCCGAGCACGGCATCGTCGCCAACGGCTGGTACTTCCGCGAGCTGGGCGACGTACTCCTGTGGCGTCAGCACAACGGACTCGTCGCCGGCGACAAGCTCTGGGACGCGGCCCGCCGCAGCCACCCCGGGTACACGGTCGCCAACATCTGCTGGTGGTACGCCATGGGCGCCGACACCGACATCACCGTCACACCCCGTCCCGTCTACTACGCCGACGGCCGCAAGGAACCCGACTGCTACACCAGGCCGCCGGCCCTGCACGACGAACTCACCGAGAAACTCGGCACGTTCCCCCTCTTCCACTTCTGGGGCCCGGGCGCCGACCTCGTCTCCAGCCGGTGGATCGTCGACGCGACCCGCCACATCATCGCCACCCGCCATCCCGACCTGGCGCTGGCCTACGTCCCCCACCTCGACTACGACCTCCAGCGCTTCGGCCCCGACGACCCGCGCTCGCACCGGGCAGCGGCCGAACTCGACGCCACCCTCGCGCCACTCCTCGACGACGCGAAGGCCGAGGGCCGCACCGTCGTCGCCCTCTCCGAGTACGGCATCACCCGCGTCGAGCGGCCCGTCGACATCAACCGCGCCCTGCGCCGCGCCGGACTTCTCGAGGTGCACACGCAAGACGGCATGGAGTATCTCGACCCGATGACGTCGCGGGCGTTCGCGGTCGCCGACCACCAGATCGCGCACATCTACGTGCGCCGCCCGGAGGACCTCGACATGGTCCGCGAGGCGCTGAAGGACGTGCCCGGTATCGAGCAACTCCTCGACGACGAGGGAAAGAAGGCCCACCATCTCGACCACCCGCGCTCCGGTGAACTCGTCGCCATCGCCGAGCCCGACGCCTGGTTCACGTACTACTACTGGCTCGACGACGACCGCGCGCCCGACTTCGCACAGCTCGTCGAGATCCACCGCAAGCCCGGCTACGACCCCGTCGAGCTGTTCATGGACCCCCAGGACCCCTACGTCAAGGTGAAGGCCGCCGGCGCCCTGGCCCGCAAGAAGCTCGGCATGCGCTACCGCATGGCGGTCGTGCCCCTCGATCCCTCACCCATCCGCGGCAGCCACGGCCGCCTCCCCTTGAGCGACGACAGCCCCGACGGTCCGCTCATCCTGTGTTCCACCCCCCGCGCCGTCACCGGCCGTGTCGCGGCCACCGACGTGAAATCGCTGTTGCTCGACCTGGCGGGTCTCGCATGAGCCCGGTGCGCACCCGCACACGTCCCGCACCAACCCGAGAAAGAGAGTGACCGTGACCGCGTTCAACGATGAATCCGGACCCGGCGACGCCCTGCGCCGCGCCCTCGGCGTCAGCCGCCGCCGTTTTCTGAGCACCTGCACCGCAGCGGGGGCCGCCGCCGTCGCCGCACCCGTCTTCGGTGCATCGCCCGCCCTCGCCCAGAGCGCGCACAACGGCGGCGGGGGCGGCGGCCACGCCCTCGTCCCGGCGTCCAAGCGCGGCATCATCCTCTACACCGTGCGCGACGCCACGGGCAGAGACCCGCTCGCCTCCAACCTGCCGTCCGGGTTCCGGGAGGTCTTCAAGGAGCTGGCCCGTTACGGCTACAAGCAGGTCGAGTTCGCCGGCTACGGCCAGCACGCCAACGCGCCCGGCGGCGCCAACCTCGAAACCGTCGAGGGTGCCAAGCTGCTGCGCTCCTGGCTGGACGAGTACGGCCTGCGCGCCCAGGGCAACCACGGCTTCATCCCGGGGTCGTGGCCGCTCAGCCAGCCCGACCTCGACACGTTCAAGAAGCACCTGGAGATAGCCAACATCCTCGGCATGGACCACATGGGCACCGGTGGCGACCCCACCGGCAGTGCCTACCGGTCCGACTGGGACGCCGCCGCCGACAAGTGGAACGCGCTCGGCAAGATCGCCCACAGTGCGGGACTCAAGCTGTACACGCACAACCACGACGCGGCGTACGGGTTCCTGCTCGACGGCGGGCCCCTCGACGCGCAGGGCAAGCCGACCCGCAGCTCCGGCATCCGCAAGCTGGAGTACTTCCTCGAGGTGACCGACCCGAAGACGGTCTGGCTGGAGATGGACATCTTCTGGGCGCACGTGGCCCAGTACAAGTTCCACACCTACACCGCCCACGACGGCTCCCAGCGGGAGAACGTCTTCGACCCGGCGGCGCTCGTCCGCCGCAACAACAAGCGTTACCCGCTGTTCCACGCCAAGGACGGCACGGTCAACACGACGAACGGCATGGGCTACGACATGGTGCCGTTCGGCACCGGAGTCATCGACTACGAGAGGTTCTTCACCCGCGTCGGGGCGATGAACTACCACAACCCGATGGTCGAGCAGGACAACGCGCCCAGCGACACCGACCTCGGCCAGTCCCTGAAGCACGCGAAGATCGGCTACGACAACCTGGCCGGGCTGCGCAAGAAGCACTGACGCCGGCACGGCAGAAATGAGTGGGGGCCCGCCCCAATGGCGGGGCCCCCCCACAATGGGGAAACCCCCCCGGCGCCCCAGGGGGGCGGGAGGGGGGGGGGCGCCGGCGCCCCCCCCGGCGGGC
>NZ_JBSGTG010000002.1:376102-379201 GCF_053607285.1 Streptomyces sp. NPDC055140 | reverse complement strand
CTCCCCCCATTATTTCCACAACCACACCGGGCGCGGCCTCAAAACTAACACCGGCCCCCGCCTCTTATAACATTCGGGGGCCCCGCACTAGGGCCCGGCCCCCACTCAGTAGGTGAACTCCCCCTATGCGCCGATGGCTTCCTTCAGGGGCGGAGCCGCCTTCTCCCGGCCGGGCTGCCGCAGCAGCAGCGCGAAGGCCGCTGCCACCATCGATATCCCGCCGGCCAGCGCGTACGCCCCGTTGTAGCCCCACGCGGCGACCACCATCGAGCCGAGGCCGCCGCCGAACAGGCCACTGATGAGCTTGCCGCTGTAGACGAGCCCGTAGTTGGTGGCGTTGTAGTTCTCCCCGAAGTAGTCCGGGGTCAGCGCCGCGAACATCGGGTAGAACGCGCCGCCGCCGAAGCCGGAGAGGAAGGCGAAGACCAGGAACAGCCACTCACTCTTGATGTCGCCCGCCCAGATCACGCCGAACTGGGCAAGCCCGAGCACGACGATCACGAGCACGAGGCTGAGCTTGCGGCCCCAGATGTCCGACATCCAGCCCACGACGGCACGGCCGACTCCGTTGATGACGGCCATGACGCCCATCGACGACGCCGCGACCAGAGGCCCGAAACCGACCTCCTTGGCGAAGTCCACCTGGAACGAGATGCCGAAGATCGACACACCGGCCGTCAGCACGAGGCTGAACCACATGATCGGCAGCATGCCGGTCCTGATGGCCTCCTTGGGCGTGAACTGGCGCACCGCGGGCGGGTTCTTGGCGAGAGACCTTGCGCTCTTGCTCGTGCCGGAGGTGGCGAGAGGGTCGATGTCGTGCGGCCACCAGTTCTTCGGCGGGTCCCTGAAGTAGAACGCGCAGACCAGCACCACGACCAGGACGTAGGCGCCGATCATGTCGAGCACCCGGTGGTAGTTGGACGTGTCGAACGCGTAGTTGAAGATGAAGATGAACGGCAGGGATCCGTAGGCGAAGCCGCCGTTGACGAAGCCTGTTTTGCCGCCTTTTCGCTCCGGGAACCATTTGCCGACCATGTTGATGCAGGTCGAGTAGACGAGGCCGGAGCCGAGGCCGCCGATGACACCGAAGCCGAGGATCGCCAGCCACACATTGCTCAGATGGGACAGGGCGAGAAAGCCGAGCATGCACAGGAACGAGCCGGTCATCATGGCCCGCTTCGCGGACAGGATGCCCTTCTCCCGCATCCATCCCGCGGGGAAGGCGATGCCCGCCTGGAAGAACACCCAGATGCTCAGGATCCAGAAGGTGTTCGACTGCGTCCAGCCATGTGCGCTGGACAGCGTGTCCTCCGCCGAACCGTACGCGTACTCGGAAACGCTGATGGCCATCATCGCGACCCATGGCAGATACACCATGAACTTACGGGAATGGCCGAGGATGTCGCGGTCCGTCTCGCCTACGCGATAGACGCGGCCGTTCTCGTCGGTGATCTCTCGGTACCTGCTACCAGTGGTCGTCGCCGAGTTGCCTGCGGCGATGGGCTCAGCCGTCATATCAAGCCATCTCCTCACCGAGCGGTTGCGGGTTGGGTTGTATGTCACGGGGCTTGGACCTGCCGGGTTGGGACAGGAAGAGCGCGATGAAGCCGGCGAAGAAGGAGATGCAGCCCGCCAGGACGAAGGCACCGGAGTGCCCCCAGGCCCCGACCACCACGGCGCCCATCCCCGCGCCCAGTCCGGAGACGAGCTTGGAGCTGTAGACCATGCCGTAGTTGGTGGCGTTGTTGTTCTCGCCGAAGTAGTCCGCGGTGAGCGCCGCGAACATCGGGAAGATGGCGCCGCCGCCGAAACCGGAGATCGCGGAGAAGATCAGGAACAGCGGCAGGTTCTTGGCCTCGGCCGACCAGAGGATGCCGAACTGGGCGCACCCGAGGATGGCGCACACGGCGAGCAGACACTGCTTGCGGCCGTAGCGGTCGGAGAGCCATCCGATGACGCCGCGCCCGCTGCCGTTGACGAGCGCCTTCAAGGACATCGCGGCGGCAACGATTCCGCCGGCGAAGCCGGCCTCTTCGCCGATGTCCACCTGGAAGGCGATGCCGAAGATGTTCACGCCGGAAGTGCAGGCCAGACAGAACCACATCAGTGCCACTCGGCCGGTCCGCCAGGCCTCCAGCGGGGTGTACTGCTTGACGGCCGGCGGGTTCTTCTCCAGGGAACGCCGGGCGCGCGGGTCCTCCGGCGGATTGAGCGGATCGACGTTCGCAGGCCACCAGTTCTTCGGCGGATCCTTGAAGAAGGAACCGGCGAACGCGACCATCGCGGCGAGCAGAACGCCCACCGAGAGCAGCACCCATCGGTAGTTGGTCAGGTCCATGTAGCCGGTGAACAGGAAGACGAACGGCACCGAACCGTAGGCGAAGCCGCCGTTGACGAAGCCGGTCTTGCCGCCCCTTCGCTCCGGGTACCACTTGCCCACCATGTTGACGCAGGTGGCGTACACCATGCCCGCGCCCATGCCGCTCAGCACACTGAAGCCGATGTAGGCGAAGACGACATGTGGTGCCAGGGCCAGCGACAGATAGCCCATGAAGGTGCCCGACGCGCCGATCATCATCGCCCAGCGGGCCGGCAGTCTGCCGCTCTCACGCAGCCTGCCCGCGGGGAAGGCGACCGCGGCCTGGAAGAACACCCAGACGGTCATCATCCAGAAGATGTGCAGGCTGTTCCAGTCGTGCGCGGTGTGCAGGGTGTCCTCGGCGGAAGCGAACGCGTACTCGGCGGAGGAGATCCCCATCATGCCCACCCAGGGCAGGATCACCATCCACTTGCGCTTGCGGCCCAAGATGTCGATATCTGTCTCGCCAACCCGGTACACACGGCCGTTGGCGTCCGTCACCTCCCTGTAGGGGACGGAGGTTGATAGATCGGTTGCGGTCATGACGGTCGCACCCCTTGCGTCGAAAGATCTGGCCAGCGCCCCCTGTCCAAATTCCTTTCGCGTGCGCATGGGTCCCGGGGCCGGCCGGCGCGCCCCCCCCGCCCGCCCCCCCACCCGGCACCCCCATTAACCCCCCCCCACAGCCCCCCCCCCCCGGCCCCCCCCGCCCTGTTTGCGGGGGGGGGGGGCCCCGC